>JANLQJ010000335.1:0-25414 GCA_031367715.1 Hyphomicrobiaceae bacterium | reverse complement strand
GTTGCCTGCCGCAACGGGACGTCGTCGCGACCGTCGCACACGTGGCAGGGAAGTGCGGTGGCCGGATGCTCGGGGCCGTGCGCTTGAACGCGTGCGGACGGACCCAGGAGATCGGGAAGCCGGGCGGTCGTGCCTCCCAATGGGCCCATCCAGCGATGGAGCGGTCCGGCGGGCGCCAAAGAGGCAGGAATGGGGATCGAACCCCGGACCGAGAGCAAGGGCCACGGCGAAATCTCCGCTGCATGGGCGCCGGAAGGCTGCCATTTGGACTACCCCATACGCGGCCTTCCGGCGCCTGCGCTCCCGTCCGGAGGCAGAAACGCGTTCCGTCATATAGTCAGTATAGAAATTAATTCCCGCCGCTCAATCCTTGGTCATGTGACCAGAATCGATGTTCGGTTGCGATGGGACGAAAAGACAACCTGGCAGGGGTGACTAACGGCCGTTCCTTCCGTTCTCACGGAATTGGCGCGCGGAAGGCAAGAAAATGCTGCGGCCCGGTAACCGACCGGTTAGGCTGCCGGACCAAATCCAAAGAATGAGCCCCCCGATGAGCCGAAAGATCGAGCGCACCAGCGTCACCAATCAGGAGGCGCTGCGCTTCCACTCCAGCGGCAAGCCCGGCAAGCTGGAGATCCAGCCGACCAAGCCGATGGCGACGCAGCGCGATCTGTCACTGGCCTATTCGCCGGGCGTGGCCGTGCCGGTGCAGGCCATCGCCGATGATCCGCGTAAGGTCTATGACTATACCAGCAAGGGCAACATGGTCGCCGTCATTTCCAACGGCACGGCCATCCTGGGCATGGGTGCGCTCGGCGCGTTGGCCTCAAAGCCGGTGATGGAAGGCAAGGCGGTGCTGTTCAAGCGTTTTGCCGACGTCGATTCGATCGACCTCGAAGTCGACACCACCGACGTCGACGCCTTCGTCAATTGCGTGCGCTACCTCGGGCCGGCCTTTGGCGGCATCAATCTCGAAGACATCAAGGCGCCGGACTGCTTCATCATCGAGCAGCGCTTGCGCGAGCTGATGGACATTCCGGTGTTCCATGACGATCAGCATGGCACCGCCATCATCGCGCTCGCGGGCCTCATCAATGCGCTGCATCTGACCGGCCGCGATATCCGAACCACCAAGCTGGTGGTGAACGGCGCGGGCGCTGCCGGCATCGCCTGCCTGGAACTGGTGAAGGCGCGCGGCATGCCGAACCAGAATGCCATCCTGTGCGATACCAAGGGCGTCGTCTATCAGGGCCGCAAGGAAGGCATGAACCAGTGGAAATCGGCCCATGCCGTCGATACCCCGGCGCGCACGCTCGCCGATGCGCTGCGTGGCTGCGATGTGTTCTTCGGCCTGTCGGCGGCCGGCGCGGTAACGCGCGAGATGGTCGCCACCATGGGACCCAAGCCGATCATTTTCGCCATGGCCAACCCCGATCCCGAGATCAGTCCCGAGGACGTGCTGGCGGTGCGCGAGGACGCCATCATCGCCACCGGCCGATCCGATTATCCAAACCAGATCAATAACGTGCTCGGCTTCCCGTACATCTTCCGCGGTGCCTTGGATGTGCAGGCTTCGACCATCAACGACGCCATGAAGATCGCCGCCGCCGAGGCGCTGGCCAAGCTTGCCCGCACTGAGGTGCCCGACGAAGTCGCGCTGGCCTATGGCGGGGCGCGGCCGCATTACGGCAACGACTACATCATTCCCGCCCCGTTCGATCCGCGCCTGATCCGGGCCGTTCCGATAGCGGTCGCCAAGGCTGCCATCGAGACCGGCGTCGCACGCAAGAGCATCGATGACTTCGAGGCTTATGGCCACAGGCTGTCGGGTCGGCTCAATCCGGTTGCCGGCTGGCTGCAGTCGATCTTCGAGAAGGTACGCCACAATCCCAAACGCGTGGTGTTTGCCGAGGGCGAGGAAGAGCAAGTGATCCGCGCCGCCAATGCCTTCCACGGCCATGGCCTCGGACAGGCCATCCTGATTGGCCGCACCGAGCGGATGGAGGCATCGTTCGAGGATGCCGGCATCGGCGATCGCGAGCATCTGCAGGTGGTCAATGCGCGCCAGTATGAGCACTCGCGCCAATATGCCGAGTTTCTCTATGGGCGGCTGCAGCGCAAGGGCTTTTTGTTTCGCGACTGCCAGCGTCTGGTCAACAATGACCGCAACATTTTTGGCGCCTGCATGGTGGCGATGGGCCATGCCGACGCCATGGTCACCGGTGTGACCCGCAACTGGTCGACCGCTTATGAGGACGTCCGCCGCGTGCTCGATCCCAAGCCCAACCACACCGTGATTGGGGTTACGCTGGTGTTGTCGCGCGGCCGCGCCGTGCTGGTCGCCGACACCAGCGTGCACGATATGCCGACCTCGGAGCAATTGGCCCAGATCGCAATCGAGGCGGCGGGCGTGTCGCGGCGGCTCGGTAGTGAGCCGCGCGTGGCCCTGCTGGCCTATTCCACTTTCGGCCCGCCCAAGGGCGAGCGCTCGGAAAAAATCATCGAAGCCGTCAAGCTGCTGGACGACATGAAGGTCGACTTTGAATACGACGGCGACATGGGCGCCGATGTGGCGCTGAACGCCGACAAGATGCGGCTGTATCCGTTCTGCCGTCTCAAGGACACCGCCAACGTGCTGGTGATGCCGGCGTTCCACTCGGCCAGCATCTCGACCAAGATGCTGCAGGAACTGGGTGGATCGACCGTGATCGGATCGCTGCTGGTCGGCCTCAGCCATTCGGTGCAGATCGTCAATCTCGGCTCGAAAGACAGCGACATCGTCAACATGGCAGCGCTGGCGGCCTACAACGTCACGGGATAGCGGTTGTTTGCAACGATGCTCACGAGCCGTGTCCACAACTTGCACTTTGTGCTAACTGCTATCCATGACCTACACCATCGCCATTGTCGGCCGGCCCAATGTCGGCAAATCCACGTTGTTCAATCGGCTTGCCGGCAAGCGGCTGGCGCTGGTTGATCCGACGCCGGGACTGACGCGCGACCGCAAGGAAACCGAGACCGAAATCTTCGATGTGCCGGTGCGCCTGATCGATACTGCCGGCCTCGAGGAGTCCGACGCCGGCAGCATCACCGCACGTATGCGCGATCAAACGCTGAAGGGCGTGGAAGACTCCGATCTGGTGCTGTTCCTGATCGATGCGCGCGCTGGCGTTACTCCGCTCGACCGCAGCTTTGCCGAGCTGGTGCGCGACAAGGGCAAGCCGGTGTTGGCGGTCGCCAACAAATGCGAAGGCAAGGCCGGCGAGAGCGGGTATTACGAAACCTTTTCGCTCGGCCTGGGCGAGCCCACGGCCATCTCGGCCGAACATGGCGAAGGCATCTCGGACCTGATGATCGACATTCTGGCGCGCCTGCAGGTGGGCGTGCCGGTGCCCGATCCGGACGCTGACAACGACCGCCGCAAGATAACGCCCGGCATGGACAAGCCGATCCGGATTGCCGTGGTCGGGCGTCCCAATGCCGGCAAGTCGACGCTGGTGAACGCCATGATCGGCGAGGAGCGCTTGATCACCGGCCCCGAGCCCGGCACCACGCGCGATTCGATCGCTGTCGATCTCACCCACAAGGGCGTCAAGCTCAAGCTGTTCGACACTGCCGGCATGCGCCGCAAGGCGCGCATCACCGAAACGGTCGAAAAGCTGGCGGTCGGCGATGCGCTGAACGCGGTACGCTTTGCCGAGGTGGTGATCCTGCTGGTCGATGCGGAACATCCGTTCGAGCAGCAGGATCTGCAGATCGGCGAACTGGCCGTCAACGAAGGGCGAGCGCTAGTCATCGGGGTCAACAAGTGGGATCTGGTGGAGGATCGCCAGAAACGCCTGCGCGAAATCCGCGAGATGGCCGAGCGCGCGTTTGCCGACGTCAAGGGCGTCGGTATCATTCCGGTGTCGGCGAAATCGGGCCAGGGGCTGGACAAGCTGCTCGATGGCGCGCTGGCGGTCTACGAAGCCTGGAACCGGCGCCTGCCAACGGCCGGGCTCAATCGCTGGCTGGCCGAGGCGCTGGAAAAGCATTCGCCGCCGGCAGTCTCAGGCAAACGCATCAAGCTGCGCTACATGACGCAAGCCAACGCCCGCCCGCCGACGTTTGTGGCCTTCTGTTCGCGCCCCGAGGCATTGCCGCGCTCCTATGTCCGCTACCTGGTCAACGGGTTGCGCGAGACCTTCAACCTGACGGCGACGCCGATCCGCTTCCAACTGCGCAAGGGCGAAAATCCGTATGAGAAGAAGGGTAAGCGACGGTAGGCGCGCGCGATCTGAGTGGTCAGTCGTGAGTGGTGCGGTGACCGACGGCGTCAGTTCTCGCCGCACGCCTCTGCATCAAAATCAACCACCCGCCATCGGCCTGACGATGGCCTCGCGCAGTTCGGCCCTGGGCGCCGTTTTCTCGAACGCGACCGACGCTCCGTCCACCCGCACACCCAGCTCCTGCCACAGCTTCGGCAAGTCGGTGGCGACGGGGGTTGCCCGCATTTCGTCGTACAGGGTCGTCAGCACGTTCATGCCGGTTGCCTGATCGCCGAGCCCCAGCACTTTGCGGATGGGCCATTCCTCGGTGTGATTGGTGACGGCGTTGATGCCACGCAGCGCCTGTTGCAAACCAATCTTGTTGCCTGAGCGCTGGCGCAGTTCGAGATCGGCCAGCAGACAGAACGTGGCGCCTCCCCAATAAACGCGGGCGTGGTTGTGGTTGTCGTCGAAGCCCTGGTCGCCGTCCTTGGGCTGACCACGCGGCATGGCACGCACGAAGTCGGTCCAGATCTGCGCTTGGCTGAGATGTCCGGCCTGCACGCGCGCAATCGATTCGACATAGACCGCCAGCCCTTCGGCCAACCAGCTATGGTCCGGGCTCAGCTCGGGCAGCGCCATGTGGATCATCTCATGCACCAGCACCCAATCCTTGGCGAGCGCCGACTTGGTGACGCCGGTGCCTACGAAGATGCGCGTGGCTGCGCCGTGGTAGCCCCAAGTGGTGCCGCCGCTGACCTCGTCGCCGTCTGCCGGCAGGATCAGGATGCGCACGGATTTGACCGGGAACTTGCCGTAGTAAGTGGCGACCGCCTTGGCCGAATGCTTCACCCAATCGAGGAAATCGGCTTTGGGAAGCTTGAACGCATCGGCAGCAAACGCCACCTTCAACTCCGCGCCATCGGCCAGAATGGTGTCCTGCGTCAGCTTGTCGAAGGCATTGTAGGGAAAGCCCTCTTCGGCTGTCAGGGCTTCGGGAACGCTGGCGGGGGAACCTATGCTCGGGGATACCTCGAACATGGCGGCGAGCGCCAAAGCCAAGCCGAGCAGCAAGCGGTTGCGGATAGTCATGTTTGCGATCCCCGGCCGAGCCCAGAATGGGCCTTCCATGCACCTGCATGCTACCACCGGGTCGCGGACCGCCGTAAGGCCTGCAGGGCGCATGTCACGAGGACGTGTAAACTGCTTGATCCAGATCGATGGTTCGACCGCGCTAAGGCGCCAGACCCTGCGTCGGCAGCGGCTCGCCAGGTTCGCGACCGCCGCCCTGGCCCGACTCGGCGCCGTCGCGGCCGTAGATATCGTTGCGGAACGAGACGCCGATCTCGGTATCGACCCAGGCCGTCTGGTAGATGAAATAGACGTTGATCGGCTTGACCAGCTTCACGTCGGTGGCCAGACCGCTTCCCAGCACGCTGTCGACGCGCGCCCGATCCCAGTCGCCGTTGGTGCTGGCGATCCAGGTCACCAGATCGAAAATCCTATGGACCCGCACGCAGCCGGCGCTGAAGGCCCGGACCGGCCGCCGGAACAGATCCTTCAATGGCGTATCGTGCATATAGACATTGTCGGGATTGGGCATGTCGATGCGCACCAGGCCCAGGGCGTTGAAGTCACCTGGGTCCTGCCGGAAGCGGATGTTCTCCAACAGCGGCTGGTTCCAATCGATGGACTCCAGCGGCACCTCCGCATCACCGGGGGTGGCCAGCGCGCGAATATGCTCGTTGACCAGATAGTTCGGCTCCTTGACCATGTGCTGGCGCAGATCCTTGGCGGCAATGCTCTCGGGCACATTCCAGAACGGAAAGAAGTTCAGGCCCTGGATGCGGGCGGCAACGAATGGCGTCGGGCGCTCCAGGCGGCCAACAATGACGCGGCTCTTCAAAGCAATGCGGCCCTCATCGATGGCCTGCAGCTCCATGGCCGCCGCATTGACCATGACATAACGGTCCGGCAAGCCGCGATTGACGATCTCCTGCATCCGCACGAGGTTGGAGCGCAGCTGCGCCAGTCGCTGTTCGGCCGGCACGTTCAGCGCATTGACGGTGCGCACGTCGAGGATGCCGGTGGGCATCAGTCCGTGGCGACGCTGGAAATGCATCAGGGCGGTTTGCGTGCGCTCATCGAACGACCAGTCGCTGCTATCGGCCTTGCCGCTCCAGTCACCGGTGATGCGCAATCGCCTGCGCAATAATGGCACCAGTTCATCCTGATCGCCAAGATGCAGGGTCGTGCCCTTTTTCAGGCTTGGCCAGCCGCCAGCGCTGGTGATCTCCTGATAAGCGCCAATCGCCTCCTGCAGTCGTTGCGCCGCCTCCAGAGACAGGAACAGATCGTTGGGGGTGAGCTGATCAAGCAGTGCAGTCTCGGCTTTGGCTTGCGCGGCCTTCTGCGCGGCTTTGTCGGTGTCGGCCTGGTCGGCGTTGGCCGCCGGAGCAATCAGGCCACCAAGCAGGTTGCCGATGCCGAACGGACCATTGGTCTCGGCCTGCGCTGACCCGGCGAGCATCGTCGCCAACAGGCCCAGCGCCGCCAGTGACCTACCAAATTGCGAGCATCGAAGCTTCATCGCGGAACCGGACTGCCCTAACGTGGTTTGTGGTGTTTGGCTGCGCAAGCCGATGCTTCGCCAATCGAAGTGGTCAAGGGCGTCCCAGACCAACTCTTGTGGGACACCAGACACTTGCCCGCAAGCCCCTCTTTGTCGCCCTGTTGAACAGTGCCCTGGTCGCCCGATTTGATGGCGACAGCAAGGCAAGAGCAACGCTGGCGCCCCGACCGGCTTCCACACGGCCTGAGCCGGGCTCGGCAATACGCTGATACTGCAGCGAGTCTCCAGGCATTACGTAAGCCATGCCGCGAGGTCGACCCTAGACGTCTGGCGGCTGAAAGGATAAGCCTGTCAAGCGCAATCGCGAGGCACAACAGCGTGACGTTCTTGGGCGATCAGGACCGGTCGGCCGATTTCGGCGGGCTGGCGGACAGCGCGGAACCGGCTTGGCTCTGGCAGCCAGGCACGGGTGCATTGCTGTGGGGCAATGCCGCGGCACTGAAACTGTGGGGCGTCGCCAGCCTGGCCGAACTGCAAGGCCTCAAGATCGACCGCGCCATGCCGGCCTTCGGGCAATTGCAGCGCCTGCAATGGGCGCTGGCGGCCGATGCCAGCGTGGACGAGCCGATGGTCATGTGGTTGGCGCGCGGCAGTCGTGTCCTTATTTGCCACTGCCGCAAAGTGCCGTTCGGCCGCAATGACAGCGCGTTGCTGCTGCAGGTGGTTGAACCGGGAGCTGACGCATCAATCGCACCGGCGTCCCTGGCCCCTCCGCCGCGCCGTCTCAATGGCCACGCCAACGCTGTTGGCGCGCAGGCTTTGGCGCCGCGTCCGCAGCCAGCACTGGCGCCCGAGGACGCCGTGACATTGTCCGAAATTGCGCGTCTGATCCGCGAGCGCACGATCCCAGGCCTCGCCACTTCTCCACGGATTGACGACGCTGAGGCCGAGCCAGCGCGGCACGCCCCACCCGCGACGCTGAGCGATGCCGAGTTTCTGGCCCGCCTCAGCCACGAATTGCGCACTCCGCTCAACGCCATCATCGGCTTTGCCGAGTTGCTCCAGGCTGAACGCGATGGCCCCCTTGGCAGCGCCAGGTACCGTGCCTATGCCGGGCATATCCTGGAAAGCGCCGCGCACTGCCTCAATCTCAGCAATGACCTGGTCAACCGCACCAGCCTCGATCCGGACCTGGCGCCGCAGGAGTTCAGTGAAGTCGATGTCAACCAGGTGATGCAGGCGTGCCTCGGCATCCTGACGCCGATTGCCGGCAAGGCCGGCGTCACTCTGATCGAACATCGAGGCACCGGCCTGCCGCGCGCCATCCTGGATCAGCGCAGTTTGCGCCAGATTCTGCTCAACTTGCTGACCAACGCTATCAAGGCAACGGCACCAGGCGGCAACATTACGGTGGCAACCGAGTATCAAGCGGGAGCCGGATTGGTGTTGAGCGTCACCGACCAGGGCCGTGGCATGACGCCGGACGAGCTGTCCCGGGCCCGCGGTGTCGCCGCCATGAACGGCAGTGGCCTCGGGCTTCCGCTCAGTCGCAAGCTGGCCGAAGCAAACGGCGGCACGCTTGAGATCGACAGCACGCTTGGCCAAGGTGCCCGCGCCGCCTTGCGCCTGCCGATGCGCCGGCTGGTGATGTGACCGCTGATCTTGAGATGTAAGGTCGCGGATAAACAGGTGGAACAAATCAACTATTGATTTTGGTTTGACTTTGCAATACTATGGTGTTGCTTGCAGAGTTGCATGGTTTTTGACCGGTTTTGACTTGGAACAATTCCAAATCCGATGTTTCAACCAAGAGTTTCTGATGGTTGCAGTTGACAGAGTCGCTCCAAGGTCCCATTTGGCCGACAAATGTCATGCAGCTGGACCAGTGCTGCGCGCGACGGCCTTGCAACCTTTGGGAGATCGTGACGAATGATCGTTTTGCGAAGCTTTCGCAACTGCCTGTTGGCTGTGTGCGCGATCTGCCTGCAGATTCCGTTGAGTGCCCCGGCTCAAGCCGATGGGGACGTGAATGTCTATTCCTACCGCGAGCCGCAGCTGATCGAGCCGCTGTTGAGGGCCTTCGAGGCGGAATCCGGCATCACCGTCAACACCATCTTTGCCAGCGAAGGGCTGGTCGAGCGCATCACCGCGGAGGGTGTCAACAGTCCCGCCGATGTGCTGCTGACGGCCGAATTCGGCCTGCTGACTCAGGCGCGCGAGGCCGGCATCTCGGCACCGATTTCGTCGGCCGCCATCGCCGCTTCGGTGCCCGCGGAGGCGCGCGATGCCGAAGGCTATTGGGTTGGTCTCACCCGCCGCGCCCGCGTGCTGTTTGTTTCGCGCGAGCGCGTGACGCAACCAGCCTTCACCTATGAAGAGCTGGCCGATCCGAAATGGAAGGGCAAGCTGTGCTCGCGGTCTGGTCAGCACACCTACAACATCGCGCTGATCGCCAGCATGATCGCGCATCTGGGCGAGACGGGTGCCGAGGTTTGGCTTAGGGGCGTGAAAAACAACCTGGCGCGCAAACCGTCCGGCACCGACCGCGATCAGATCAAGTCGGTGTTCGCGGGCGAGTGCGACATCGCCATCGGTAACACCTACTATATGGGCCAGATGCTGACCAACGACCGTCAGCCCGAGCAGAAAGAGTGGGCTGGCGCCGTGCGCATGGTGTTTCCCAATGGCGCTGATCGCGGCACCCACGTGAACATTTCCGGCGCCGCGCTGATGAAGAACGCGCCCGATCACGACAATGCGGTGAAATTGATCGAGTATCTGACCTCGGAAAAGGCGCAGAAGCTATATGCCTCGCTCAATCACGAATATCCAGTGCGCGCTGGCGTCGAGCCATCGGAGCTGGTCAAGAGCTGGGGGGTGTTGAAGCCGGACGCACTACCGCTGCAAGAGGTCGCCAAACTGCGCCGGGCGGCCTCCGAGCTGGTCGACAAGGTCGGCTTTGATGAAGGTCCGGGGTCGTGATGCTCATTTCGTCAAGCCGCGGTCGCTGTTTGTCTAGCGCCTCACGCCCACACCTTCGTGGTGATGACGACTATCAGGCCTCCGCCTAATATGTCCGTAGACGCACACCGAAGCGCACGCCTCCCCCCCCGTCCGCCGCAACCGCGGCGTGCCTCGGCGCTGGCGATCTGGCGGGCGCAGCGGCGCGTCTCGCCCCTATGGACGTTCGCGGTGGCCGCCATCGCGGCGCTGATGCTGTTGCCCGTGCTCGGCGTGGCCACGCTGGCATTCGGCGTCTCGGGCGATCTGTGGCCGCATCTCCTGGCCACCGTGCTGCCGGCCGCGCTGATGCGCACGCTGACACTGATGCTCGGCGTTGGCGCCGTCACATTGGTGACGGGCGCTGGGGCGGCCTGGCTGGTCACCATGTTCCGCTTTCCCGGCCGCGACGCCATCGCCTGGCTGCTGCTGATCCCGTTGGCGATGCCGACCTACATCGTCGCCTATTGCTATGGCGATCTGTTCGATTTCACCGGCCCGCTGCAATCGTCGCTGCGCTGGTTGATCGGCGCCAAACATGCCGGCGACTATTGGTTTCCGGCAGTGAAAACGCTGCCTGGCGCGGTCTTCGTGCTGTCGTCGGTGCTCTATCCGTATGTGTATCTGAGCGCCCGCGCGAGTTTCCTGCAGCAATCGGCCGGACCGCTTGAGGTCGCCCGCACGCTCGGTCACAGCCTTACCGGCGTGCTCTGGTATGTGGCGTTGCCGATGGCTCGGCCGGCGTTGGTGGCGGGCGTATCATTGGTGCTGATGGAGTGCCTGAACGATGTCGGCGCAGTACAATATCTGGGCGTGCCAACGCTCACCGTAACGGCCTATGCAACCTGGCTGCAGCGCTCGAGTCTGGCTGGGGCCGCGCAAATCGCGCTGGTCATGCTGGGGTTCGTGTTGTCGTTGTTCCTGCTGGAGCGGGCCCTGCGCGGCCGGCGCGGTTTTCACGACAAGGCGGGCCGCTCGCGGCCGTCGCCCGAGGTGATGCTGACCGGCTGGCGCGGTTGGGTGGCCAGCCTGCTGTGCTCGCTGCCGTTCATGGCCGGTTTCGTGCTGCCGGTGACGTCGCTGATCCGCGGCGCGCTGGCCAGCTGGCAGGACGTGACCAACATCGGATTTCTGAAAGCCGCCTCTACGAGCCTGACCGTCTCACTGCTGGCTGCGCTGGTCACCGGCATGTTGGCGCTGCTGCTGGCCTATGCGCGGCGGGTGGCACCGAACGGTCTGACGCGCCCAGCGATGCGTCTGGCCAGCCTCGGCTATGCCATCCCCGGCACGGTGCTGGCGCTCGGCCTGCTGTGGCCCCTCAGCCGTTTCGACAACTGGTTTTCGGGCCTGCTCAAGGCTGCTTTCGGAGTATCGCCGGGCTTGCTGTTATCGGGCAGCGTGATCATCGTGGTGCTGGCTTATGTCATCCGCTTCATGTCGGTGTCGGTCGGCGCCATCGAGTCTGGCCTTACGCGCATTTCGCCCAATCTCGATGCCGCCGCGCGCACGCTGGGCCTGACTGCCGCTGGCGCGCTCTGGCGCGTACATCTGCCGTTGTTGCGCCCGCCGTTCGGTGCCGCGCTGTTGCTGGTGTTCGTCGACAGCATGAAGGAACTGCCGGCCACGCTGTTGCTGCGCCCGTTCAATTTCGAGACCCTGGCCACCCGCGTCTATGGCCTTGCAGCGCTCGATCAGTTCGAGGAGGCGGCGCTGGCCTCGCTGATGATCGTACTGGTTGGCTTGGTGCCGCTGGTGCTGCTCAACCGCGCCATGACCGGACCGCTCTGGCCGGTGCGCGGACGCGGACTTGTCGTTTTTCCCCGAGTCCAATCCACAAAGCGAGCGAGCGATTGACTCGGATCAGATCGTCCTTAATGAGCCCACCGATCGGCCAAATGAACGGAGCGCAAATCCGGCACCCAGATTTGCACCGGCCACGAACCCGCGCCACGCAGGCGGGAACGGTAGTCGTTCCTTTTCTTGGTGGCAGACCTTGGCATGGCATGTCTCCCGTGCGTAATATGTCGCCAGAGGTGTGCCGAGCAGGGCAAGTCCGCGACCTAACTTGTCGAATGGTAGTCAATTCAATCCCACCAAGTTCGCGCACGCGTTCTCGGACGCCTTCAGCGCGTCGACCAACCCCAGCAGCGAGAAGGCATCGGTCATAACGGGACGGCTGCCCGCTGCGGCGTCCGACGTTATCGTCTGCAGCGTGAAAGTGGTGCCGCGCCGCATAGCGTCGAGGATCGAACGTTGGCCGCCGAGGTCCATCGGATAGGCCATTTCGCCCGAGGCGGCGAGGCGGAAGTTGCGGCCGTCGATGACAGCGGTGACCTTGTTATCGGACGACGACGGGTAGCCCAGCCGCACTGTCATTTCGTTGCGGATGGCGCCGGGCGCATAGCTGGTCAGATAAAGATAAACCGGTTTGCGGCCGGCCAGCCGGGGCTCGGAATCCTTCGGCTGGGTGGTTGCAAAACAGGTCGTGGCAGCGCCGGCAATGCTGCGGAACACCGACCAGTCGCCCTTCTGCGCCAACAGCACCGGCGTAGCGGTACGGGCAACCGGCGGAGCCAGAGTTGGCGCTGGGGCGAGCGGCGCCAGCGAGGCTGGTTGCACGATGGGCCGCGCCAACGGTCGCGCGTTAGGCCGCACGATAGCGGCGGCCGTGACAGCTGGCCGCAACGACGGCGCACGGAAGGCCGTTTTGGGCAGACTGCGCAGGCGCGCCAGCAGCAGCTGGCGGGGCGTCGGCGGCCGAATGATCGGACGGGCTGCCACGACTGGTCTGGCGACCACCACCGGCCGCGCCACGACGATCCGCCGCGCCACGGCAACAGGCCGTCTCACGACCACTGGCTTGGCGGCGAAGGCCAGCCGCGCGTTCGATCGCAAAGCGGTCTTGAGCGTGGAGACAACGTGCCGCTTGGCGACACGATGGTGCGCCAGCTTGGCGCGCGGTGCCGCCGCTTCGACGGTCAGCGCGCTCACGCTCAGCGCTGTCAGGGCGAGAGCCAGCACGCAACCCAGCCCGAGTTTTGCCAGCCGCACGTGAAATGGACCCCTAATCACAGCCGCATCTCCCTCATCCGCCCCGCAGTTGCTCTGGCGTGCCTTCAGCCTTGGCGCTATCGCGTCGTTCGCGACCTTGGCGCTCCCTGGGCATGCACCGGCAATGGCTCCGTCGGCGGTCCCTCGCTCACCGGCCGGCGGGCGTGCCGACCAAGAGTTTTCACCCGGTCATACATAACAATAGCACCCGCCATGGCAACATTGATGCAAAAAGCCGTCGGGATTTTGATCACATAGCGGCAGCGCGCCAGCATGGCCGGCGATAACGAGCCGCGCTCGGGTCCGAGCACATAGGCGGCGCGCAAGGGATGTCCGAAACTTGGCAGCTCGATGGCGTCGTCGGTCAGCTCGATGCCGACCAGAGCGCAGCCCTGCGGCAGCACCATGTCCTCAATCGAAGCCCAATTGTAGATCGGCATGTGATCGGGCGCCTTGGAGGTGTCCGAGCGAGCTTCCGACGCGCGGTACTGGGCGCCGACGGTAAAGAAAAAGCTCGCGCCGAACGCGTGCGACGAACGCACCAGATTGCCGACATTCATCGGCTTGGAAATCTTCTCGGCGCCAATGGCGAAATAGCCGCGCATGCTGTTGGACAGTTCCAATTGGTTGCTGAGCGGCATCAATAGCGCCTCGGCAACTGCTGTCCAGCACGCGGTTCGTCAGGTCTTCGGCTTGGCAGCCATACCCTCCAGCATTTCGCGGGCTCTTAGCCGATGGGCCGGAGTAATCTGGTCGCCCACCAACTTGATGGCTAATGCCAATATCGCGGCATCGTCGGAAAAACCAATCAACGGCAGGACATCCGGCACCACATCGATCGGCAGTATGAAATAGGCCAACGCCCCCATCAGCGTCATGCGTACGCGCATCGGCGTGGCCGGATCGATGGAACAGAAGAAGGCCGCGATGGCCGTCTCGGCGAACGGAATTTTCGCGGCGACGGATTTCAGCTTGTCCCAGAATGAGCTGCGAACATAGCTGTCGCGTTCGGCCGCCGCCTCGGGCGGCAAGACCTCGCCTTCGAGCGGTGGCGCGCCATCCTGCCAGCGTTGTCCGCGCATTCGGGCCCCTTGGCTGTTTCGCATCGGTGATCAGCAGATAGGCAGTTTCAGCCGCACTGACAAGGCCCGCCCGCTGCTGCCACTCAGGCAATCCCCTCGATCTCTTCGGGCGACAAGTCGCCCGGCACAATCGTGATCGGCACCGGGAAGCTGCCAGCCGATTTGCCGGTGGCCAGCGCGCTGATCAGCGGCCCCGGCCCTTTGGGATCGGTCGAGGCGCCCAGCACCAGCACGGCGATATCGGGATCTTCCATGATATGGGCGAGGATCTGCTCGGGTTTCTTGCCCTCGCGGATAGTGTCCTCGGCCTGCGCATCTTCGCAGCCGTAACCCTTCAGCTTGCGGCGGAACAGCCGGAACACCGCCCGGGCCTTGGCCTGCTGTTCCTCGAGATAGACCTCCTTGACGCCCAGCCAGTCCTGAAAATCCGGCGGCTCGATGACATAGAGCAGGCTGATTGACCCGCCCGAACGCCGGACACGATTGGCCGCAAAGGCGAGTGCGCTCTCAACCTCCGGGGTCTCGTCGACGACCACCAGGAACTTGCGCCGGTGGCCGTCCGCGAACACGCTTCGCTTGATGCGATCGGTCATTTTCGTCTGGACTCCAAGAGCCATCGAATGGCGACAAGCGGTCGATCCTATCGGATAAACCCGACGATGTCCTTGACCTCGGCGAGGATCGGTCCGGCGATCGTGCGGGCGCGGTTCGCACCGTCGCGCAAGGTGCGATCGATCTCGGCGGGATCGTTCATCAGCCGGCGCATGCCATCGCCGATTGGCGCGAGCTTGGTCACCGACGCATCGACCAGCGCGCGCTTGAAATCGGAGAACGGCTTGCCGCCGTACTCGCCGAGAATGTTGGCTGGCGTCCGCTCGGTCAGGGCGGCAAAGATGCCAACCAGATTCTCCAGCTCCGGACGCCCCGCCATGCCCGGCACTTCCGAGGGCAGCGGCTCGGTATCGGTCTTGGCCTTCTGGAATTTCTTGGCGATGGTGTCGGCATCGTCGGCGAGGTTGATGCGAGACAGGTCGGACGGGTCCGACTTCGACATTTTCTTGGACCCATCGCGTAACGACATGACGCGCGTCGCCGGCCCCGTGATTAGCGGCTCAGGCTGCGGGAAGAAGCCATCAGGATGGCCAGCGCGCTCAATCTGCACGCGGAAATCATTGTTGAATTTCTGGGCGATGTCGCGCGCCAGCTCCAGATGCTGCTTCTGGTCCTCGCCCACCGGAACGTGGGTGGCGCGGTAGGCCAGAATGTCGGCCGCCATCAGGGTCGGATAGGCATAGAGCCCGACTGACGCGGCTTCCTTGTCCTTGCCGGCCTTTTCCTTGAACTGCGTCATGCGATTGAGCCAGCCCAGGCGAGCGACGCAATTGAAGATCCAGGCCAGTTCCGAATGCTCGTGCACCTGGCTCTGGTTGAACAGGATGCTTTTCTTCGGATCGAGCCCCGAGGCAATGAACGCTGCCGTCACTTCACGCGTGTTTCGAGCCAGCTCGGCTGGCTCCTGCCAGACCGTGATGGCGTGCAGGTCGACGACGCAATACAGGCTCTCGTGGTCGTGCTGCAGCGCCACGAACTTGGTGATGGCGCCGAGATAGTTGCCGAGATGCAGATTGCCGGTCGGTTGCACGCCGGAAAAAACGCGAGTCGTGCTGGTCATAAAGGTCCCCAAGATGAGCGGGCGTTATCGCTCATCTAAGGAATGGAGCGCAAGTGGCGTTCTAGTACAGGCTATAGGTCAGGCCAACGCTGTAGCGATCGGTGCTGTTGTCGAAGCCGGCCGACGGGCCTGGCTCCAAAAACAAGCCCTTGCCGCCCGTGCCGTTGACGCCAGTTCCGATGCTGCTGATGGTGGTCGAGCCCTTGGTCAGCGAATAGGTCTCGCGCTCCCAATTGGCGGTGATGCTGACCTTCTCGCTGTAAGCCCATGCGCCGCCCAGCTTGTAGTCGAGATAGTTGCCGTTATGGAACGAGTCTTGGAACAGCAGGCCGCGCAGCTCGTGCTGATCGTAGTTATGAGCGGTGGCAAAGGGCGAGCCCAGAACGCTGGCATCGAGGGAGAAGCGCTCGAACATGACGTTGAGCTGCAGGCCCAGATACGGCGTGATCAGGTTCTGCTTGTAGTCAATGCCCGGTGTGCCGGAGGCGAAGTCGCCGATATTGCCGCGGTAGCCGTTGGTGGCATCGGTGTAGATATAATGGCCGCCATAGGCGTGAAAGCCCCACTGGTTCCAGCGCACGCCGCCGATCGCATCGAGGCTGAAATTGGGGTGGCGAAACAACGACAGATTACCTGAGACGTCGATTCGGTTGACATCGGTCACCGAGGTATCGGGATGGTCCGACCATTCCGACCAGTCCTTGCCCTTGACCAGCCAGTCATAATCATCGAGATGCGAAGATCCCGCCATCTTGGTGCCGCCAGACAACTGGAACGACAGCCAGGGTGTCAGGCGCACGGCGACCTGGGCGTTCAGCATCAGAACGTCATTGATCTGCCAATCCAGCTGACTGAGTTTATAGGCGCCGTTGTTGGCAAAGACGTATTCGTGAGCAACGCCCGAGACATGGCTCGCCGAGGTGCCGACGGTCACGGTGGGATCGAATTCGGGGTCGGAAAAGATGCCGGGCTGCAGGTGCAGATCGTCGGCCACGGCGGGGCTCGACATCGCCATCAGCGAGGCACAAGTCAAGAGGGCGCACGTGACAGGGCTTGCCCAATCGCGCATGGGGTTCTCCAGAACTGAAGTGTGGATCGGCATTACGCGACTGGTGGCGCCCGCAAGTCTCGCCTGCTGGGGCCGGTGCCATGTGTTTTAGCGCGCAGCTGATGAAAACTTCGTCAACGCCCGAATCATTCCGGGACGGCCGGTCAACGTTCAGCGTCGCCGCGAGCCAAGCTGACGAAAGATTGCGCGCGGATCGGCGATGCCGAGGGCAAGTACGGCCAGGCCATAGGCCAAGAGACCGCCGCCGACCAGCAGGCCGAGGGCGGTGAATTGCGTCAGAACACCATTGGCGCGCGGGAAATAGGGGTCGAGCCACCGCTCCAGCGCCCATACGGCCACGCCCATCAGCACACTGGCGATCAGGATGCGCGGCAGATTGCGGGTCAGGCGCGCGTCGGCATGATAGTGGCCGCGATTGCGCAATTCGCGCCACAGCTGGCCGACATTCAACCAGGCCGCGAGCGTCGTCGCTATGGCGATGCCGACATGCGGCAGGTAGCCGTAATGCTGC
Organism: Hyphomicrobiaceae bacterium; assembly: GCA_031367715.1. Lineage (GTDB taxonomy): Bacteria > Pseudomonadota > Alphaproteobacteria > Rhizobiales > Hyphomicrobiaceae > JANYHF01. The sequence continues at coordinate 8,210 of JANLQJ010000335.1, read as the reverse complement.
AAAATGAAAAACAACGCGATCGATCCGACCGCGTTCACGATCAGATTGATGAGCGCAAAATTCATCGGCGTGCGGGTGTCGGCGCGGGCGAAATAGGCCGGCGACAGCACCTTGTTGAGGACAAATGCCGGCAAGCCGAAGGCGAACGCCGAGAGCGCCCAGGCGGTCGGCGGGCTATCGGCTGCCGTGAAGGCACCGCGCTCAAACAGCACCCGGATGATCGGTAGCGGTACGACGGCCAGCGCGACGGCGGCTGGCAGCGTCAGCAACAGCGAAAACTCGATGGCGCGGTTCTGGTTCTCGTGCACGGTGCCGAGATTGCCGGCCTTCAGCTGGCGCGCGATGTCCGGCAGCAGCACCACGCCGATGGCAATGCCGACAATGCCCAGGGGCAGCTGATACAGGCGGTCGGCGTAGTAGAGAAACGAGTTTGCGCCCGCCTGCAGCGAGGCGATGTTGGTGCCGACAATAATGTTGAGTTGCGTGATGCCGCCGGCGATCAGCGCCGGGATACCAAGCGCCACCAACTTGCGCATGCCGTCGGTGTGGCGCGGCCAGCGCAGGGCCAAACGCATGCCGTGGCGGGCCGACTCGCGCGCCAGCATGGCCAACTGCACCACCCCGGCCACCGTCACCGCGCCCGCCAGCAGGATGCCCGCCGATGGCGAACGGCTGAGGCCGAGCCAATAGGCAATGCCCATCGCGATGGTCAGCACAACGTTGAGCAGGATCTGCGCCGCAGAGGCCGCCGCGTATTGGCGCAGGCCGCTGAGAACGCCGGAATACAGCGCCATCAGCGACACACAGATCAGATAGGGAAAGGCAATTCGCGTCAGCAGCACCGTGAGGTCGAATTTCACTTGATTGCCGGCAAAGCCGATAGCGATGAACGGCAGCACATAAGGCATGGCGATTTCGGCCAGCACCGTGAACAGCAGCAGAACCGCAAACAGGCCGGCCAGCGCCTCCTCGGCGAAGCCCTTGGCCTCGCTCGGACCCGCCCCCTCCAGCCGCTCGGCAAACAGCGGCACGAAGGCCGAATTGAACGCCCCCTCGGCAAACAGCCGGCGGAACAGGTTCGGGATCCGGAAGGCGACGATGAAGGCATCGGCGACCTGGCCAGTGCCCAGCACGTAGGCAATCAGCTGGTCGCGCACAAAGCCGAGCACGCGGCTGATGGCAGTAAGTCCGCCGACGGTGGCGAACGAACGGTAAAGGCTCATGGGAAGGTCTCGCGGGGCTGGCAGGACACCAAACGAGGCCTAGTCGAGGCGGGTTCGCCGGGCAAGGCGGCATCGTGGCGTTGAAGCCGCAGCCGTTACCAATCCGACCGTCGATTAACTCATCGTTTACATCCGGCTGACACCTTCGTCGTCAATGGGTCCGCGAGTCGTCTCCGCGTCTGGACCCGCGCTGATCCACCCCTTTGGCGGTGGGATCGCGCTTGCCACGTTAGGGGATGCCAATGAACCAGATCAAGGACGCGGCCACAGAGCCGCAAGCACGTCAGAAGCGCTTGCTGCCGCCGCCCGACCGGCTGCCGCTCGGGCCGCCACCGATTACCGACCAGGCGCCCATCGCAGCCCTGCTGCAATCCATTGCCAATGAGATTTCCCAAAGCGATCAGCGTCAGGGCAATGCCCTGGCCGATCTGCGGGCCCGGCTGAACCTGCTCACCGAGCGCCAGCCCAGCACTGAACCGGTTGCCGGGCCCGCTGAACCCGCGCCGGCCCAGTCCGCACTCATTGTCGAGGCCAACAAGCCGCGATTGGCAATCGAGGATCGCCGGGTCAGCCGCGAGGCGATGACCGCTAAACTGCCGCCACGCGCTCCGTTCCGCGAGACCAGCGAGATGGCCAATCCGCAACGCCGCAGCGAGGATGCGCCCGCCATCCGTCTGCCCGCGCCGGTGCCACAAATTGAAACTGCAGTGCCGCCCGCAGTGGCTAAGACCCCGTCCAGCCCCCTCGCGGATATCTATGCTTCGGTCGCACACAGCTACGCCGAGGCTGTCCAAGGCAAGTCGTCCAGCAGCCCCAAGGCCGCAGCGGCCGCGCCGGTGGCAGCTAAGGCGCCTACTGAGCCGATGGCAGATGACGACAACGACTTTCTCGATATGTCGGCCCTTGCCGATGCCTACGCACCGCCACGCCCTGCTCGCGCCCCGGTCAAACCGACACCAGCCCCTGCGCCTGCCGTCGCAGCACCCGTCAGCGCGCAGCCCACTGCGGTCCGGCCGCTGGCTGCCAGCCCGGTCGTCGAAGCCTCGCTGGCGGTCGAAAAGTCCATCGGCGACCTCGCCGAGCGCATTTCCCAGACCGAGCGCAAGATCGACCAGGCCTTGCGCCAGCCTGCCGACAGCCCTGCCCTCGCAGCCATCACCACCCATGTCGAGGCGCTGCGCGGCGACCTCGACCGCTTGAGCACCGAGCATGAGAAAGTGTCGGAGGCGGTCGGCCAGGTCTCGGCCAATGTCAGCGCGCTGTCGCACAGTGCGGCCCAGATCGGCCCGATGAGCGACACGCTCGGCCATCTCAACGAAGCCATCCTCAGCCTACGCCAGGACTTGCCCGGCATCGCCGAACAGACCGCCGAGCGCACCAGCAGCCGCGTCAATGCCGTACTTGCCGAACGAGACTTGTCGGCTATGGGCCAACCGGCCGGCCAGAATGGCAGCAATCCCGAATTGGCTGAAAAGCTGGCGATCGTTCAAAATCTGCTGTTGTCGCGGGCCGTCGAACAGCGCGAAACTGAAACGCGCTCGATTGGTGCGTTGGAGTCGATCCGCGGTCTGGTGCAGAACCTGCATCACCGCATTGACGCCATGGAGAGCGACGACGGCCTATCTGCCGAGGCGCCGGTCGCTGCAGTCACGGCGCAGGCCCCGGCCGGCCGGACGCCAAGCGGTCCGCGCGTCGTGCATGCCGCGCCGCTGGCAGCTGTCGCCGAGCCCGAATTCGCAGCGGCCCAGACGCAGCCTGTTTCGCCCCAATCTGGGTCACCCCAGTCGATGTCGCGCGAGGACCTGATTGCCTCGGCCCGGCGCGCTGCCATGGCCGCCTCGCAGCAACAGCAACCGATGGCAGCCGTCGAGCCGCCGCGCGCCAGCAGCACCACTGAGTTGCGCAACATCGCGGCGGCGGCGCAGGTGCCGGCCGGCATTTTCGAGCGGCTCGGCTCGCGCTCCATCGTGATGTTCGGGATGGTGGTGCTGTTGGCCGCCGGCCTTGGCATGGTCTATGCCAAAGTCATCCGCAAAGCACCGCCGAAGGTACAGATCGAGCAGACCGCGTTGCCCGAAATGCCGGCCGATTTGCCAGACGCTGCAAGCATTGCCAAGCCGGTCAAACCGGCGGCGGCGAAGCCTGCTACAGTCGCTCCCGTTGCGCCGCCGGCCGAAAAGTCGTCAGCCCTCGCGCCCGAAGATCTGCCGGCCGCCAATGCCAGCACGCTGGCCGCCGCCGCTCCCATGGCCGGCACGGCCAGCGCTGTTGATCGCGACGGCGACGGCGTGGTCGAGACCGCCAGTACGGTGTCGATCGCAGCCGAATCCGATACCCTTCCCGCGGCCATCGCCCCGTTGTCGCAACGCACCGCAGCCCTCGCTGGCGACCCTGCCGCGGCGTATCTGATCGCCGACCGCTACCTCAAGGGCACCGGCGTCGAACGCGATTCCGGCAAGGCTGCGCACTGGTTCGAACAGTCGGCTCTGGCCGGTTCCGCCCAGGCCGAATTCAAGCTTGGCGTGCTGCACGAAAAGGGCGACGACGGCATTTCGCCCGACGCCGCCAGCGCGTTGGATTGGTACAGCCGTAGCGCCAAGCACGGCAATGTGCAGGCCATGCACAACCTCGCCGTACTGTATACGGCGCAATCGGCGGCCGCACCCGATTATGCGCAGGCGGCCAAATGGTTCGAACAGGCCGCCAATTTCGGACTGAAGGACAGCCAGTACAATCTGGCCGTGCTCTATGCCAATGGGCTCGGGGTCAAGAAGGACGCCGGGTCGGCCTATAAGTGGTTTTCGATCGCCGCCTCGCATGGCGACGCCGAGGCTGCCAAGCAGCGTGATGCAATCGCCAAGTCGCTATCGGCCTCGATGCGGACCGATGTCGAGGCTCAGTTCAAGGCTTGGCATGCCAAGCCGGTCGATCGCATGGCCAACAGCGCCGATCCGTCAATGGCCAGCCTCGGCCAGGCGGCGCCGGCGATCGTTGCGGCCAAGGATCCCGCAGTTTTGGCTGCCATGGAAGTCGGCAAGGTGCAAAAGATGCTGGTTCAGCTCGGCTATGATCCGGGCACGCTCGATGGCACCATGACCGCCCAGACCCACGAAGCCATCAAGACCTTCGAGGACCGCTCGGGAATGCCGGTGACGGGTGAACTGTCGCCCGCGCTGCTACAGAAGTTGAAGGGATTGGCGAGCTGACGTGCGGGACTGTCATTCTTCTCCCTGTTTTGACGGGGAGACCGACCGCCCAGCTCTTGGCGCCAATGCGTTCTACCCGTCCTAGCGTCATCGTTGGCGCAATAGCAAACGCGCCCGGCAGCCACCTCGCCGTTGGGGTTGCGCCGGACTCCACTTAAAACGTCGCATTGACCTTTGCGGCCGAGGCGGCTCTAACGGGCCGATGGCGCGGCCTTTGGCCTCACGCCTCCCGCCGCCTATCGCCGGCCCCTCGCTGGTTCGGCGGTTTTTGATATTCCGTGCTTCTTTTTGGAACACCGGTTCCCACCTTTCCCGAAGCACTCCAGCGCCGAGAGCCGACGGAATGGAGACTTTTCTTCCCGTCTACCTTCCCATTGCCGAAATTTCGGTCGATCTGCTGCTGATCGTCGCCATCGGCGCGGCGGTCGGTTTTCTGTCGGGTCTGTTTGGCGTCGGCGGCGGCTTCCTGATCACGCCCCTGCTGATTTTCATGGGTGTGCCCTCAACCGTCGCCGTGGCCACCGGCTCGAACCAGGTGGTGGCCTCATCGGTGTCAGGCGCATTGGCGCAATGGCGGCGCGGCAATGTCGATTTCAAGCTCGGCACTTTCATGCTGTTGGGCGGCTTTGTCGGCGCGACAGTTGGCGTGTTCGTGGTGGCCTGGCTGAAGCGCAAGGGCCAAGTCGATCTCTTCATTTCACTGACCTATGTTCTGATGCTGGGCGTCATCGGTTCGCTGATGCTGGTCGAGAGCATCAACGCCATCATGAAGACGCGCCGCGGCCAGCCGTCGGGACCCTTGCGCGAGGGCCACAGCTGGCTCGATGGTTTGCCGTTCAAGCAGCGGTTCAACCGCTCCAAGCTTTATGTCAGTGCCATACCACCGGTCGCGCTGGGCATTTTTGTCGGCTTTCTGTCGGCCATCATGGGTGTCGGTGGCGGCTTCGTGGTGGTACCGGCGCTGATCTATATGTTGCGTGTGCCGACCAATGTGGTGATCGGCACCTCGCTGTTCCAGACCATCTTTGTTGCCGCCTACACCACCATCATGCAGGCTTGGCAGAACCAGTCGGTGGATGCGGTGCTGGCGTTTCTGCTGGTGATCGGCGGCGTGGTTGGGGCGCAACTGGGCGTGCGCGCCGGGCAGAATCTGAAGGGCGAGCAGCTGCGCGCCATGCTGGCGGCCATCGTGCTCGCTGTCGCCATCCGGCTTGCCTTCGGGCTCATCCTGCCGCCGAGCGAATTTTACTCGCTGACGCCGATCAGGGCAGGGGGCTGACCTTGCGGTTTTTCCCACATCGCCCAATGATCTTTTTCGCCGCGCTGGTCGCTGCCTGCCTTGCTCACAGCCTGCCGGCGCTGGCCCAGACCGCCGCGGCTGCCGCCACTCAACCGCGCGAAACCATTGAAGCCGACGTCTCGACCAACGAAGTGCCGGTGGGGGGCAATTTCTCGGGCACCCGCGTGGTCATCTTCGGCACCATCGAGAACTCGCGCCAGACGACGGCGGACGAAGGCCTCTACGATATCGCGGTCGTTATCGCCGGCCCTCGCGAGGAGCTGACAGCGCGCCACAAGGCCAATGTCGCGGGTCTGTGGGTCAACACCAGCGCCTTCACGTTTCGCAACGTGCCCAGCTACTACACGGTGCTGGCCACCAAGCCGATCAAGGATATCGCCCCCAAGCCGGTGCTCTGGCAGCTCGGCATCGGTTTTGACAATTTGCGCATCGTTCCCGATGTCTCGGCGCCGGCCAAGGAAGCGGGCGACTTCCGCGACGCCATCTTGCGGGTCAAGGAGCAGCAAGGTCTTTACCGCGAAAAAACCAAGGGCGTCGACTTCATTGGTCGCAGCCTGTTTCGCGGCTCCGTCGATCTGCCGGCCAACGCCCCGGTCGGCGAATTCAACGCCTGGATCTATCTGTTCCGCAACGGCGAACTGATTGGCACGCCCTACAAGACCAGGCTTGACCTGAAGCGCCAGGGGTTCGAAAGCGCCGTGTACAATTTCGCCACCGGCTATCCGTTCTGGTACGGAGTGGTGTCGGTGGCGATGGCCCTGTTTTTCGGCTTCGTGGCAACCATGCTGTTCCGGCGCAATTGAGGGGACGCCTGTATTTGCCCGTCACCTTCACGCCGCGCCTCGCCGTGACGCTGGTGTTTGCTGCATTTGGCGTCATCGGCGGCATCTGGGCCGGCTCGGTGCCGGCTATCGTGCGCCGCGTCGGCGTTGGCGAACTGGAACTCGGCGTCCTGTTCACGCTGCTGATGGCCTCGAACGTCACCGCTATGACGCTTGGCGGCTGGTTGTCGCGCTTGGTGTCCAATCGCTCCATCATGATGGCGACGGTGCCGTGCATGGCGCTGTCGGCCGTGCTGGTGCATGCCAGCTCATCGCGCCTGATATTCATTCCCGCGTTGCTTGGCTTTGGGCTGTCGCAAGGGATGACCGACCTGGCCATGAATGCAGAGGGTTCCGCAGTCGAAAGCGATGTTGGCCGGCCGATGCTGACCGGCATGCACGGTACGCTGTCGCTGTGCATCGGCGTGTGCGCGCTGCTGGGCAGCCTGATCGCCGCGGCTTTCACGCCAATGGGCTCGGCGCCGATCCTGATGGTGGCCGGCCTGTTCGGCACCTTGGCCGTCTGGCGCGCCACTCCTGACCGTCGCCCGCTGGCCGGCTCGGCGGTCGCGCCAGCGAAATCCTGGGTCTACGGACCGCTGGTACTGCTGGGCCTGGCCGTCGGCTTCGAGAACTCGGGCGAGATCGCCGGGTTTCTGTGGTCTGCCAAGCTGCTGGACGAGGCCGCCCCGTCGCTGGCCGCAATTGCTGGCATTGGCCCTGCGTTCTTTGCCGGTTGCGCGGCGATCGCCCGCCTCAATGGCGACCGCATCCGCTCGATCTTCGGCGACCGCAATGTCGTGATTGGCTCACTGATCATTGCCGCCATCGGCTTTGTCGGGGTCGGGGTCACGAACAGTTTTGCCACTCGCGTGCTATCCTTCGCCATCGTGGGACTTGGCACGGCCTGCGTCATCCCTTGCCTGTTCGCGATTGCGGCGCGGAGCGATCCGAACGCGCGCGCGGCCCGGCTCGGCTTTGTCTCGATGATCGCGGGCGGGCCAAGAATCATCTCGCCGATGATCTTTGGCTGGGTCTGGCAGCACAGCTCGGCTGGCGAGGCGTTCGGCCTATGTAGCGTGCTGATGATCGTGGCGCTGGCGATGTTCGTGGCCGGGCAAGCGATGGTGGGGCGGACTGCAGGAGCGTAGGTGCTGCTGGCAGGTCGCCCGCTAGATCCGGACCGCGCGGCAACTGGGCGACTCGCCCGTCGCCCAGCATGGTGTCTTCTCGTCCCATCACCAATGTGAGCCAGGAGGCCGCATCGTGACCTGGCCTTGGATTTTGGGAGCATGTCGCAGGTCAGGCCAGGATCAATGATACGTATACTGACTATATGTTGAAACGAGCTTCTGCCTCCGAACGGGAGCGCAGGCACCGGAAGGCCGCGTTGAACGAGTGAAATGGTGCAGCCTTCCGGCGCCCATGCAGCGGAGATTTCGCCGTGGCCCTTGCTCTCGGTCCGGGGTTCGATCCCCATTCCTGCCTCTTTGGCGCCCGCCGCGCCGCTCCATCGCTAGAACGGCCCATTGGGAGGCACGACCGCCCGGCCTCCCGATCTCCTGGGTCCGTCCATGCGCATGCCAGCGCACGGCCCCGAGCATCCGGCCACCGCACTTCCCTGCCACGTGTGCGACGGTCGCGACGACGTCCCGTTGCG
>JANLQJ010000324.1:0-9750 GCA_031367715.1 Hyphomicrobiaceae bacterium | reverse complement strand
GGGGGCGCGTGGGGTGGAGGGGGGGGATTTTTTTTTCGGTTTGATCTGGGGCTGTGTTCGGGACGGGGGACTGGGGACGGGCAATGGTCCTCGCTGGTTGTTTCCGCGCCCCTTGCCCCGAGTCCCGAATCCAGAACCACCAACCTCAGCCCATACGGAGACCTCATCCCTATCGCCACAGTCATCGGCGTATTGCTGCTGATCTGGTATGTCGCCGCAGTGCCGATGAACTCGATCATCGTCGGCACCGACACCAAGATCGCAGCAGCTGGCGGCGGCCTGTGGAACACGTTGGCCGTATCCTGGTCGCTCGACCGTCCCCGTCTTCCCGCCCCACATCAGGTGCTGGTCGGCTTCTGGAACACCGTATTCACGGTCGATCCGACCACGCCTAAATCGTTGATCTATCACGCCTGGGTGACACTCTCGTCCACGTTGCTCGGCTTTGCCATGGGCAGCCTGCTCGGGATCGCGCTGGCCATCGCTATCGTGCATATCAAGACACTCCAAAAGAGCCTGCTGCCCTGGATCATCGCCAGCCAGACCATTCCCATTCTGGCCATTGCGCCGATGATCATCGTGGTGCTGGGGTCGGTCGGGCTGACCGGCATCCTGCCGAAGTCGCTGATCTCGATGTATCTGTGCTTCTTTCCTGTCACCATCGGAATGGTCAAAGGGCTGACCTCGCCCGAGGTCATGCAACTCGATCTGATGCACACGTATCATGCGAGCACGGCGCAGACGCTTTGGAAGCTGCGGTTCCCGGCCGCGCTGCCGTTCCTGTTCGCCTCGCTGAAAGTGGCCATCTCCATTGCCCTGGTCGGCGCCATCGTCGGCGAACTGCCGACCGGCGCGCAAGCCGGCCTCGGGGCGCGGTTGCTGACGGGCAGCTATTACGGGCAAACGGTGCAGATCTGGGCGGCACTTTTGGCGGCAGCGCTGATGGCGGGCGCTTTGGTTTGGGCGGTTGGTGCGGCCGAGAGGGTATCCAATCGGCTGATGGGAGCACGGCCATGAGGAGCCATGCCACACGCCCCGGCGCTCGCGGATGGAACGGGGTCAGACCCCATTCGGCAGTTCGGCACATCATTCGAAAGGGGTCTGACCCCATTTTAGCCGCACTTGCACAGGTTGAGGTAAGTCCGTGAGCGCTTACGGATGGATTGTCGTTGTCGCCATTTGGCTAGCGGCATGGGCACTGAACGTTTGGCTCGCCAAGCGTCCGCTCGCTCTGGGATGGACATCTCAAATTCGGGACCTGGTTGTCCCTGCCATTTTCGGACTTTCACTGCTATTCCTTTGGCAGATGATCGTGCGCGGCTTTGCCGTCCCCTCAGTCCTCCTCCCCGCCCCCACCGACATCGCCACAAAATTCGGCGCCGCCCTCCCTACTCTTTGGGCCGACTTCGTCCAAACCGTCATCCGCGCCGTCATCCCCGGCTGGCTGATCGGCAACCTCGCCGGTTTCCTCACCGCCATCCTGTGCGACCGCGTGCCATTCCTGCGCCGGGGCCTGCTGCCGCTCGGCAATTTCGTGGCCGCGCTGCCGATGGTTGGCATCGCGCCGATCATGGTCATGTGGTTCGGCTTCGACTGGCAGTCCAAGGCCGCCGTGGTGGTCATCATGACCTTTTTCCCCATGCTGGTGAACGCGCTGGCTGGACTCAATGCTTCAGGAAACCTGGAGCGCGACCTCATGCAGTCCTACGGCGCCAGCCCCGCGCAGAGGCTCCTCAAGCTGCGCCTGCCGGCCGCAATGCCGTTCATTTTCAACGCCTTGAAGATCAATTCCACCCTCGCCATGATCGGCGCCATCGTCGCCGAATTCTTCGGCACGCCGATCGTCGGCATGGGTTTCCGCATCTCCACCGAAGTCGGCCGGCTCGCCCTCGACATGGTCTGGGCCGAGATCGCGGTGGCGGCCTTGGTCGGATCGACGTTTTATGCTTTGCTCATCGCCATCGAGCGCGCGGTGACCTTCTGGCATCCGTCGTTCCGCGCACGGTAGGAAGAATGGGGTCAGACCCCTTGTCGCCCGCGGGTTTTGGCAGAACCGTCGGGCTCAGCGAGCGACAAGGGGTCTGACCCCATTCGCGCAACATTCAGGGAGTATGCCGATGAAACTCAATTCAGCCATCGCCACCACCGCCTTGCTGGCCTTCGCCGCCACCGCCGCCCACGCCCAAGACAAAGTGACGCTGCAGCTGAAATGGGTCGCGCAGGCCCAGTTCGCAGGCTACTTCGTCGCCAAGGACAAAGGCTTCTACAAAGAGGCCGGCCTCGACGTCACCATCAAGGCCGGCGGCCCCGACATCGCCCCCGAGCAGGTGATCGCCGGTGGCGGCGCCGACGTGATCGTCGACTGGATGCCGGCCGCTCTCGCCGCGCGCGAGAAGGGCGCGGCGCTGGTCAACATCGCCCAACCGTTCAAGCGCTCGGGCCTGATGCTCACCTGCCGCAAGGACACCGGCATTAAGTCGCCGGCCGACTTCAAGGACAAGACACTCGGCGTCTGGTTCTTCGGCAACGAGTATCCGTTCCTGTCGTGGATGAGCACGCTGGGCCTCAAGACCGACGGTTCGGCTGGCGGCGTGAAGGTTCTCAAGCAGGGCTTCAACGTCGATCCGATCCTGCAGAAGCAGGCTGATTGCATCTCCACCATGACGTATAACGAGTATCACCAGGTGCTGGAAGCCGGCATGAAGGCCGACGACCTGGTGGTGTTCAAATACGAGGACCAGGGCGTCGCCACGCTCGAGGACGGCCTTTACGTCATGGAAGACAAACTGAAAGATGCAAAATTCGTCGAGACCATGGGCAAGTTCGTAAAAGCCTCAATGAGGGGCTGGGACTATGCCCGCGCCAACAAGGCCGAGGCGGTGAAGATCGTGCTCGCCAATGACACCACCGGCGCCCAGACCGAAGCCCATCAGACGACTATGATGGACGAGGTCAACATGCTGACCGAGGGCTCGGACGGCGCGCTGGACGAGGCGGCGTACAAGCGCACAGTCGGCACGCTGATGAAGGGCGGGTCCGATCCGGTGATTACCAAGGAGCCGGCCGGCGCCTTCTCGCACGCGGTGACGGACAAGGCGAAGATGTAGGTTTGTTTGGCGGTCGCGGGGCCGGTGTCGTCCGGCCCCGCGATTATTGCGCCGACACGTCGGGTGTGCTAAAGTAGTGAAATAACTACTTGGGAGTGCTCGACGTGCTTGATGAAGCGGAAAAAGTCACGGCGACCGAGGCCAATCGCAATTTTTCGCAGTTGTTCCGCCGCGCCAAAGGCGGTGAGACAATCGTTATCACGGACCATGGTGAGGATGCTGTCATGATTGGGCCGGTGGCGCGCCCGTCCGATGACGAGGTCGCCAAGTTGGCGGCAGAGAAAGAAGAGGCACGCAAGCGCTTCATCGAAAGGCTCCGGAACCAGCCGGCACTCAATCTCGTCATGTGGACTCGTGACGAACTCTATGACGAAGTGATCGGATGAAGGCGGCGCTCGATACCAACGTGCTGATCTATGCCGAGGGCTTTGGCGACCCTTTGCGCAATGGGATCGCTGTATCGGCAGTCGACACCGTAAGCCGGTTGGGCGGCGAATTGCCGGCTCAGGCGTGTGCTGAGTTTTACTTCGCTGTGACGCGAAAGTTCAAAGTTGATCGGGCTCAGGCGGTCGCTCGCCTGCAATTCTGGCGAACGCACTTGGACGTCCGCACGCTTACGGTTCAAGGGCTCCAGGATGCTCTGGTACTGGCCCGAGACCATGCGTTCCAGATTTTCGATGCCATGATTTTGGTCACTGCGTCGGAAGGGGGCTGCCAGCTTCTGTTGTCTGAGGACATGCAGGACGGGTTTGTCTATCGCGGTGTAACAATTGTGAATCCCTTCGCCGCCAAACCTCATGCCCTGCTTGCGTCATTTCTTACGCCTTGATTTCAAGCTGACGAGGCACTCCCATGACCACCTTCATCCGCGGCGGCACCGTCGTGAACCATGACGACCATACGCGGCGTCCGACTTTCCCGGCCGTGCACGTGGCCAATGCGACGTGGAAGGAGCTGACGGCGCCCAAGGGGGGCGAGCGGGCGGCGGTGACGCAGTAGGGGGTTGACTGTGTGCACAAACGTGTACATATTCGGGGTCGATGAATGGCACAGGCGTTCGAATGGGATGAGGTCAAGCGCCAGATCAATGTTCGCAAGCACCGGATCGACTTCCCGCTCGCTGCCACAATTTTCTTCGGAGAGATTGTTGAAGAGATCGATGATCGAGAGGACTACGGCGAAGAAAGAAATGTCGCATTAGGATTGGCGTCCGGCACGGTGCTACGGGTGACCTACACGCGCCGGGGCAATGCAATCCGGATCATTTCGGCTCAAAGGGCCAGCAAACATGACCAAAACATCTACTATCGTTCGGTATACGGCCGATGAGATCAGGGCGATGATTGCTCGTGGCGAAGATCGAACACGCGATGACGCACCAGAAGCCGAGCCCATGGGCGAGGAGTTCTGGAAGAATGCCGTCATCGTTGAGCCACACGACCGCAAGACATCGGTGCATCTTCGAATCGATCCTGAGGTGATGCATTGGTTCAAGGCCCAGGGCAAAGGGCATTTGACGAAGATGAACCTGGTCCTGCGCGCCTATGTAGAGGCGCAGAAGGCGGCGAAGCGCGGTTGAGCGGGGGCAGTGACGCCGTTATGGGTAACTTGCGCAAGCAATTTTTCAGCCTCTAGCCGGCCATTTCAATCATGGACTTCTGGCTATTGTCGATTGCAATAATTCGGATCGTCAGAGACGAAGCAGATTTGAGTACACTAGGGGAGACATCGATCTGAATGCTTCTGACCCTAGACCGCCTGCACATTACTCTTAACGGCCTAAGCGTGCTTGCAAACACGGCCAAGGAGCGTGCAAAGAAAGCCGCGCGACCACTTTTCATGAAGAGTAGCCATCAAGGATGGGGGTTAATTAGTCGCGGTTCATCAACGTCGTATCAAGTATTCGGACGAAACTTTGTTATATTCACTCGTCACCAGTTTGGAACGCACACTGCGGCTTGTAAACTAGAGGATGCATTCGTTTGTTTGAATTTGGAATCGACTGACCTCACGACAAAATATCTTCAGGGTGATCTGATAATCAAGCGCAATGCTTACGGAATTAGCGAGCAGGAAGATCTGATAATTATGCACTTGCCGCGAGAAAGGTTGGATGATCGTGCGAATTCAGGGGCTTTCTTCATCCAAAACCCAATTCTCTCTGCAACGCGCCCGTCCGATGGCATCTCGTTCGTGGCGGTCGGTTATCCTGATTCCCTAAGTGCATTTGAGCTTCACGACGATGAAGATAGGATGGGTTGGCTCAAGCATACTAGATTGAAGCAGGTCTCTGTTCCGGTGCAATGGTGCGGTGTAACGTCCGGCGATTCAATTGACGAATATCACTTCAAACCAGGCCAAGTACTGACCGGGGTGAACACTTACTCCGGTTTCAGCGGTGGGCCAATTGTTGGGTTCGATACGATGCGCCGCGAAGTTTTTCTCGCCGGGATCATAATTACAGGCGGGCCAGGAATTTTTCGAGCCGTGAATGTCGCCTCCGCGAATCAGCTTTGTAGTGCGGCTTGCAACTATTTTCTCGGCAAAAAGCGGTAAATTGCAGCGTGCGCCCGCTCCCTAAGTCTGATTTATGGGGCCACCCCCACCATCTCATGCACCAGTATCGCCGCCGTCGCGGCCACGTTCAGCGACTGCACCGCCCCGCCGCCGGCCAGCGTCACGATCCCCTCGCACGCGGCCAACGTCTCGCGCGAAAGACCCTCCTCCTCGTTGCCCAGCACCACGCACAGCGGCCTCGGGCCGCCGCGATAGGCCGCCATCGGTTTCCCCTTCTCCGACAGCGCCGCCCCGACCACCAGGTACGCCTTCTTCAACCGCTTCAGCGCATCGGCCAACTTATCGGCCTTGTACACCGTAACAAACTCCAACCCGCCGCGCGCGACCCGGTAGGCCGCATCCGATGGTAACGCTGACTCAGGATGACCCGACACCACCAGACGCTTCAGCCCGAAGAACGCGGCCGTGCGCACGATCGCGCCGAGATTGTGCGGATTGCCGATGCCGTCCAGCACCAGCAGCGGTTCGCCGGCCTTGGCCCACTCCTCCGCCTGCAGCGTATCGAACGACTGCACCGGGCGCGGATCGGCAAGTGCGACGATTCCGCCGTGCATGGACGTGCCGGCGATTTTTTCCAGTTCGTCGGCGCGCACCACGCGGTAGGGCTTGTGGTCTAGCGCCAATGCCACGCACATGTCGCTGGTTTTTCCCTTCAGCGACGGCTCGAAGAACAGCCGCGCGATACGCTCCGGGGACGTTGCAAAGAGGGCCTCGACGGCGGCCAGGCCCGCCACATGCACGAGCTTTTTCTCGTCTTTCAAGGTGCGGGGCGTTCCCCGGTCGGTGTTGCCGTAAGTCCGTATCGGGCGATGCCCGCTCTTGCGTACCATGATGATCCTAGAGCCGAACCCAAGTGAGTTCGTGCTTGTTGTGATGAAGGTGCATGAGGCGCGATCCCGGAATGGCGGCGAACCCGGCCATTGCCGCGAAATCCGTCTCTGCCTGGAATTTCAGGGTGCAGACGCAGCGGCCGGTGAAACCAGCATCGAGCCAGCGGTGCACCAGTTTCAGCAGCCGTTCGGGATAGCAGATGACGTCGCTGAAAAGCCAATCCACCGCGCCGACGTGCTTGGGCTCCAGCGCGAAGGCGCTCTCCTGCCGGATCGTGATGCCGGGGAGCGCCGCGACTTTCGGATCGAGCGGCGCCTTGTCGACGGCGATCACCTCGGCGCCGAGCTGCTGCAGCACCCAACTCCAGCCGCCGGGGCTGGCGCCAAGGTCGAGGCAAATCTCGCTGGGCTTTGGTGCCACGCCGATAACCGTGAACGTCTCCCAGAGTTTCAGATAGGCCCGGTTCGGTGGACCTTCCTTGTCTTCGCTAAAAGTCGGCTCGCCGTTGCGGAACGGGCTTGAGCAGCGCGAACTCACCAGCAGCATATCGGGCGCCAGCAGGGTCCAGGCACCGAGCGGCGCGCTGGGCGCGGGCTCGCCGAACGTCAGCGGCTTGGCGGACACTTTCGGCAGCTGCTCCTCGATCAGGGCCGCCCGCCGATGGTGGCCAAGCGGAAAATGCCCCCAATTGCGTTGGATCGCCTTCAATTGCTTGACCGCGTCACCGATGGACGTGATCGGAATGCGCCGCGGGTCGAGCCAAACATTGGCAGCCCACGCCGCATCGCACGGAGGGCCGTGGGCGATCACGAGGCGGTCGATAACGCCAGCCACGCTGCCGCCCAGTTCGCGGGTGAGTTCGGGAACCAGCCCGTCCGGGGCCAGATAGACCGTGAACGGTACGTCAGGCCACACGGTGAGCGTCGTGGGCTCGGCGATGGCCGGGGCGGGCTTGGCGGTCCGTATGCGGACTGGCTTGCGGACCTGCTGATGGAACGGCTTGCGAGCAGATTTTTCCGCCACCGCGCGTGCAGGCTTACCGCTTTCCGATTTGCGATCCTTGGGCGTGCGCATTAGGATTGCCGCGTCAGCATGAAACGCGCGATCTCGGCCAACAGGGCCTGCCGGCCTTGGAATACGCCAAGCGCTGTGACCGCCGCAGTCACCTGCCGGTCAAGCTCGGCCCGCGCGCCTGCAATCCCTAGCAATCCCACCAGCGTTGCCTTGCCGGCAGCTGCATCCTTGGCGGTCGCCTTGCCTGCGACGGAGGCATCGCCTTCGGCGTCCAGCAGGTCGTCGGAGATCTGAAAGGCAGCGCCCAGGGCGCGGCCGTAGACGTCCAATGCGGATCTCTCGCCAACCGTAGCCCTGCCAAGAATGGGGCCTGCCAGGCAGCCGAAACGGATCAGCGCGCCGGTCTTCATGGCTTGCAGTTGCGTGACCTCGGCGATGCTGAGTCCGCGACCCTCGGCTGCCAGATCCAGCATCTGCCCCCCCGCCATGCCGAGCGCTCCCGATGAGCGCGCCAGCTCCAGCACCAACTCTCCGCGCACAGCAGCGTCGGCGTGGGTCTCGGGAAGGGCCAGGATCTCGAAAGCGAAGGTCTGCAGGCCATCACCCGCCAGAATTGCGGTAGCCTCATCGAATGCCTTGTGGGTGCTTGGCCGGCCTCGGCGCATTTCGTCGTCGTCCATGGCGGGCAGATCGTCGTGGATGAGGGAATAGCAGTGGACGCATTCCAACGCGGCGGCGGTATTAAGCGCCTGTGCTGCTGGCACTCCAAACAGCCGCGCGCTTTCGATGACAAGAAGCGGCCGGAGCCGTTTGCCGCCGCCCAGCAGGCCATAGCGCATGGCCTCGATCAGGCGGCCAGCCGCGCTGCCGGCCAAATGCGCATCGATCAGGCCGGCCAGCCGCGCCTCGACGGCGGCGGCATGGACCCTCAGTGAGTCTTGGAAACTGGTCGCGCTGCTGGTCATGGGACAAGGGGAAGCAAGTTGCGCTGTTGCAGGCAAGCCCTTTCTCCGCTCACATGCGGCAGGAAAGTCAGCGGTTCGGGCGAAGAGGCATGAATTGGAGGTGGTGGGCACGGCACGCAACGAGGCTCGCGCTGTGCATGGTGGCGGGATATGCGGGCTGGGTCGCCCTGATGCTGCCGCTCTATCGGCTGGTCGATCCGCCGCTGAGCAATCTGATGCTTGTCCATCTGCTGGCAGGCCAGACGCAACGGCAGACCTGGACCCCGCTCTCGCGCATTTCACCGGCGCTGTTGCGTTCCGTGCTGATCTCGGAAGATGGCAACTACTGCCAGCATTGGGGGGTCGATTGGGTCGCGATACAGGAGGCGATGCAGCACAACGGCGGCGGCGCTAGCACCATCCCGATGCAGACCGTCAAGAACCTGTTCCTCTGGAACG
Organism: Hyphomicrobiaceae bacterium; assembly: GCA_031367715.1. Taxonomy (GTDB): domain Bacteria; phylum Pseudomonadota; class Alphaproteobacteria; order Rhizobiales; family Hyphomicrobiaceae; genus JANYHF01. The sequence continues at coordinate 818 of JANLQJ010000324.1, read as the reverse complement.
GCCGCACTGTGCTGCGCAAGCTGCCCGAACTACCGCTCGCCTATCTCGCCAATCTCATCTGGGGCAAGCGGCGGATGCTGGAGATCTATCTTAACATCGCCGAGTGGGGACCGGGCGTTTTCGGCGTGGAAGCGGCCGCGCAACACTATTTTCACACCAGTGCCGCAGTGTTGACCTCGCAGCAGGCCAGCCTTTTGGTCGCAGCATTGCCCAATCCGATCACGCGCAATGCCGGCAATCCGGGGCGAACCGTGCGCAGCCACGCGGCCCGCGTCCGGCGCCAATTCAATCTTGCACCCGAGCAGTTGGCCTGTGTGTTGCCTTAGCCGAATTCCGCGTTGAATTCCCTGCTGGCGCTGGCCGGGATTTGCCCCTATAAGGCGACCTTCCGCGATCCGAGGTTCGGCTTTTACGGCCGCACCGGAGATTGGCGGCTTCCAGATTTTCAGCCGCCCGGATCACGGGTGCAAGCTTGCAAGGAGAGGACTATGGCAGTCCCAAAGAAGAAAGTATCCGTCAGCCGGCGCAACATGCGCCGCTCGGCCGATGCTTTGAAGGCTCCGACCTATGTCGAAGATAAAAAGAGCGGTGAACTGCGCCGCCCGCACCATATCGATTTGAAGAGCGGGATGTATCGCGGCCGGCAGATTCTCACGCCCAAAGACGAATTCTAGACCTAGTACCCACTATCACAACTCCCTGGCGCGTATGACGGCCCAAGACGCTTGCCGGGCAGGAGCGCGGTCGCGGCGATGTGGGTCATCGGCAAGGCCGCGCGACGCCCCCGGCAAGCGTCTTCGGCCGCCCTTTGGGTCGCC
>JANLQJ010000154.1:0-30672 GCA_031367715.1 Hyphomicrobiaceae bacterium | reverse complement strand
CCCCCGGGGGGGCTGCCCCCCCCCCGGGGCCGCGGTGGGCGCGCGCCGGGCCGGCCCGCCCGCGCCGACGGCTCCGGGGGGATGGCATCGGAAGCCCTGCTTTAGCAAATCTTGGGAGCTGACTTGGCACAATCTGCCGTTAGAATGACCAATGAACACCTGCACATCTTCCCGCTACTTCCCGCAAATACCTTCGAATGCCACTTCCTTGCTTTGAGGTGATTCCATACAATGCCACTGGCCAATATGGATCTAACCGCAGGAGTTGACATATGCGTACTCGAGAGTTTCGGGAAGACGCCGAAGTAATTTCGATCTTACTGCAAGCCGCAAGTCTGGTAGACATTGAGGCGCTCGCACTCATGCTTGCCGAACTGGCGTTGCTTACGAGCGATACTAAGCCCACTCACAAATTGCCTATCCATAATCTGGCGGAGCCACACAGCGGTCTGCACGTACTCGGTCAACACCGTCGTCGCCGACCTCGCTATCTCGCACGTACTGTTCCAGGCGTAACCACATGCAACCTCGGCTGATCCGCTTCCGCGATGTGCCGCGCTATCTCGGCATGGACCGCAACCGCTTCAACGCCGAAGTCCGGCCGCATGTCACGGCGGTGCCGATCGGCCGGCAGGGCGTGGCGTTCGACAGGCTTGAACTCGACGCCTGGGTCGACGACTATGTTGCCCGCAACGGGCGTCCCGGACCGAAAGGAGTTCAACCATGGGACGCAAACAACTATCCGGCCTCAAACAACGGGCTGGCGTCTGGCACATCGACAAGCACATCGCCGGACGGCGCATATGCCAGAGCACTGGCACAAGTAACCTCGCGGAAGCGGAACGGTACCTCGCACGAGTGATGGAACAGGCACGACAAGCACAGGTCTATGGCGTGAGGCCTTCTCGAACATTCGAGGAGGCAGCGGCAAAGTATGTGCTAGAGAACCAGCACAAACGGAGCATCCACGATGACGTGAGCCGCTTGAACGGTGTTGTGCCGTCCATCGGCGCGATGCAGCTCGACCGCATTCAGATGGGCAGCTTGCAGCCGTGGATTGCGTCACGGCGAGCGGCGGGTCTGACAGCCGGTACGATCAATCACGGTCTGCAGATCGTCCGGCATGTCCTGAATCTCGCTGCTGGTGACTGGGTTGATGATCAGGGGCTGACGTGGCTTCACGTTGCGCCCAAGATCAAGCTCCTCCCGAACACCAACAAGCGTCAGCCTTATCCGTTAAACTGGGAGGAGCAGAAGCGGCTGTTCGCCGAGCTGCCCGACCACCTCGCGGCCATGGCATTGTTCGCCGTCAACACCGGGTGTCGCGACAAGGAGATCTGCGAGTTGCGCTGGGAGTGGGAAGTCAAGGTGCCAGAGATGGGCACCGCAGTCTTCATTATTCCGGGAGCGAGGGTCAAGAATGGCCAGGATCGTTTGGTTGTGCTCAACAGCGCTGCCATGGCCGTGGTCGAGGGCAGCCGCAGCCGCCATGCCACCCACGTCTTCGACTACAACGGGAAGCCGATCGGTAGCATGTTGAGTTCGGCGTGGCGCAAGGCGCGAATTCGGGCCGGATTGGAACGGCTTCGCGTCCATGACCTGAAGCACACCTTCGGGCGGCGCTTGCGAGCCGTCGGTGTCAGCTTCGAGGATCGCCAGGATCTCCTTGGACACCGCTCAGGGCGGATGACCACGCACTACTCCGCCCCGGAGTTGGTGCGATTGATCGAGGCCGCCGAGCGTGTCAGCGCGCAAGGCGACAAACAACCAGAACTTTTGGTCTTGCGGGGTGCACTCCAGAGTGGGTCCCGCAAAACTCACGCAAAGGGTGGTGAGGTCATCACCTCGTCATCGTAAGTGCTTGAAATGATTGGTTGGGGAACTAGGATTCGAACCTAGACTGGCGGAGTCAGAGTCCGCTGTCCTACCGTTAGACGATTCCCCAACAGGATCCGGCTCGCGCGCGGAACGAGCGTTTGTGTACCAATCCTCGTGCCGTACTGCAAGCGCAGTGTCTTGGTCTGTCAGTGTGGTGGTCGCGGCAAAACCTCAAAACTGTGGCAACTGCGCGGCTTGCACAACGGCAAGTGGCTCTGCTGCCCCCGTTTTGCGTCCCCGCGTCACTCTCGCGTCGGGCCGCCAGCGTTGACATTGCCGGGGTGGGTTCTTATCTCTTGGCCTCACTCCGGTCCATACCGCTGTCAGGGCGGCGTGCGCTCGCTCCTCGCGACGTCACCTAAGTGGTGGCGCGAGGCATCTTTTCAGGCCGTATTTCCGGGCTCACAGGGCTGGTTCATGATCCAGCAGCAGCCGAGCGGCCGTGCCGTGCCTGTTCTTTAGGAAAGACGCCGATGCTCTCCACCATCACCTCTTTTGCCGGCCGCATGTTCGGCACCTCGAATGAGCGCAAGATCAAGCCGTACCGGCCAAGGGTGGTCGCCATCAACGATCTCGAAGCCGAGATCGTCAAGCTCAGCGATGCCGATCTGCGCCATCGCACGGTGGAGTTCCGCGAGCAATTGGCCAATGGTCGCGAGCTAGAAGAGCTGCTGGTGCCGGCCTTTGCCACGGTGCGCGAAGCGGCAAAACGCACCCTCGGGCAGCGCCATTTCGATATGCAGCTGATCGGCGGCATGGTGCTGAACGATGGCAAGATTGCCGAGATGAAGACCGGCGAAGGCAAGACACTGGTGGCTACGCTGCCGGTCTATCTGAACGCGCTGACCGGGCGCGGCGTGCATGTGGTGACCGTCAACGACTATCTGGCCCGCCGCGACTCCGAATGGATGGGGCAGGTCTACCGCTTTCTCGGCCTAGACGTCGGCGTCATCCTGCATGACCTGCCGCAGCCGGTGCGCCGCGCCGCCTATGGCGCCGACGTCACCTACGGTACCAACAACGAACTGGGCTTCGATTACCTCCGCGACAACATGGAGCACTCCAAGGAGGCCATGGTGCAGCGCGGCCATGCCTATGCCATTGTCGACGAGGTGGACTCGATCCTGGTCGATGAGGCGCGCACGCCGCTGATCATTTCCGGCCCCGTCGAGGACCGCTCGGATCTCTACAGCACCATTGACAAGATCTTCCTCAATCTCGACCAGTCGGAATTCGAGATCGATCTGAAGATGCGCCAGGTCATGCTGACCGAGGCGGGCACCGAGCATGTCGAGCAGTTGCTGAAGGACGCCAATCTGCTCAAGGACGAGAATCTATACGATGTCTCGAATATCGGCCTGGTGCACCACATCAATCAGGCGCTGAAGGCGCATACGTTGTTCACCAAGGACAAGGACTACATCGTCAAAAATGATGAGGTCGTCATTATTGACGAGTTTACCGGACGCATGATGTCCGGGCGGCGCTATTCCGACGGCATGCATCAGGCGCTGGAGGCCAAGGAGAGCGTGGCCATCCAGCCCGAGAACCGCACCTACGCGTCCATCACGTTCCAGAACTACTTCCGGCTCTACGAAAAACTCGCTGGTATGACCGGCACGGCGGCCACCGAAGCCGAGGAGTTTCTCGACATCTACGGCCTCGACGTGATCGAGGTGCCGACCAATGTCGATGTCGCCCGCGTCGACGACGACGACGAGGTCTACCGCACCGGCAAGGAAAAGAACCGGGCCATCATCAAGCTGATCAAGGATTGCCGCGAGCGCGGGCAACCGATCCTGGTCGGCACCACCTCGATCGAGAAGTCCGAGCAGCTGTCCGAGATGTTGAAGGATCCTGCGGCGCTGAAGGATCTCGGCATCGAAGGGCCGATCACGCATCAGGTGCTGAATGCGCGCTATCACGAGCAGGAGGCGAGCATCATCGCCCAGGCCGGCGTGCCCGGAGCCGTGACCATCGCCACCAACATGGCCGGCCGCGGTACTGATATCCAGCTCGGCGGCAACGTCGAATACCGGCTCAAGGACTGGATCGCGGAGCAGACTGAGTCGAGCCAAGCCAAGGAACCGCCATCGGACCTCGCCATCGCCAAGGAGAAAGACCGCATCCAGGCCGACGTATCGGCCAAGAAGGCGAAATCGCTGGAAGCGGGCGGTCTCTACGTTATCGGCACCGAGCGGCATGAGAGCCGGCGCATCGATAACCAGCTGCGCGGCCGTTCGGGCCGTCAGGGCGATCCGGGGCATTCGCGCTTCTTCCTTTCGCTCGACGATGACCTGATGAAAATCTTCGGCTCCAACCGGATGGAGGCGGTGTTGTCACGGCTCGGCATGGAGGAAGACGAGGCGATCACGCATCGCTGGATCAATAAGGCGCTGGAGCGCGCTCAACAAAAGGTCGAGGCGCGCAACTTCGACATCCGCAAGAACATCCTGAAGTTCGACGACGTCGCCAACGATCAGCGAAAGGTCATTTTCGAACAGCGGCTCGAGCTGATGAGCGACGAGGATGTCAGCACCACGGTGATCGACATGCGGCGCCAGGTGATCGACGATCTGGTCGACAAGCACGTACCCGAAAAGCAGTATGCCGAGCAGTGGGATGTCAAAGGTCTGCACACCGCCGTCGCCAACCTGTTCGACATCGACGCGCCGGTCGAGGCTTGGGCCAAGGAAGAGGGGATCGCCGATCAGGAGATCCGCGAGCGGCTTTACAAGGAGGCCGATGCTGCCTTCGAGCGCAAGGTGGCCGAGGTCGGTGGCGAGCAGATGCGCCAGGTTGAAAAGATGGTGCTGCTCTATACGCTCGACAATCTGTGGCGCGAGCACATCGTCAACATGGAGCATCTGCGCGAGGTGATCCACTTGCGCGGTTACGGCCAGCGCGATCCGTTGAACGAGTACAAGAGCGAGTCGTTCTCGCTGTTCGAGGGGCTGTTGAACAATCTGCGCACGGCCGTCACGGGCCAACTCATGCATGTGCAGATCTCACAGCCCGAACCGGCGCTGCAGCCGCAGGAACTGCCGCCGCTGTCGGTTCATCACATCAATCCGCAGACTGGCGAAGACGACCTCGGCAGCGGGGATGTGTCGGTGGACTCAGGGATGCGCGGCCGAAACCTCAGGGACGACGAGGGCGACAACGCGCTGGCGACCATGCTGGCCGCGCCCAAAGCCGAGCCTGTCCGCGTGCGCAAAGCTGCTCACGTCGACCCGAAGAACCCCGCCACCTGGGGCAAGGTCTCGCGCAACGAGTCTTGCCCGTGCGGATCCGGCAAGAAGTACAAGCATTGCCACGGCAAGCTGGATTGAATGAGCCGGGGTGATGGGAAAGCCTGTTGGGTCAAGCCTTTGGCGCGACCCACCGTGAGGCGGCAGGCGCCCGCGCGACCCTATCCGCCCATGCCACGTTGGGTCGCGCAGCGCTTGACCCAGACTTTCTCACGCTCGCCGCCTCAATGGCGAAAATGCCGCTGGCCGGTGAACACCATGGCCAGGCCGAGCCGGTCGGCGGCGGCAATGACGTCGGCGTCTTTCACCGATCCGCCCGGTTGAATGACCGCCGTGGCGCCGGCCGCAGCGATCGCCTCCAAGCCGTCTGCGAAGGGAAAAAACGCTTCCGACGCCGCGACGAAAATAGAAATTGGCATAGCGTCACCGATTCTTGTCTTCCAGCCGGCGATGCGCGCCGAATCGATGCGGCTCATCTGCCCCGCGCCGATGCCGACCGTGGCGCCATCCTTGGCATAAACGATGGCGTTCGATTTCACATGTTTGGCGACCGTGAAGGCAAAGCGTAGATCGCGAACCTCCGCCGCCGTTGGCTGGCGCTTGGTCACCACCTCGAAGCGAGCATCGGCGATGCCGCGCCAATCGCGTGTCTGCACTAGCAGGCCGCCCGACAGACTCTTCACCAGATCGCAGCGCTGACGCGGATCGGGAAGCGCGCCGGTGAGCAGCACGCGCATATTGGATTTGGCCCCGAGTGCCGCCAGCGCCGCGTCGTCCGCCTCCGGAGCGATCACCACTTCGGTGAAGAGCTTAGCGATCTCGGCGGCCGTCGCGCCATCCAGCCGCCCGCTGACAGCGACTATGCCACCGAACGCGCTGACTGGATCGCAGGCCAGCGCCTTGCGATAGGCTTCCAACAGGCCACTTCCCAGCGCCGCGCCACACGGATTGGCATGCTTGATGATGGCCACCGCCGGCCCCTCGGCGGCAAGTTCAGCCACCAGTTCAAGCGCGGCGTCGGCATCGGCGATGTTGTTGTAGCTCAGGTCCTTGCCTTGCACCTGCCGCGCTGCCACCACGCCCGGCCGCGGCGGCACGCTGGCATAGAGTGCGGCGCTCTGATGCGGGTTTTCGCCATGGCGCAGCTCCTGCTTGAGCTTGCCAGCAAACGTACGGTAGGACGGTGTGATCACGCCCGCCTCGCCCCCCAGCCACTCGGCAATAGCCGTATCGTAAGCAGATGTGCGGGCATATGCCTTGGCGGCCAACCGGCGCCGCAGATCGAGTGAGGTGCCACCGGCGTTGGCCTCCAGTTCCGCGATCAACGCAGTGTAGTCCGACGGGTCGACCACGACGGCGACGCTGGCATGGTTCTTAGCTGCACCGCGGATCATGGCCGGGCCGCCGACATCGATGGTCTCGATCATTTCGTCATAGGTCTTGCCCGCGCCAAGCGCCTGCTCGAACGGGTAGAGATTGACCACCAAGAGATCGATCGGCGCGATCTTGTGCTTGGCGATTTCCGCCTCATGCTCGGAGTTGCCGCGCAGCGCCAGCAGCCCGCCATGTACCGCCGGATGCAGTGTCTTGACGCGCCCGTCCAGCATCTCGACAAAGCCGGTCAGCTCGGCCACATCGCGCACCGCATGCCCCATGGCCCGCAGCGCCGCCGACGTACCGCCGGTCGATATCAGTTCCACTCCTTGCGCCACCAGTGCGCGCGCGAGGTCGCCGAGGCCCGTCTTGTCCGACACCGATAGTAGGGCGCGGCGGATGCGCACCGCTTCGCTGCTCATGGCTTAGCTCCAATCAAATCTGCGGTTCTGGCGCCAGGTTCGGCTCTGGCGCGGTCGGTGCGGGCTCGGTCGCCAGCCGCTCCAACTTCCAGCGCACCTGCGTGTCCTCGCGGGCATGGCCGCGCAACACGATCTGCACCGTGCGCAAGGGGCCGGCGAAATTGGCAAAGAACAGGCCGTCCTCCAGCCCCAACTTGGTGCCGCGCGCCGAAAAGCGCCAGGTCTCGCCATTGCGCAGCGCAATCTCGGCGGTCTCGGGATCGTCGCCAAAACGCACCTTGGCCTGCGGGTGCAAATGGAAATGGATGGCAAAGGTGCGGTCGGCATGGCCGGCCAGTACCAGACGTTGTGGCTGATGAATGCGGTCGAGCCCGCTCAGCCGGTCACCCTGCGCTGACAACTTGACGATGCGGCCATGCATCATGCCGAAGCGATCCATGTAGCCATTGTGCTGGCCCTGGATTTCGATGGCGCCATCGCCGGGCTCGACGATCTTGGCCTCCACCGCGCTCGGCCCGAGCAGCCGCGGCGGCGCATCGGGGTCCCTGGGGTCGTCGACAATCCGCGACGAGGCGGCCTCGTTCAGTACCAGCGTCGAATGGGCGGCGGTGCCGCGCGACTGCAGGCGCCAGTCCTGATCGGCCGGGGTCGGCGCCCCGGCATTGACGATGACCAGGCAGCCGTTCGAACTCATCTCAAAGGCCAGTGCGCCAGCGCCGGCCTCGACCGATAGCTCCTTGGGCGGGGGCGCGCCGCCATCCATCAGCAGGGTGGTGCCGCGCCGCACCAGGCGCAGATAGCGGCTCGCCAGACTGAGATCGAGGGCGCGAATTTGCAAGGACTCGCCGCTGTCGTAGGACAACACGGTGGCGAGCTTGTCGATCTCGGTCGCTGCCATGCCGTTGAAGCGGGCCAGACTGCGGTCGCCCAGCTGCAGATGCCGCAGCATCGGCGTCATACGCCGCAACACGTCGATCAGCCCGGTCGGCGGTTCCATATCGCGGGCGATGAAACACTGCTTCAAGGGCAGCAGATCCAACATCAATTCGACCAGTACCGCAGGGTTGCGGCTGATGTGGCCGCCATGCGGTAGGATCTGGCGCTCCAGTTCGGCCTCCAGGCCGCGCAAGGCTGCCCGCAGCCGCTGCTCCTGGTCGGTGATGCACATCGCCCCCATCAGCAGCGCCATATGGGTCAGCAGCCGCGGCATGCCGGCGGCCTTTGGCGCCAGCTCGCTGAGGTTGGCCATATGCGCCTCACAGCTGGTCAAGATACGGTCGTAGCTGTCGGCCGGAGCGCCCTCTAGCAGCAATCCGGCATTGGTCAGCCACGACATCAGCCGGCGCGCGGCAATGGCCGGCGACCAGTCGAGTGAGCGTAAGGGGCGTGCCTCGGCAATCCAATTGTTGACACTCTGGCGCGCCAGACTTTGGGCATCGGCCGACTGCGCGGCGCGCAGATCGCTGAGCCAACCGAAACCGAGCAGCGCCGCCTGCCAGGCCGGGGTCGGCGGATCGACCCGGAACGGCGAGCGGCCATCGATATCGGCGGTGGCGCCAGCCAGGCCCATGGTGCCGGCCGCCAGTTCGGCATAGAGACTGGGATCGGCGGTGCGCAAATCCTGCGGGATCAGCAGTAGCTCGGGCCGCCCCGGTGCGCTGCGCAAGGCATCGAAGGCGCCCGACAGGCCGTCCTTGACGTTGCCCGACAGCCGCTTGCCCATCGCCAAACTGACCCGCTGCGGCTTCGGTCTGGGTTTGCTTGCCGCTGCCATGGCGATCCTTGTTGCGGGCCGCTCGGCCCGTTGGTCGTGTCTCCTGGGCATAGTGGCTGCAAACTCTGGCCGGTCAATGGCAAGGTGCACGCGCCGCACAGGCTAGACCTTGACAGCGCGCGCCAGCCCCCGTTCCCTGGCCACCGAGACGATATTGATTGATCGCCAAGGTGGTAGCCAGAGCAATGTCCAAGGTCCTGACCCAGTCTGCCGAATCCTCAACGCTGGCTGCCGCGCGATGGCGCCAAAGCTCGCATCGCGCGGCCGATCAGATTCCGGCGCTGGATTGGGACCGTGCGCCTTACAACCGCTGGTCGTTCCAGCATGTGCGCGAGCTGGTGCCGACGGTGGAGGTCTGGCGTGGGATGGGGCCGGCATCGGTGCTGAGCGAGAACCGGCAGGATATCGGGCGCATCGGCTATACGTGCCACGACGGCAGCAAGAGTACCATCGGGGCACTGTTGGAAGCGACCTCTACCGATGGCTTCATGGTACTGAAACACAACCGGATCGTCGCCGAAATCTACCTGAACGGCATGACGGAGCGCACGCTGCATCTGTCGCAATCGGTGGCCAAATCGGTAACGGCGAGCGTCGCCGGCTCGCTGATCGGGCGTGGGCTGCTCGATCCGGCGGCTCCAGTCACGCAATATCTGCCTGAACTTGCCAGCACCGCCTATGCTGGCGCCACCGTGCGGCACCTGCTCGACATGACCAGCGGGGTGCGCTTCGGCGAGGAGTACACGGATCGCTTCTCCGATATCGGCATGACGGATGTGGCCAGCGGCTGGAAACCGATCCCGGGAAAAAAGCCGCCGGGTGGTGACTGGCCGGCCAGCCTGTGGGCGCAGATCCTCACGCTGAAGACCAAAGAGGCCGAACACGGCAGCCGCTTCCGCTATCGTTCGATCGAGACCGATGTGCTGGCCTTTTGCATGGAGCGCGCATCTGGCAAGCGCCTCGCTCCACTGGTCAGCGAGCATCTCTGGCAACCAATGGGTGCCGATGAAAGTGCGTGCTTCACGGTCGATCGCTCGGGCTACGCGCTGGCAGATGGCGGCTTCAACGCAACGTTGCGCGACTATGCGCGGGTGGGTCTCGTGCATCTCAACATGGGCAGCTTCAACGGCCGCAGCATCCTGCCGGCCGAATGGATCACCGATATCCGGCGCGGCGCGCACGGACTCATGAATACTGACGGGCAGGAATTGTTCCCGAACGGCGTCTACCGCAATCAGTTCTGGATCGAGGACAAGTCGAAGGAAACCGTGATGGCACGCGGTGTGTTCGGCCAGCTGATTTACATCGCGCCCGAGCACGACATGGTGGTGGTGAAACTGTCGAGCTATCCCGATTTCACCAATCTGGCCTTCAGCCGCGACACCCTGGCTGGTATCCACGCCATCGCGGCAGAACTGACATGAGCGATTTTCTGCTGGCGCATGTGACTGGCGTGCGGCTTGGCGCCTTTGCCAGCGTGGTGATCCTGATGGCCTTGTGGGAGTTCTTGGCCCCGCGCCGCGTGCAGATCCATGGCCGGGCCCGGTGCTGGCCCAGCAACGTCCTGATTGTCGCGATCGATGCTGTGGCCGTGCGTCTGCTGATCCCGATCAGCCTGGCCGAGTTCGCGGCGTGGTCCGCCTCGCACGGCTGGGGCCTGCTGAATCTCTGGGCGCTGCCGGCTATGCTCAGCGTGCCGCTCGCCATTCTGCTGCTCGATCTCGTCATCTACGCGCAGCATCGCATTTTTCATGCGGTGCCACTGCTCTGGCGCCTGCACCGCATGCATCACAGCGATCTTGAAATCGACGTCACGACCGGCGCGCGGTTTCATCCGATCGAGATTGTGCTGTCGGTGCTGCTGAAAATGGCTGTCATCGCGCTGCTCGGCGCGCCGGCGATTGCGGTGCTGGTGTTCGAGGTGTTGCTGAACGCCACCAGCATGTTCAACCACAGCAATGCGCGCATGCCCGATTGGCTGGATGCGCTGGTGCGACGACTGGTGGTGACGCCGGATATGCACCGCGTGCATCATTCGGTGGTATTCAAGGAGACCAACAGCAATTTCGGTTTCAATCTCAGCTTGTGGGACCGGCTGTTTGGCACCTACCGGCCCGAGCCCAAGGCCGGGCAGCTCGGCATGACCATCGGCATACCGTCCTTCCGCGATCCGGCGGAATTGCGGCTGGACCGCATGCTGACGCAGCCGTTTCGGGATGATCGGACGCCGTCGACCGCGCGAAGAATATCCTGACCAGCTCTTGTGCTTGCCGCGTCAGTGACGCATATGGCCGCTTGCCATGACCACTCCTCGCACACTCCCGGGCATCGACCCCCTGCACCTCCCTGGTGACCCGGCGCGCCATCGCGTCGTGGTCGCCATGTCGGGCGGCGTCGATTCGTCGGTCGCGGCCGGGCTGCTGGTCGAGGCCGGCTTTGACGTGGTCGGCATCACGCTGCAGCTCTACGATCATGGCGCGGCCAGCGGCGCCCAGGGCAGCTGCTGCGCCGGCCGCGATATCGGCGATGCGCGCAAGGTGGCGGCGCAACTGGGCATCCCGCATTATGTGCTCGACTACGAGGCACGCTTTCGCGCCGGCGTGATCGCACCGTTCGCCGACAGTTACGTTGCCGGCGAGACCCCGGTGCCGTGCATCGCGTGCAATCAGACCGTGAAGTTCCGCGATCTGCTCGGCACCGCGCGTGAGCTGGGCGCCGCGGCGATGGCGACCGGGCATTATGTGCGCTCGTTGAAGGGCGCCAACGGCTTCAACCTGCACCAGCCGGTAGATGCTAGTCGTGACCAGAGCTATTTCCTGTTCGCGACCGGCCGCAAGGAGTTGGATGTCCTGCGCTTTCCGCTTGGGTCCATGCTGAAGGCCGAGGTGCGCGAGCATGGCCGGCGATTGGGACTTCCGGTTGCCGACAAGGCCGACAGCCAGGACATCTGCTTCGTGCCGAAGGGGCACTACACGACCGTCATCGACCGTTTGCGCCCTGGCGCGGCGGGGCCGGGCGAGATCGTACACCAGGATGGGCGCGTGCTCGGGCGGCACGATGGCATCACGGGTTTCACGATTGGCCAGCGCAAGGGGCTGGGGCTGCCGGTGAGCAAACCGGAGGCCGAGCCGCTGTTCGTAGTCGCGCTCGATGCCGTGCGGCGCCGGGTGATGGTCGGCCCGCATGCGGCGCTGGCGCGCCAGACCGTTAAGCTGCGCGATATCAATTGGCTGGGCGACGTGCCGTTCGCCGAGGCCGCTGCTGCGGGCCTCGAGATCGCCGCCCGCATTCGCTCGGCCGGCCCGCCGCAGATGGCGGAATTGTGCTTCGTCGATGGCGCGCCGGCCATCCGCTTTCCGGGCTCCGTCTTCGCGGTTTCGCCCGGCCAGGCGTGTGTGTTCTACGCCGATGCAAGCGGGGCATCGCGCGTCCTGGGCGGGGGATGGATTGCGGCCGCGGAGCGGGAGACCATCGCCGTTATCGCTGCGCAGTAGCCGAATGGGTTCATCAGCCCTTGGAGGAGCATCGTCATGTCGGAGACAGACACAGTTTTTGCCGGTTCGATCCCGAAGCTCTAAGACGACTACATGGTGCCGCTGATATTTCAGGTCTATGCGGAGGATCTTGCGCGCCGGGTCGCTGCCCAATCGCCCAATGCCGTGCTTGAAACCGCCACTGGCACCGGCGTCGTTACGCGCGCTCTGTTGCCGCGGCTTACAGCCGATGCTCGTTATGTCGCCACCGATCTCAACAAGGCCATGCTTGACCTTGCCGCGCAGCGACAAGGCGTGGACAGACGGATCACCTGGCAAACCGCCGATGCGCTCGCACTGCCGTTCGAAACCGGCGCATTCGATGCCGTCTGCTGCCAGTTCGGCGTGATGTTCTTTCCCGACCGCGTCAAGGGCTATCGGGAGGCCAAGCGCGTCCTCAAGCCCGGCGGCCATTTCGTCTTCAACGCCTGGGACCGGATCGAGGCGAACCTGTTCCCCAACAGTGTTTCAAACACGCTTGCTCAGCTCTTTCCGGCCGATCCACCGCGCTTCATCGCCCGCGTGCCGCATGGCTATCATGACGTAGCGCTGATCCGCGACGAGCTGGCAAGCGCAGGATTTGCCACGATCGCCATCGAGACCCGCACCGAATCCGCCCGCGCGCCATCTGCCCGCCACGTCGCTATCGCGATTTGTCAGGGAACGCCATTACGCGCCGAACTCGAAGCCAGGGGCGCCGGTCAACTTCAGGCGGCAACGGATCACGCTGCTGCAGCCATCGCAAGCCAGTTCGGTGTCGGTGAAGTAGCGGCGAACATCCAGGCGCATGTGATTGTCGCGAGCTAAACGATACGTCGTGCCCGAGCGACGGATTTCGAGATCGTTATGTTCGGCGATCTGCCGGCGATAGAACGCAAATCTGCCCCGCTGTGGTGTGCGGCCGGGCAGGCAGCCAGATCGCAGCCAGATCGCAGTTGCGCAGGTGGCAAACAGCACGTATAAGGCCGGCCATCTCACACGCGGATCTGGCAGTTTGGCTTCCGTTGGCTCAGGCTTTCGGGTGACACCCTGCTCCGGTGGCTCGGGGCTCACCCCCTCGCGCTTCAAAATCCGCGGCGGCACAACCGGACTTGGAGTTACCACCTCATGACGCTTCCCGCGTTCAACATGCGTCAGCTTTTGGAAGCTGGCGTCCACTTTGGCCATCAGAGCCATCGCTGGAATCCAAAGATGCAGAATTTCATCTTCGGCTCGCGCAACAAGATCCACATCATGGATCTGGCGCAAACCGTGCCGATGCTGCATTCAGCGCTGGTCGCCACCAGCGATGCCGTCGCCAAGGGCGGCCGTGTGCTGTTCGTCGGCACCAAGCGGCAGGCCTCCGACGCCATCGCCGATGCCGCAAAACGCTGCGCGCAATACTACATCAACCGGCGCTGGCTGGGCGGCACGCTGACCAACTGGAAGACCGTGTCGCAGTCGATCCGGCGTCTCAAGCAGCTCGATGAGATGCTGGTCAGCGGCGCATCGGGGCTGACCAAGAAAGAGCAACTCAACCTGCATCGCGAGCGCGACAAGCTTGAGATTGCCCTTGGCGGCATCAAGGACATGGGCGGCTTGCCCGATATCCTGTTCGTCATCGATACCAACAAGGAAGCCATCGCCATTGCCGAAGCCCGCAAACTTGGCATCCCGGTGATCGGCGTGGTTGACAGCAATTCCGATCCCGACCACATCAACTTCCCAGTACCCGGCAATGACGACGCTGGCCGCGCCATCACGCTGTATTGCGACCTGTTCGCGCGCGCCTGCATCGATGGCATTGAGCGGGCCCAGGGCGAGCATCACGTCGATATGGGCGCCGCCATCGATCCGCAGCTCGGCGAACTTCCGGCCGACGGTGTTGACTCCGGCGCCAAGACCAATGGTAAAGGCAAAATCGGCGCGGTCTACAAGGGCCTTGATGCCCCCGTGGGTCTTGCCGACGATCTCAAACGCATCACCGGCATCAGCCAGAAGTTCGAGACCAAGCTGAACGATCTGGGTGTCTATCACTTCTGGCAGATGATCAAGCTGACGGCCGACGACATCAGTGCCATCGACAACTCCATGAAGTTGCGCGGCAAGATGACCAAGGATGATTGGATCGGCCAGGCCCGTAAGCTGCAGGCCGAGATCGAAGCGACGGTCTAAGTCCCACCCCGCTTCCTTACTTTTGTCATTGGGCGGGACTATAAGTTTCCCGCCCTTCCTATATTGAGCCCAATTTCGAAAGGATATCGATCATGGCGGACATCACCGCTGCAATGGTCAAGGAACTGCGCGAGCGCTCGGGCGCCGGCATGATGGATTGCAAGACTGCGCTCACCGAGAACAAAGGCTCAATGGAGGACGCGGTCGACTGGCTGCGCAAGCAGGGTCTGGCCAAGCATTCCAAGAAGGCCGGGCGCATCGCCGCCGACGGCCTGATCGGCGTTGCCGCCGACGCCAAATCGGCGGCCATTGTCGAGGTCAATTCCGAGACCGATTTCGTGGCTCGCAACGAGCAGTTCCAGACCATGGTGCGCGAGATCGCGGCCGTGGCGCTGAAGGTTGGCGGCGACATCGAAAAGTTGAAGGCGGCCAAGCTCGGCAAGACCACGGTCGAAGAGCATCTCAAGGCCATGGTCGCGACCATCGGCGAGAACATGACGCTGCGACGTTCCAAGGCCGTTTCGGTCAAGGCTGGTGCGGTTGCCACCTACATGCACGGCGCGGCCGCTCCCGGGCTCGGCAAGATCGGCGTGCTGGTTGCGCTCGAGAGCGCGGGCGACCATGCCAAGCTAGTTGAGTTCGGCCGCAAGATCGCCATGCACATTGCAGCTGCCAATCCGCAGGCCATCACCGAGGCCGAACTGGACCAGGACTTGATCGCGCGCGAAAAAGCGCTGTATGAGGATCAGGCCCGGCAAACCGGCAAGGCGCCCGAGATCGCGGCCAAGATGGCCGAGGGACGCCTCAAGAAGGAGTTTTTCAACCAGGTCGTGCTGATGGCGCAGGTGTTCGTCATCGACGGCAAGGAGACGGTCGCCAACGTGCTCAAGGCGTTCGAGAAAGAGCTGGGCGCGCCGATCAAGATCAGCGCCTTCGTGCGCTATGCGCTGGGCGAAGGCATCGACAAGAAGACCGAGGACTTTGCTGCCGAAGTCGCCAGGATGACCAAAGGATAGGCGTCAATCCTCTTCGCCCCGCTTTGGCCGGGAGAAGGTGGCGCGTAAGTGCCGGATAAGGGGCAGGTTCTTGCTCCATTGATTGATTCGACAGGGACGGTGCTAGCTGCTGCCCCTCACCCACCGCCCAGCTCTTGGCGCCCCCTGCGCGGAGCGCGAAAAGGATTGGGCGCCTGCGCGGGGCGGTCTCCTCTCTCCGTCAAAACGGCGAGAGGGGAAAAAAAGAGGGCCGGCCGGCATGCCAAAAATCACACCACCAAATTACAAACGCCTGCTGCTGAAACTGTCCGGCGAGGCCCTGATGGGGTCGGCGGGCTACGGCATTGACACCGCAATCGTCGACCAGCTGGCTCGCGACATCAAAGCCGCCGTCGAGGCCGGCACCGAGATCGCGCTGGTGGTGGGCGGCGGCAATATCTTCCGCGGTCTGCAGGGCGCGGCCAAGGGCATGGACCGCGGCACCGCCGACTATATGGGCATGTTGGCAACCGTCATGAACGCGCTGGCGTTGGGCAATGCACTCGAACGCTTCGGCCAACCCGTCACCGTCATGTCGGCCATTCCGATGCCGACCGTGTGTGAGAATTTCGTGCCGCAGCGGGCGCGCCGGCATCTCGACCGCAAACGCGTGGTCATATTCGCTGCCGGCACTGGCAACCCGTTCTTCACCACCGATACCACGGCAGCCCTCAGGGCCGCCGAAATGGGTTGCGATGCCATCGCCAAGGCCACTCAGGTGGATGGTGTCTATTCCGCCGATCCGAAAAAGGATCCCACCGCGACGCGCTACGACACCGTCACCTTCGATGAAGTGCTCACCAAGCGCCTCGCCGTGATGGACATGGCTGCAATCGCACTTGCCCGCGACAACGGTATTCCGATAATTGTCTTTTCCATCCGGGAGCCGGGCAATCTGCTGCGTCTGCTCGCCGGGGAGGCACGCGCCACGATCGTGCGGGACAGGACGGTCTGAACCGTCACCCCCGCCGCTACCGCGCCAGCGACTTGGAGAGTGAACAATGGCCGCCCCCACTGCGACCCCCTTCGATACCAAAGACTACGAAAAGCGCATGCAAGGCGCGCTCGCCGCGTTGAAGCACGAATTCGGCGGCCTGCGCACCGGTCGCGCCAACGGCAGTATTCTCGATCCGATCATGGTCGAGGTTTACGGCCAGCGCATGCCGATCCTGCAGTGCGCCACTGTGACAGTGCCCGAGCCGCGCACCATCGCCGTGCAGGTGTGGGACAAGGCAACCGTCAGCCACGTCGAGCGCGCCATCCGTGACTCGAGCCTCGGCATCAACCCGACCGTTGATGGCCAGATCATCCGCCTGCGTATGCCAGAACTGAACGAAGAGCGGCGGCGCGAGATCGTCAAGATCGCCCACAAGTATTCCGAGGCCGCCCGGGTCGCCGTGCGCAATGTCCGTCGCGACGGCATGGAACTACTCAAGAAGCTGGAGAAGGACAAGAAGATCGGCGAGGATGAGCACCGCAAGCTGTCGGCCAAGATCCAGGAGCTGACCGACAAGCATATCAAGGACGTCGACGCGGGCCTGGCGGCGAAAGAAGCCGAGATCATGCAGGTGTGAGGTTGTGAAGATAGATGTGAGGTCGTGAAATCGCCAAGTCGTCAAATCGGCTCGACAGACTTGCTTCACGACGTCACGGTTTGGCGATTTCACGACTGCTCGTTAACAAGCTCTCCGAGGACCGACGACGTGGAAGAGCCGCCCAAGATGCCCCGGCATGTCGCGATCATCATGGATGGCAATGGGCGCTGGGCCAAGCAGCGCGGACTGCCACGGGTCGAGGGCCACCGGCGCGGCGTCGAGGCGGTGCGCCAGGCGGTGCGGGCGGCCGGCGATCTTGGCGTCCCCTATCTGACACTGTTCAGTTTCTCGTCCGAGAACTGGTCGCGGCCGAAATCGGAAATCATCGATCTGATGGGGCTGATCCGCCTGTTCATTCAGCGCGATCTGGCCGAGCTGCACGCGACCAATGTGCGCGTCCGCATCATTGGCGAGCGCGAAGGGCTCGACACTGATATCGTCAAGCTGTTGGCCGACGCTGAGTCGCTGACAAGCAACAATACGAGGCTTAATCTGACCGTGGCGTTCAACTATGGCTCGCGTGCCGAGATTGTGCGCGCGGCGCGGCGACTGGCCGAGCGCGTGGAAAAGGGCGAACTGAGCGCGGCCGACGTGACGCCGGAGAGCTTTGCCGGCGCGCTCGACACCAGCGGCATCCCCGACCCCGATCTGTTCATCCGCACCAGCGGCGAGCAGCGCCTGTCCAATTTCCTGCTCTGGCAGCTGGCCTATGCCGAGCTAGTGTTCATCGACACCTATTGGCCTGACTTCAACCGCAGCCACCTCGAGGCCGCCATCTCGACCTACCAGTCCCGCGAAAGGCGCTTCGGCGGCCTTACCCGGCAGCAAAGCGCATGAGGGTGCGCAATGCCCATCTGTTCAGTCCGTGGCCCCTGGAAAGCGCCAAGCCTTCGTCACCGCCGCGAAGGTGGGGGTCCATGCAGGTCAGAGGCGTGCACACGCGCCGGGCTGGGATGAGTCTTTGCCTAGCGAACCGGCTGGATTGGATTGCGCAGCTTGCGCCTTGGCACGCATTGACCCCCGCATCGGCGGCGGTGACGACTTGCGGGACAACGGCAACTGAAGGCTTTGCGACGAGCAGGGAGCTTCCGCAATGAGTGTCGCTGCTGATCCCGCCCCCGCAGGGGCGCCGCCCCCCAATGAGCTATTGCAGCGAATTGGCTCCGGGTTGGTGCTGGCGGCGGTGACGTTGGCATTGGTGTGGGCCGGGGCATGGCCGTTCGGGCTGCTGCTGGCTGCGGTTGCCGGCATTGCCAGCTGGGAATGGAGCCGCGTCGTGCGCGGCGTGGATTTCGACGCGCTAATGCTGTTGCATGCCGCCGCCGTGGTACTTGCGGCGCTGACGGCAGTCGCGGGTTATGGCGTTCCGGCAGCGGTCGGTCTGGTGGTAGTCGCCATCGTCATGCTGATCCTGCGCTGGCGTCAGCGCGATGTGTTGACCGGCGTGGGCGTGCTGGCGACCGGACTGCCAGCAATCTGTCTTGCTCTGATGCGGACCGACAACCGCTTCGGCTTCGAGGCCGTGTTGTTCATTTTCCTGGTGGTCTGGGCGACTGACATCGGTGGCTATGTCTTCGGGCGCAGCATCGGCGGACCAAAACTGTGGCCGGCCGTGTCGCCCGGCAAGACCTGGGCTGGGGCCATCGGCGGACTGCTGCTGGCGGCGTTAACGGGCTTGGCGGTAGGCTGGTTTGTCGCCAGTCCCGATAGTCTCGGCGTGACGATGGCCGCGCTCATGCTTGGACTTGCCGCTGAGCTGGGCGATCTTGCGGAGTCCGCTTTGAAGCGGCGCTTTGGCCGCAAGGATGCCAGCAATCTCATTCCAGGCCATGGCGGTATCCTGGATCGCGTCGATGGCTTGATGGCGGCCGCTGTCGCTGCCGCGCTGTTCGCCATGCTGCGCAATCCCATGCATCCGGGCGCCGGATTGCTGTTTTGGCCATGAGCGAGGCGCGATGATTCCCGAAGTCGGCAAGGGCAGCGATCGCCCGATGCGCGTCAGCATTCTCGGCGCCACCGGCTCGGTCGGCATGAGCACGCTGGATCTGATTGGCCGCCAGCCCGAGTGCTACCAAGTGGTGGCGTTGACCGGGAACGGCAACTTTTCACTGCTCGCCGAACTGGCCATCAAGCACAAGGCAGAGCTGGCCGTCGCCGCCGATCCCGACGTGTTCCATCACTTGCGCGGCTTGCTCAAGGGCTCACCAGTGCGCGCGGCTGCTGGCGAGGCGGCGCTGATCGAGGCTGCGTCCATGCCGGCCGATTGGGTGATGGCGGCCATTGCCGGCGCGGCCGGACTGGCGCCAACCTTGGCGGCAGTGAAGCAGGGGCGCAAACTGGCGCTCGCCAACAAGGAATGTCTGGTCACCGCCGGCGACCTGTTCACCCACGCGGTCGCCACCTCCGGTTGCACGTTGCTGCCGGTGGATAGCGAGCATTCGGCGGTGCTGCAGGCCATGCACGGTATTGCGCGGGCCGCCGTCGAGCGCATCGTGCTGACCGCCTCGGGCGGGCCATTCCGCACCTGGAGCCAGGCGCAGCTGAAAGCTGCAACGCCCGAGCAGGCCTTGAAGCATCCCAACTGGAGCATGGGGCAGAAGATAACCATCGATAGCGCCACTTTGATGAACAAGGGGCTGGAGCTGATCGAGGCACAGCATCTGTTTGCCTGCGGCCCCGATCGCCTGGGCGTGGTCGTGCATCCGCAATCAATCGTGCATTGCCTGGTCGAGTGCCGCGATGGCGCCGTCATGGCTCATTTGAGCACGCCCGACATGCGTGTGCCGATTGCCTATGCGCTCGGTTGGCCGGAGCGGTTGGCGACGCCTGTGCCGCGGCTCGATCTCGCCAAGCTCGGCCAACTGACCTTTGAGGAACCCGACCTGATACGCTTCCCGGCGCTGGCTATTGCGCAAAGCGCGATGCGACGTGGCGGCGGCGCCTGCACCATCCTGAATGCGGCAAATGAGGTGGCGGTGGCCTCGTTCCTGGAACGTGGGATCAGCTTTCTTGACATCCCAGCCGTGGTGGCCGATACGCTCGACAGGTTCGAAAGGGGCGCGTTTCCGGCAGCCCCGTCCGGCCTTGAGGAGGCCATGCAACTGGACTTCTCGGCACGGCAAATTGCCTTTGAATTGCTGCAACGCCGCACAAACTGAGAGTTCACTGTGGTGCGGCTGGTCAGCGCTTTGGTTATCCTGAAGGGGTAGGGAATGGATCTGCAGTCCATCTTGGGCGCGGCGGCGCTGCCGTATTGGCTGATCGCGCCGGCGTTCTTGTTCGTCATCACGATCATCATCGTCGTGCATGAGTTGGGCCACTACTTCGCGGCGCGCGCCTGTGGCGTCGGTGTGGCGGCGTTCTCGCTCGGCATGGGTCCGGAAGTGGCCTCTTACACCAGCCGCTCGGGAACGCGCTGGCGGCTGGCCTGGCTGCCGATCGGCGGCTATGTCCGCTGGGTCGATGACGACAATGCCTCCAGCGTTCCGACCTCGTCCGAAACGGTGGCCAATGAGCGTGCCACAGCCAGCCCAGAGGTGCGCAGTCGGTTCTATCATCTCAAGCCGGTGTGGCAGCGCGCCATCATTGCGGCGGCGGGGCCGATTGCCAATTTTCTGCTCGCCATCGCCATTTTCACGGTGTTTGCCATCGCCACCGGCGAAGTGCAGCGCCCGGTCAGCGTCGATCAGGTGGTTCCGGGCCTGCCGGCCGCGCTGGCTGGCCTGCAGAAGGGCGACATCATCTTGTCGGTGAACGGTACGCCGCTGCCCAATTTCGAGCGCCTGTCGCTGATCGTCAGCACCAGCGCCGACCGCGTGCTCGACCTTGCCGTCAACCGCGGCGGACAGGCCTTGATCATCAAGGTGACGCCGAAGCTGATGGATGAGAAAGACATCCTCGGCGGCAACGCCGAGGTCGGCAAAATCGGCATCCAGCAGCTTGGCAACGATGAGGCGCCGACGGTGCGACCGGTCGGTGCCGTCGAAGCGTTGCAGTTGGGTTACGTCAAGACCAAACTTCTGATGGAAGCGGTGCAGCGCGGCCTCTGGGATCTGGTGGTCGGACGGCAGTCATTGTGCGCCATCGCGGGGCCAACCAAGATGGCCGAAGCGGCCGGCAAGGTGGCCAGCTACGGGCTCGATAAACTGATCAATTTCCTGGCTTTCATCTCGATTGCCATCGGTATCAGCAACCTGTTGCCGATCCCCATTCTCGATGGTGGGCACCTAGCCTTCTACGCCATCGAGGCGGTGCGCGGTAAACCACTTAGTAACCGGACTCAGGAGATAGCTTTTCGCATTGGCTTGGCTATCCTGCTCATGTTATTGGTTGTCACGCTCGTCAATCACGCCACCGGCTGTGTCAGGCCGACTTTGGCGGGGTGACGGGGTTTGCCGTTTCGGGCGCCGGTTGGGGTTCGAGGCGAAATCTGCAGGAGTAGATGCAAGAAATAAGTGTTGAGCGGCGCGTTTGCCGCATCAGCCGACAAAATTGGGCCGCGTAAATTGAGTTTGCTTGCCGCAGGGCGAGCGCCGCCGGTGGGGACCGGTGGTTAGATCAGGGGCACTGGACTGATGGCATCTGTTTTCAGGGGTATGGCGACCGGGGTGCGTATCGCCCTTTACGCCATGATTTTGGCTTTGGTGGCTGTAGGCACCACTGTGCCCGGCGCCCGGCCGGCTGCAGCGCAAGGCGCCGTCGTTTCCGATATCGTGGTGCAGGGCAACCGCCGGGTCGAAGCCGAGACCGTGCGTTCCTATCTGACCTTGACCGTTGGCGCCGCTTACGATGCCGGCAAGGCCGACGAATCGATCCAAAATCTGTTCCAGACCGGCCTGTTTGGCGACGTGCGCATCGAGCGCCGCGGCAGCACGGTGGTAGTGTCCGTGGTGGAAAACCCGGTCATAAACAAGGTGGTCTTCGAAGGCAACAAGGAGGTCGAGGACAAGACGCTGGAAGGCGAGGTGCAATTGCGTCCGCGCTCGATCTTCACCAAGGCCAAAGTGCAGGCCGACGTGCAGCGCATTCTCGATATCTATCAAAAGCAGGGCCTGTTTGCCGCTACGGTTGAGCCCAAGGTCATCGATCTGGAGCAGAACCGCATCAATCTGGTGTACGAGATCCATGAGGGCTCGAGCACCAAGGTGCAGAGCATCCATTTCGTCAACAATCACGCTTTTTCGGACGCCCAGCTCAAGGAGGTCGTGACGACCACCGAAAAGAGCTGGCTGAGCTGGTTCAAGAGCACCGACGTCTACGATCCCGATCGTCTCAATCTGGATCGCGAGCTGCTGCGCCAGTTCTACATGAAGCACGGCTATGCCGATGCCCAGATCGTGTCGGCAACCGCCGATCTCGACCGCAGTGGCAAGGGCTTCTTCATCACCTTCACGGTGGAGGAGGGCGAAGCCTACAATTTTGGTGACATCACCGTGTCGTCGGCGCTGGAAGAGGTCGATGGCAATGAGCTGCTAAGCTACGCCACCACTTTCAAGGGCAACACCTATGACGTCGGTAAGATCGAGAAATCGGTCGAGGCCATGACGTTGAAGCTGGCCGGACGTGGCAATGCCTTTGCGGTAGTCCGCCCCAAGCCGTCGCGTAACGTTGAAGCCCACACCATCGGCATCAGCTACGGCATAGAGAACGGGCCGAAAGTTTATATCGAGCGCATTGATGTGCTCGGCAATGTGCGCACCTCCGACCATGTCATCCGCCGCGAGTTCAAGCTGTCGGAAGGCGATGCCTTCAACCGGCTGCTGGTCACGCGGGCCAAGGAACGTCTGCAAGGGCTGGGCTTCTTCAAGACCGTCGATATCAGCAGCCAGCAGGGCAGCGCGCCAGATCGCATCGTGATCGTGGTCAATGTGGTCGAGCAATCGACAGGCGAAGTCTCGTTCGGCGGCGGCTATTCGACCGCCGAAGGTGTGATCGCCGACATTTCATATAAGGAGCGCAATCTGCTCGGCAATGGCCAGTATCTGGCATTGACACTGTCGGGCAGCCTGACGCGCATGCAGATCGATCTTGGCTTTACTGAGCCGCGCTTCCTCGACAGCAATGTCTCGGCCGGCTTCGATGTGTTCCATAAGGAAACCAGCTACCAGGCGTCGGCAGGCTACAATCTGCGCCATTCTGGCTTCGATGTCCGGCTCGGCTTCCCGTTGAGCGACGAGATTGGCTTGTCCACGCGTTACACTTTGGCTCGCGACGAAATATTCGGCATCAACGCCGCCATTGCCAATCCGTCAATCGTTGCGGGCCCAATTTGGACCTCGGCGCTAGGCTATACGCTGGCCTACGACGCCCGCAACGTGAAGGCCAATCCGACCAAGGGCGTCTATCTGGAATTGTCGCAGGACTTGGCGGGCCTGGGTGGTGACTCGCACTATCTGCGTACCATTGGTGAAGTCCGTGGCTACTACCCGGTGGCAGAAAAAATCACGCTGGTTGGCCGCGCCATTGGCGGTAACATCGTGCCGTGGGGCGGGTATGACGTCACCGCCAGCGATCTATTCTTCAAGGGCGGTGAAACCATCCGCGGCTTTGCCACGTCCGGCTATGGTCCGCGCGATCTGGCGACCAGCTCAGCCCTCGGCGGTGAGCTGTTCTATGCCGCCACCACCGAGTTGCGCTTCCCATTGCCGCTGGTGCCTGATGACTTGGGGCTAGGCGGCGCCGTGTTCGCCGATGCCGGCTCGCTCTGGCAGACCAACAACGGCAACTCAGCGGCCGTGGCCCAACTCAGCGACGGCAATATCCTGCGCTCGTCGGTTGGTGTCAGCCTATTGTGGAATTCCCCGCTCGGGCCCTTGCGTGCCGATTACGCCTATGTCCTCAGCAAGGACGTCAACGATCAGACCCAGGCCTTCAAGTTCGGCGCCATGTCGCGGTTCTAGCCTTTTTTCCTCTTGCCGAACTTATGGGGAGAGGAAAAGCACGCCGCCGCGAAATACTCATACCAGACGCCGCGATGCGATTTGCGTGGGTCTAGCGGTCAGTGTAGGTAAGCACTATAGCGCACCGCGCCGCCCCCTTGAGCCGACATTTCGGGTCCCATGCAGCATCCAGGATTCTTCGATCGCGCCGGCCCGTTGCCGCTCGGCGAAATAGCCAAAATCGCCGCTTCCGACGCCGCCGCGCTGCCCGATCCGTCGATCCTGATCGAAGATGCCAAGCCACTCGACCTTGCCGGCGCCAGCCATGTCAGCTTTCTCGACAATCGCAGGTACGTGCCGCAGCTGCGCAAGACCGCCGCGCGCGCCTGTTTCGTTGCGCCCGAGCTGGCCACCCAGGTCCCCGAAGGCACGATTGCGCTGATTTCACGCGAACCCTACCGCGCCTTTGCCGCGACCCTCGCCCGCTTCTATCCCGGCGCCGGCCGGCCGCGCACCGCCGAAATGGGCGGCGAACCCGGCCCCATACATTCCACCGCGGTCATCGAGGGTGGCGCCAGCATCGAGCCCGGCGCCATCGTCGGCCGCGAGGCCCGCATCGGCCGCGGCACGATCGTCGCTTCGGGCGCCGTCATCGGCTACCGCGTCACCGTTGGGCGCGATTGCTTCATCGGTCCCAATGTCGTACTCGCTCACGCCCTGATCGGCGACCGCGTCATCCTGCATGCCGGCGTCAAGATAGGGCAGGACGGCTTTGGCTTTGCCATGGGCCGCAACGGCCATCTCAAGGTGCCGCAGATCGGCCGCGTCATCATCCAGGACGATGTAGAGATCGGCGCCAACTCCACCATTGATCGCGGCGGCCTTAAGGATACCGTCATCGGCGAAGGCACAAAAATTGATAATCTGGTACAGATCGGGCACAACGTCGTCATCGGGCGGCACTGCGTGATCGTCGGCATGGTAGGCATTTCGGGCTCGGCCGAGCTTGGCGATTTCGTGGTAGTGGGCGGTCAGGCGGGCATTGTCGGGCACATCAAGATCGGCAGCGGCGTGCAGGTCGCTGGCGGTTCAGGTGTCACGCACGACTTGCCGCCGGGCGGGCGATATGGTGGTGCTCCGGCCAAGCCGCTGAAGGATTTTGCGCGCGAGATTGCCGCCCTCAAGCGGCTCGCGTCTCGGATTAAGGACTGAGCGGAGTGGCCGGTATGGACGAGACAAGCCCCAAGCGGGAGCTGCGCACTGCCGACATCGCGCGCATCATGAAGCTGCTGCCGCACCGCTATCCGTTCCTGATGATCGACAAGATCGTCGATATGGATGGCGACCAGTCGGCCACCGGGATCAAGGCTGTCACCATCAATGAGCCGTTCTTCCAGGGTCACTTCCCGCAGTTCCCGGTCATGCCGGGCGTGCTGCTGATCGAAGGCATGGCGCAAACCGCGGGCGCCCTTTGCGCCGACGCCATCGGCGAGAATTACGAGCCGACGCTGGTGTTCTTCATGAGCATCGACGGCGCCAAGTTCCGCCGCCCCGTGGTACCCGGCGACACCGTCCACTACCACGTCAAGAAGATCCGCAGCCGCGGCCGCGTCTTCCGCTTCGGCTGCCAGGCGCGCGTCAACGGCCAGTTGGTGGCCGAGGCTGAGATCGGTGCCATGATCACCGATCCCTCCGTGCTGGACAAAGCCAAGGACTAGCTGACAAGGCGCTTTCGCCCCTGCGTCGTCCCTCCTAGTATTGCTGTTCCGATTTGACGATCAACCGCAGGGCAAAGGGCGCGCCGGCATGGCTGACATTCACAAATCTGCGGTCATCGACAAAGCTGCCACGCTGGGCAGGGATTGCTCGATCGGCGCTTTTTGCGTCGTCGGGCCCGATGTGGTGCTGGGCGACGGCGTCAAATTGCACTCCCATGTCGTGGTGGCTGGACGAACGACCATCGGCGCCAAGACCGAGCTGTTCCCCTTTGCCTCGATCGGCCATCCGCCGCAGGATCTGAAATACAAGGGCGAACTCTCAACACTGACCATCGGCGCCAATTGCATTATCCGCGAAGGCGTGACCATGAATCCTGGCACCGAGGGCGGCGGCATGATAACGAGCGTCGGCGACAATTGCGCGTTCCTGGCCAATTCCCACGTCGGCCATGACTGCCGCCTTGGCAACAATGTGATCATGTCGAATGGCGCCCTGGTGGCCGGACACTGCACCGTGGGCGACTTCGCCATTCTTGGCGGCGGCGCGGGCGTCTTGCAGTTCAGCCGCATCGGCGCGCATTCGTTTCTCGGCGGCATGTCCGCCCTGCAGAACGACCTCATCCCCTACGGCATGGGCGTCGGCAACCGCGCCTATCTGTCCGGCTTGAACATCGTTGGCCTACAGCGCCGCGGCTTTTCGCGCGCCGATATCCAGTCCCTGCGCCGCGCCTACCGCCTGCTGTTCGCCAACGAAGGCACGCTGATGGAGCGGGTCGAGGACGTGTCCGCTGAGTTCAAAGACCACCCGATCGTGATCGAAATCGTCGAGTTCATCCGCGCTGGCGGCGGCAAACGCGCGCTATGCACGCCCCATGATGGGGCGAGCGTTTGATCGGCATTGGCCATGGCTGACGGCACGCTTGCCATCCTGGCTGGCGGCGGCGCACTGCCACGCATCATCGCCAGCGAAGCTATCGCTAACGGACGTTCCGTGCACATCCTGGCCATTGACGGCTCGTTCGGCGATTGGCCGGACGCGCCCTGCCCGATGACCCCCGTCGGCATGGGCCAAGTCGGCCGCATCCTCGACACGCTGCGCCGCAACGATTGCCGCGAGATGGCGATCGCCGGTAGCGTGGTGCGCCCCGAGATTGCGCGGCTGAAGCTAGATTTCGGTGCCCTGATCAACCTGCCGCGCCTCACCGGCATTATGCTGGGCGGCGACAATCATCTGCTTACGACGGTTGTGCGCTTTTTCGAGGTGCGCGGCTTTCGCGTGGTTGGCGTCGACGAGGTGGCGCCTCGGCTGTTGGCTGCGGTCGGGCCGCTCGGCCGTTTGCGTCCCGACGGCCGGGGCGAGCGGGACCTGGCGCGCGGCTTCGAGGTGGCACGGGCGCTCGGCGCGCTCGATATCGGCCAGGCGGCGGTGGTCGACAAAGGCTATGTGCTCGCCGTCGAAGCGGCCGAAGGCACAGACGTCCTGCTGGAGCGCGTTGCCGAATTGCGCCGTAAACGCAACCGGCTCGACGGCCGGCGGCGCGGTGTGCTGGTGAAACGCGTCAAACCGGGGCAGGACCGCCGCGTCGATCTGCCGACCATCGGCCCACGGACGGTTGAGCTGGCGGCCGCCGCCAACCTCGCCGGCATCGGAGTGCATGCCGGCGGCGTGCTGTTGATCGAGCGCGAGCGGTTGTTGCAACTTGCCGATTCCCTCGGTCTGTGGGTCACTGGAGTTGCCGATGGCGAGGCCTGAACCTTGGCGACCGGGCCAGCCGCTGCGGCTGTTCGCAGTCGCCGGCGAGCATTCGGGCGACCGGCTGGGCGGCAAGCTGTTGGCGGTGCTGCGGCAGCGGCTGGGCGATCAACTGATCGTCGAAGGTGTCGGCGCCGAGGACATGCTGGCGGCGGGCCTGAAGCCGATCTTTCCGATGTCGGACGTTGACGTCATGGGCCTGGGCGATGTGCTGCAACGACTGCCACTGATCGTGCGGCGCGTCTATCAGACTGTGGCGGCAGCGCGCGCCTTCAACCCGCATCTGCTGCTGATCATCGACAGTCCGGATTTCACGCATCAGGTGGCGCGGCGCTTTCGCCGGCTGTGCCCGGACGTGCCGATCATCGACTATGTGTCGCCGACGGTATGGGCCTGGCGGCCGGGGCGGGCGCGCAAAATGGCGGCTTATACCGATCATCTTTTGGCGCTGCTGCCGTTCGAGCCGGCCGCGCATGCCCGGCTCGGCGGCCCGCCCACCACCTATGTCGGGCACCCGATCGCCGAGCGGCTGGAGTGGATGCGCAGTCTCGATACCGGCGAACTGGCGACGCGGCTGGGGTTGGCGCCCGGACGGCCTGTGCTGGTTGTGTTGCCCGGCAGTCGGCGTGGCGTCATCAGGCGCATGGAACCCGATTTCCGGCAAACCATCCGGCTGCTGAGTGAGCGGACCGTGCCGCCCGAGATCATCGTGCCGAGCGTGGCCGAGCGGCAGGACGCCCTGGCTGCGCTGATCGCCGATTGGCCGCTCAAACCGCATATCGTCACCGGCGAGGCCGACAAGTTCGCCGCCTTTCGCCTCGCCCGTGCCGCGCTCGCCGCCTCGGGCACGGTCACGCTGGAACTGGCGGCCGCCGGCACGCCGACCGTGGTCGCCTATCGCATCGGCCCGGTGGCGTTCCAGCTCTACCGTTTCATCAGTGTGCAATCTATTGTGCTACCCAATCTGGTGCTCGGCCGTAATGTGTTCCCGGAATATCTGGAGACGGCCGTCGATCCGAGCGTGCTGGCGGCCCGCGTCGGCGAGCTGCTCGACGACACGCCCGCGCGTGTCGCGCAGCTGAGCGCGCTGGCCGAGATGCCGCACCGGCTGGCCCCGCCCGCGACCAATCCGAGCGAGGCCGCCGCGGATATTGTGCTGCGCTATGCTGCAGTTGGACGGGACCGTAGGGTGCAATAGGCATTTTCTGGCCGAGCTGCACCGTCCCTGACGCTGGCCAGTCGCTGGAACTTTGCGGCCTGGCGGTGCAATACGGCCCGAAAATGGACCTATTGCTCCCTACGCCCGCGTACCTAGCGGCGCGTAATCGCGGCGTGGCGCGCCGGTGTAGAGCTGACGCGGCCGGCCGATGCGCTGCGCGGGATCCTCGATCATCTCCGTCCACTGCGCGATCCAGCCGACGGTGCGGGCCAAAGCAAACAGCGCCGTGAACATCGAGGTCGGAAAGCCCATCGCCTTCAGCGTGATGCCCGAATAGAAATCCACATTCGGATAGAGCTTGCGCGAAATGAAATAATCGTCGCTGAGCGCGATCCGCTCCAGTTCCAGCGCCACATGCAGCAGCGGATCATTGTGCTTGCCGACCGCCTCAAGAACTTCGTGGCAGGTCTTGGCCATCACCTTGGCGCGCGGATCATAATTCTTATACACCCGATGTCCAAATCCCATCAGCCGCGTGTGCCCGTCCTTTTCCTTCACGCGTGCCAGGAACGCGGGGATCTTGTCCACGCTGCCGATCTCCTGCAGCATGTTCAGCGCCGCCTCGTTGGCGCCGCCATGAGCAGGTCCCCACAGACACGCAATGCCGGCCGCGATGCAGGCAAATGGGTTGGCGCCAGACGAGCCGGCCAGCCGCACTGTCGAGGTCGACGCGTTCTGCTCATGATCTGCATGCAGAATGAAAATCCGATCCATGGCGCGCGCCAGCACCGGATTGACCACATAGGGCTCACACGGAATGGCAAAGCACATCTGCAGGAAGTTGGCCGCGTAGTCGAGATCGTTACGCGGATAGTTGAACGGCTGGCCGACAGAGTACTTATACGCCATGGCCGCGATGGTCGGCATCTTGGCGATCATGCGATGGCTGGCGACCATGCGCTGGTGCGGGTCATTGATGTTGGTGCTGTCGTGATAGAACGCCGACAGCGCGCCGACCACGCCAACCATGACAGCCATCGGATGGGCATCGCGCCGGAAGCCGGAATAGAAGCGGTTCATCTGCTCATGCAGCATGGTGTGCCGCGTTATGGAATTGTCGAATTCGGCGAATTGAGCCTGGCTCGGCAGTTCGCGATGCAGCAGCAGATAGCAGGTCTCAAGAAAGCTCGCCTTCTCGGCCAGCTGCTCGATCGGATAGCCACAATACAGCAGCTCGCCCTTGTCGCCGTCGATATAGGTGATGCCGCTCTCGCACGCTGCGGTGGAGGTGAAGCCTGGATCATAGGTGAAACGGCCGGACTTCTTATAGAGGTCCGAAATGTCCACCACGTCCGGCCCGATGGTGCCCTTGCGAATGGGGAACTCGTAGGCGTCGGCGCCGATGCTGAGCTTGGCGGTCGCGGCGGGAGTTGCGGACTTGGGATCGGCCATGGGCGGCGCTCCGTGAAGTAGTGGCTGCGTGCGCCGGGGCGGCCCCTGCGACATACGCGCACTATGGCCGGGAGGCCGGTTTATTGCAATGCAGCAAAGTGAGAGTGGAACGGGAATTGGTCGGCCACGCGCGGAACTTCCTTCTCCCATGGGGGGAAGGCTGCTGCCCGATGGTGCGGTGCGGGCGACAACGATCCCTTAGCCTTGTGCTCCTTGCGCCACTTCCCAACCGCGTCAAATCATGCCACCTTGAAGACCGGTTTCAACAACGGGAAGGAGGTGATCCGATGTCGAGTGGGATCCTTGCGCTGTCACAGGTCAAGCTGTCAGGCACGTGTGCGTCGGAGCACCCTCTTTCGCAGACGTGACGGGCAGACGCTCGTCGCTTGATACGGAGCGCTTCCCGAAAAGTGGTTTTCCGGTTTTCGGATCAGAAGCGCGACCAAGTAATGTATCGCGACGGCCGTTGGCCGAACGATAGCCTATCTCACGGAGGCCGCCCTGAAAGGGGCGGCCTCTTTGTTGATGGGGACCCTATGTTCGTCAGTGATAACGGCCATACGGAAAGATTTCTATGGACTACGCAGGTCGCTGAGGAACATCATATTCCCACGCTTGCTTTCTGCGCTACGCGATTTGGCTTCTGGTTGCAACCGGCTGACTTATACCGTCCAACCTATCGTTTGACTCGTGCTCG
>JANLQJ010000281.1:0-13586 GCA_031367715.1 Hyphomicrobiaceae bacterium | reverse complement strand
CACCTCGGCATCGGCACCATCCACCAGGAACTCAGCCTGTTCGAGAACCTCAGCGTCGCCGAGAACATCCATTTACCGCACCTGCCGCAGCGGCTGGGCCGGGTGGATCGGCCGCGGATGGCGCAGCAGGCGCGCGAGATCCTTCATACGCGTCTCGGCACTAGCATCGACCCCACCCTCGATGTCGAGGACCTCTCGCTGGGCGAGCGGCAGATGGTCGAGATCGCCAAGGCGATCCGCCGCTCCTCCTCGCTCCTGATCTTGGATGAGCCGACGACCTGTTTGAGCCTTCCAGAGCGCGAGCGCCTGTTCGCGGCGGTGACGCGGCTGCGCGACCAGGGTTATGCAATCATTTACATCACACATTTCATGGAGGAAGTTTACGAACTTGGCGATCAGATCGTAGTGTTGCGCGATGGTCGCGTGGTCGGCGCCGGAACGCGTCAAGACATCCCGCAGGAACGCCTAACGCGGCTGATGGTCGGGCGCGACATCGCTGCCATGATGACCTCACCTCACGCTGTGGCGGCCCGAGCGCCCGTTGTCCTGGAGGCATCGCACTTGTCGGACGGCGCAATGGTCCGTGACGTAAGCTTCGACCTGCGGGCCGGCGAGATTCTTGGAATTGCTGGCCTGATGGGCGCAGGGCGCAGCGAGATCGCCGAAATGCTTCTGGGCCTTCGCCATGGTGAGGGAAGCGTCATCCTGCGCGGGCGTCCTTTCGACACTCGCTCGCCGCGCGCGGCGATGGAGCGCGGCCTAGTGCTGGTGTCGGAGGACCGCCGCCGCGACCAGGCCTTCCTCGGCCGTGCCGTGCGAGAAAACCTGACGGCGAGTGTGCTGCAGCGCCTGGCTGGCGGTCTGTTTGGACACCTGGCACTGCAGCGCGAGCGGACCCTGGCAGCCGACGCCGCGGCGACGTTCGGGGTTCACCATCCCGGGCTTGAGGCCTTCATGCTGGCGCTGTCCGGCGGCAACCAGCAAAAGACCATCATTGCGCGTTGGTTGCAGACGGAGCCACAGGTCTGCATCCTCGATGAGCCGACCAAAGGCGTGGATATCGGTGCGCGCGCCGATATGTACCAGCTGATCCGCGAACGCGCGGCCGCCGGCGTCGCCTTCTTGCTCATCAGTTCCGACCTGCCCGAACTCATGGGTCTCGCCCACCGGATGATCGTGCTGCACAAAGGGCGCATCGCCGGCGAGTTGGAGCACGCACAGGCCGAGCCACATCGCATTCTGGCGATGGCCTCGACGGGGCGAGAATCATGACAGTTCGCCGCCGGAGAATCTCGCGTACAGATGCGCAGCTCTGGTCGCTCGCCGCCGTCCTGATCGTGATGTGCGTAACCTTCGCCTCGCTCTCCGACCGCTTCGCCGACGTCGACAATCTGCGCAACGTCCTGCTGCAGGCCGCGCCCACGATGATCGGCGCGGTCGGCATGACATTCGTCATCGCAACGCGCGGCATCGATCTGTCGATTGGCGCCATCGCCAATCTGGCAGTGGGGCTTGCCGTGGTGATCGCGGGCACAAGGTCCGAAGCGGCGATTTCGACGAACACGACTTGGCTCGTCTATCCCATCGCCATGGTGGCAGGGCTGCTGCTCGGCGCCCTGAACGCGGTGGCGATCATCACGCTGCGCTTGAGCGCCTTGATCACCACGCTCGGCACCCTGACCCTCTACCGCGGCCTCGGACTGCATTTGACCAGCGCGGCGTTGATCGCCGTCCAAGGGCCGGTCCTGGATTTCGGACGCGGACAGTTCTTTGGCGTTGGAGTGCCTGTGGTCGCCGCGCTGTTTTTCGCGCTGGTCGGCTGGACGGTCTTGTCACAGACATTAGTCGGCCGGCAATTGCTGGCACTTGGCGGCTCGCCTCGCTCTGCCGCAGAAACCGGATTACGCTCCGATCAGCTCCAGATTATCGCTTATGCGGTATCGGGTTTTTGCGGCGCTGTCGCGGGCCTGATTCTGGTCGGGCGCGTCGGCATGGTGAACCCAGACCTCGGCTTCGGGATGGAGTTCACAGTGATCACGGCCGTCGTTCTCGGAGGTACTAGCCTGTTTGGCGGGCGAGCCAGCATGCTGGGTACTGTCCTGGCCAGCCTGCTTCTGACGATGATCGACAATGGCATGACGCTGATCGGAGCCAATCCCTACAGTTATGACGTCGTGCGCGGGCTGATACTGCTCGCCGCGGTGTCCACCGACGCCATCTCGGCACATCTGCGGGGACGCAGATCGCCGCTGATTGCGGAACTGCGCCTCTAACCCGGCACGCAACCGGACCAGCCGCAGGACGCGCCGGCGCGTGTTTCTGAAAGGAGCACGCGAATTTGATGAAGAACTAAGCAAAGCAATGGAGGACGAGTATGCATATGCAGAAGTCTTTGATGGCTATCGGGCTAGCGACGTTGCTGACGACGGCCATAATTGCAGGTCCGGCAACAGCGAAGGACCTGGTCATCGGTGTTTCCTTCGACAAAATCGAACCATTCCGGGTGGCCGAGCAGAAAGCGCTCGACGTGGCCATCGCCGCCCAGAAGGCCACGCAATCCTTCGCCAACGCCGACAAGGACGCACAGCGCCAAGCATCTCAGGTCGAGACCATGGTCTCGAAGGGCGTGAGCGCGATTGTCGCCATCCCATGGGACATTGAGGCAGCCAACGATCTGGCGCGCTCGACCATCGCGGCCGGCATCCCCTTCGTCTCGCTCGACCAGGCGCCGTCGGATCTCAAATCTGTCACCTATCATGTCGGAGGCGATCCGTGTGCAGATGGGAAGGTGGCCGGCGAGTTCTTTGTCAAGGCCGCCGCAGGCAAGCCATTCAAGCTCCTTGAACTGCAGGGTGGCCTTGCCAACGACAATGGCATTCGCCGCTCCAAGTGCCTCGACGAAGCCCTCAAGGCCGCGCCGAATATAACCATCGTAGCGCAGGTGCCGACCGACTGGAACGCGCAGAAGGCGCTAGCCGGGACGGAAGACACGCTGCAGGCGCATCCCGATCTTGCCGGCATCTATGCGCCCTGGAACGACGCCCTGCAGGGCGTGTTCTCGGTTCTCAAGGCCAAGGGCAAGCTGGTGCCGGTCGGTGACGCCGCCCATCTGGTCATTGTCAGCATCGACGGCACGCCGCTCGGCTGCAAGGCGGTCAGGGACAAGCTGATCGACCTCGAGATCGCGACGCCCTTGCCGGAGATGGCCAAACGCGCGGTCGCTGCCGCGGTGAAGGCCTCGCAAGGAGGTAAGATCGAGCCGCAGGCCGAGTTCCTCCCCGGCATCCCCTACGGACCGGGCGATGTCGACAAGATGGCGAGCCAGATCTGGGGCTGCCAGGGCTGACGGCAGACCAGACGGATCCAGCCCCCGGCATAGGCCTGGGGCTGGCTTCTACATGCCAGAAAGTGGTGGCCGATGAACGACCAGACAACGGCGCGGCCGCTCGCGTCGGCAGAACGCGACAGGTCAGGCGGCCCGAACCTCGCCGCGCTTGCGAAATTGCCCATGCTGCCGGTGCTCGTCGTCGCATTTGCCGCACTATCGGCAAGCGTCGACGGCTTCGCTTCGGCCGCCAACCTCGCCAACATGGCGCGCCTGTTCGCCCCGCTGGTCATCGCGGGCATCGGCCTTACCTTCGTCTTTCTGCTGGGCGAGATTGATCTGAGCGTTGGCTCTGTCCTTGGGCTAGCATCCGTGCTCGGCGCCTTTGTCATGCGCAGTACGGAGTCGGTGTGGCTCGGTATTGCCGTGATCGTGGCAACCGGCGCCGCGATCGGCGCCCTCAATGGCCTGGTAATCGCCTGGTTCCGGTTTTCGTCCTTCATCCACACGCTCGGCGTGCTCGTCACAGCCCGCGCCATCGCCATGCTGATCACTGGCGGACACTCGGTGGGCCGGCTTCCGACCGCAGCGTTGGAGTTCGGGCGCGGTTCATTTCTGGGGCTGCCCAGCCTCCTGTGGGTGGCATTCCTTGTCTACGGGCTCGCCCATCTGCTGCTGCGCCATACAGTCACCGGGCGCCAGTTCTTCCTCGTAGGCGCCAACCGGCGCGGCGCGGTGTTCGCCGGGCTCGCCGTGCCACGCACGCGCTTCCTCGCCTTCCTGTTCTCGGGCACGCTGGCTGGCCTCGCCGGAGCCTGCATCGTGCTGCGGCTTGGATCGGGCGGGCCGATCCTCGGCGACAATCTGCTGCTGATGGCGATAGCCTCGGTGGTGCTGGGCGGCACGAGCGTGTTCGGCGGCGAGGGCGGGGTCTTTCGCACGGCGACCGGCGCGCTGGTTGTGGTTATGCTGGACAAGGGGCTCAACCTGCTCGGGCTGGAATTCTACGACCAGGCGATCATCATGGGTCTGGTCATCCTGCTCGGCAGCGCCCTGGGTGGCCACCTCTACCGGCGCCGCACCGGGCGAGCCTGAGGCTCGAATACTGGCGAGCCAATCCAAGGGAGACACGCGCGATGCCGCACAATTCCGCTGCCCAACCCCGGCGACTGCGGCTTGGCATGGTCGGCGGCGGGCGCGCAGGCAGTATCGGGCGCAGCCATCGGCACGCCGCCCTGCTCGACGGCAAGTGGGACCTTGTGGCCGGCGCCCTTTCCACCGATCCGGACCAGGCCAGGGCTTCGGCAGCCGACTGGCTGATCGCGCCCGGCCGCGCCTATGCCAACTATACCGTGATGGCGGCCGACGAAGCCGCCCGTCACGACGGCATCGATGCGGTGACGATCTGCACGCCGAACGACAGCCATCATGCCATCGCCCGAGCGTTCCTCGACCACGGCATCCACGTTATCTGCGACAAGCCGCTGACGACCTCAATGGAGGCCGCGCTCGATCTGGTCCGCGCCACCCGCAAGGCCGGCGTGATCTTCGCGGTCACGCACACCTATTCCGGCTATCCGCTAGCGCGCCTGGCGCGCGATCTCGTCACTGCCGGCGAACTCGGCGAGATCCGCTCCATCGCTGTCGAATATGTGTCGCAGTACCAGAGTGAACTATTACCGGGCTATGACTGGCAGAACGATCCAGCGCGCTCCGGCCCGCTCGGCGTCGTCGCCGGCATCGGCACGCACGCGCACCACCTGGCGGCCTTCATCAGCGGGCTGACGCTGACCGAGCTCTCAGCCGAACTGGCCTCGCTCGTGCCGGGCCACCGGCTCGACGATCACGCCACGATGCATCTGCGCTACAGCAATGGCGCCCGCGGCCATCTATGGTGCACGACCGTGGCGCCCGGCAACGAGAACGGGCTTCGCATTCGCCTGCACGGCAGCAAGGGCGGCCTCGCCTGGGCGCAAGAGCACCCCAACCACCTCACCCTGTCGCGGCTCAACGAGCAGCCGCGCGTCCTCAGCCGCGGCGGCTTTGTCAGCACCCCGTCGGCAGCCGCCGCGACGCGGATCCCGTCCGGACACCCGGAAGGCTATTTGGAAGCCTTCGCCAATCTCTACAGCGACATTGCCGACGCAGTCTGGCTGCATCTGGCGGGCGCTGCGCCCGCCTTCGGTGGCCCCATTTTCCCAACCGTCGAGGATGGCGCCCGCGGCGTTCGCTTCATGTTCGCCGCTCTTGAGTCTAGCAAAAACGGCGGGCGCTTTGTCGACGCGACTTTGGCGCTTGATAGCTGATGGCGATCACAGTCTGAACCTGGCGGTAAGGCGCATCGGCGTGACCGACGTGACCGACCACGGTCCAAGCACGTACATCAAGTCGTGGGCTGGTCGCTAGTTCGCGAACGTTGGCTGCGGGCTTCTCGGTGCGGTAGCTACGCTTGTTCTCGCGCTCCGCCAGGAGGTCCGGCAAAACTCCATCACCGTTGCGCGCGTTTCGACATGGGCGAGAAACAGATTGACCCTTCGCTCCGTCAGACGGAAGCATCAAAATGCTGGGCCATCCGCCGCCAAAAGAAACAAGAGGACTGCGTCCGCGGACGCCATAGCGTCGCGCGCGCCGGCCTCAACTAAACCGAAGTGCCCTGAGTCCAAAAGCGGAACATGATCGGTAAGCCTATGAGGGCGCAGCAGTTTTGCTACGTGGGGGTAGCGGCGGGCACCCTAAATGTAGCCATGTATGCGACGCACTGACTCAATCATGCCAGCAGCCAATCGTGCTTTGGTGCGTCATGCACATCAACACGATCCCGAATCTGAAGGTTTCTGCGGGCGCGCCTTCAGAGCCTGCCGCACCCGCGTCGTCAGCGCCCCCGCAGAAACCTTCAGATTCCGCCATTGTGCGATCTGTCCTAAGGTAATCTGCGCTCGGTCGTCGACGGATTGCGCATGCTCATCGACGACGATTGGCGTCGAAAGTTGACAACCGACGCCGCTCAAAGGGTTTTGTCGGTAAGCGCCTTTCGGGTGCAAGTTACCTCACCTGATACTAGGGCTGATGTAAACGCTGGTGCCAAGAAAGTCTTCTTGACATGCAGCCACATGCAGCGCACTTCTCTGTGGAACCGGTTCCATGAGCCGGCCGAGGGAGAAAGAAATTGCAGCGGCAATCGACGATTGCAGACGTCGCACAGCTTGCGGGGGTCGGTAAGGCGACCGCCTCAAGGGTCATAAACGGCAGTTCCCAGGTCACCGACGAAACGCGGCTCAAGGTCCTTTCTGCCATCGAGCAACTCGCATTCCGTCCAAACAGGAGTGCGCGTCGGCTCTCCAAGGGCGACGAGACCCGGACAATCGGAGTGCTAGAATCCTTTATCACCGCACCCGCCTTCGTGGATCGGTTGCGTGGCATTCAAGATGTCGTCGAAGGACAGTCCGATTTCGATCTTATGTTGTTTTCCTGTCGGACTCTGGATCGTTATGAGCCGATGCTTAGGCGCATTGCCGACCAGCGCTCGGTGGAAGCCCTGTTTGTGGTCGACCTCAAGCTCTCTGACGAGCAGGCAAAGTTGCTGGCTCGCGCCAATATCGCTGTCGTCTCGCTGAGCGGCGTGCGCGGGAGCATCCCGTACGTCGGGACCGACGATAGACGCGGGGGTTATCTCGCCACCAACCATCTGTTAAATCTAGGACACTTACGCATCGGCTATGTCGGCGATAGTTTCCTTGATCCCTTCGGCTTTACCACAAGCCGTGATCGCTATGACGGTTATCTTGACGCACTGGCCGAAGCGGAAGTGCGCCCCGTCGAAAGTTGGGTCGCCTTCGGCAAGCACGAAAAGGCCACTGCAGTAAATCTGGCGACGCACGTCCTTTCGCAGCCCGACCGGCCAACCGCGCTCTTTGCCATGGCGGACCTACAGGCACTGGGTTGTCTGGCGGCAGCGCAGAACCTTGGTCTGCGGGTTCCCGAGGATGTCTCGGTGATCGGTTTCGACGACATAGACGTCAGCGCCCATGTGGGCCTGACGACCGTACGCCAACACTTGGCCGAAAGCGGCCGGGTCGCGGCGCGCTATCTGTTGTCCGTTGTCAACGGGGAGCCGCCGCACAGTACGGCACTACCCGACGTCGAAGTGATCGTGCGGCGCACCACTGCGTCCCGCCGATAAGAATGCGAAATGGAGGTCAAGCATACCAAACAAGCACTTGCGTATACCCGCTATCAATTTGTTAAATCGGAGGAGCGAAAATGAAAACCTATATTGAAAGTGGCGTCCCGGCAGAGCCGGAACGCCGTACCGTCAAGAAAGGGGATTCTGTTTGGAAGGCAGCCGTGTCCCTGTTGCTCTCTACAGCTCTGTTGGCGCCGTCACTTGCAATAGCAGCGCCGACCGACATCACGGTGTGGCGACACATCGGTGATCTCAAGCCCGAAATGGACACATTCGCGTCCTACGTGCGAGGATTCAATGGCTCCCAATCCGACTATAAGGTCACTTGGGAAGAGTTGCCGCAGAAATCCTATTCCGATGCGGTCAATGCTGCGGCACTTTCAGGCACACTGCCTTGTGCCATTGATGTCGACGGCCCCCTGGTACCGAACTTTGCGTGGGGCGGCAGTGTCATTCCGCTCGATGCCTATCTGACGCCCGAGATGCAGTCAGATATGCTTGCCTCGACGATTGGTAAGTACAATGGCCACGTCTACGGCGTCGGGCAGTTCGAGGCGTCACTGGCTCTCTGGGCCCGCAAGTCGGTGCTGGAGAAATACGACATCCGCATCCCGAAGGGCGTCGACGACGCGTGGACCAAGGATGAGTTTGATGCCGCGCTCATTAAGCTCAAGAAATCTGGCAAGTTCGAGACGGCCATCGACCTGTTCACCTTCTACACGCATGAATGGGTGCCCTATGCCTATTCGCCGATCCTGCAAAGCTTTGGCGGTGATTTGATCAATCGCGACACCTATTTGTCTGCAAAGGGCAAGCTCAATGGCCCCGAGGCAATGGCCTGGGGTCACTGGTGGCAGAACCTATTCCAATCAGGTCTTGCCAACCCCAAGTCTACCGATGACCAGGCCTTCATCCAGGGCCGGGCAGCACTTGCCTATATCGGGAACTGGTGGTACCCAAACCTGCACAAGGCATGGGGCGAAGACCTCATCTATCTGCCGCCGCCTGACCTCGGGCATCGACCTAAAGTGGGGGCTGGTTCCTGGCAATGGTCGATCACCAAGACCTGCGCGCATCCTGATGGGGCTTGGGCGTTCATCAACTACATGCTCCAGCCCAAGAACATCGCAAGCATGTCCAACGCGACCGGTCTGATCCCCGGTCGTCTGAGTGCGGTTCCGATGACCGATCTTTACCGCAAAGGCGGTCCGCTCTCGGGCATCACGGCCTTCCCAAGCGCCTTTGCTGTGATCCGGCCACCTACGCCAGCCTATGGCAAGATCTCGGTGACGTTCGAGGAGGCCGCAATGGCTATCGCGAACGGGGCCAATGTCGAGGATACTCTCGACACCGCTGCGGCGGCCATCGATGCCGACATCGCGGCCAACAACGGTTACGGCTTCAAGTGATGCTATGATCCAGGGTGCTGGCGCGGTCCTCCGAGCCGGCACCTTTACTATCTCAAAATCGAACTGGAATCCGTGATGCGGCACTTTGGGCATCTGCGTGGGTGGATGTTGTTCGCACCGGCGCTGGTCGGTATCGGCCTGTTCGTCATTCTGCCATTTCTGTCCTCGACCCTGTTCAGTTTGACGAACCAGCGGTTTGTTTCCCCCGAACCGGCAGTGTTCGTCGGTGCAAACAACTACTCGCAGCTGCTGAGCCTCGATTGGCTGGTGCTCGACCCCGTTGTCGGTTCGACGGATGGGGTGCCCGCGTTTCCGCGGTCACGCACCGTCATCAGCGATACGCCAGCCCTCAAGGGGTACTCAGAGTGGTTCAAAGTCGATTTCGGCGGGCGGCGCCTCGTGGTTCTGGCGACCGACCCAGTGTTCTGGCGGTCGCTGTTCAATAATTTCTACTTCTCTGTCATGGTTGTGCCGATCCAGTGCGGGCTGGCGCTTGGCCTTGCTTTGCTGGTCAATCAGAAGATGAAGGGCACCAAAGCATTCCGGGCCATCTTTTTCAGCCCGGTGGTGACCTCGATGGCGGTCATCTCCGTCGTCTGGATTTTCCTTTACAATCCTGATGTCGGGCTCATCAACCGGCTGCTGAACTGGGTGACTCTGGGTAGTTTCGGCAATCCTAACTGGCTGGGCGACAAGACCTTGGCCATGCCGTCGATCCTCATAATGTCGGTGTGGCAAGGCGTTGGCTTCCAGATGGTGCTGTTCCTTGCCGGACTTCAGGGCATTCCGTCGATTCTTTATGAGGCGGCGTCCATTGATGGCGCGGGGCCCGTCCGCCGCTTCCGCGACATCACGCTGCCGGGACTGCGCAATACCACCGCGTTTGTTGTGATCACCACCACCATCTCCTCATTCCGTTTGTTCACTCAGGTCGACGTTATGACCCAGGGCGGGCCGATCGATAATGCGACGTCGACGGTGGTATTTCATGCCATACGCGTCGGCTTCAGAGGCCAGAACCTTGGCTATGCCTCGGCGATTTCGGTCGTGTTCTTCCTCATCGTCGTCGCCATCACCTTCGGGCTGCGCCGCGCGCTCCGCCCAAGCTCATAGGAGCGTGCCATGATTCTGCAATCGACAGCGACAAGAGGCCCAACGCTGCCGCAGACCGTTGGCCGCTGGATCAAACCGGTGGCCTTCTATGCCGTCATGGTAGTGTGGGCCATCATCGCGTTGCTGCCTGTGGCGTTCATGATTGTAGCCGCCTTCAAGCCGGTCGAGGTCACCTTTGCTGACCTCCGCTCCAGCAATCCCCTGGCGGCGCTGTGGCCCACCAGCGCGTCACTTGACAATTTCGTCGCTGTCTTTGATCGTGCGCCCTTTGTCAAATTCCTCATCAACTCGGTGGTCATTGCCACCGTGACCGTGACATTGAGCGTGTTCGTCAACAGTCTGGCCGCCTATGCGTTGGCCCGGCTGCACTGGACCGGCCGAACGGTCATGCTGGCTCTGGTCGTGGCGCTGCTCGTGGTGCCGTTCGAGGCCATCGCTATTCCGCTGCTGTTCGTGGTCAACAACATCCCTTGGATCGGCCTCACTGACAGCGGCCTGATATTCCATCACTCTTCGCTCAACACGCTTCATGTGCAGATCGTGCCCTTCATCGCCGATGCTTTCTCGATTTTCCTGTTCTACCAGTTCTTCCTCGATATCCCCAAGGACTTCGACGAGGCGGCCACCATCGATGGGGCCACGCCCTTTCAGATCTACTGGACGATCATCCTGCCTTTGTCGCGCCCGGTGATTGCGTCGGTGGCAATCCTGCAGTTCCAGTCGCGCTGGAATGACTACCTCTGGCCGGTTCTGGCCGTGCCCGGGGAGGCCAGCCGACCCCTCACCGTGGGTATCACCACCTTCTATACACAGAACCCGGACTGGGGACAGATCTTGGCCTACGCGTCCATGATCACCATTCCTGTGTTGCTGGTATTCGTCTTCTTCCAGCGCTGGTTCATCGAAAGCGCCACGGCCAGTGGCGTTAAGGGCTGAACCCCTTCTGCCCACGTCCGCAACCATAGACCGGAGTTGAAATTGCATACCGAACACAACGGCCCCCTGCGCTTGGCATTGGCGGGTGTGTCACATGATCACATCGCCATCCTCGATCAACTAGCAGCCGAAGACTTCTCCATCGTAGGCGCCTGTGATTCCAATCCGGATGCGCTCGCCACCCTTGGCCGCACTTGGGGCGTTCCCACCCACCGGCTGCATGATGATCTGGAGCAGATGCTGGTCCGAACTAAACCTGAAGTTGTTGGCGCCTTTGGTTCCATTTTCGACCATCTCGCCGTGGTTCAGGCCTGCGCACCGCGCGGCATCCATGTCATGGTGGAAAAGCCGCTGGCGATCGGTCCGGAACATGCCCGTCAGATGGCCCTGCTGGCGCGGCAACACGGCATTCACGTCCTGACCAACTACGAAACCTCTTGGTTTCCGAGCACGGCCTTCGCCATCACAACAGCGGTCGGAGACCAGGCACTCGGGCCTATCCGCAAAGTGCTGGTGCGGGACGGCCATGGCGGCCCCGTGGAAAGCGGCTGCGGTACTGCCTTTCTGGCCTGGCTGACCGACCCCGCCCAAAGTGGTGGTGGTGCGCTGACCGACTTTGGCTGCTACGGTGCCAACATGATGACACGGATCATGGAAGGGCGACGCCCCCACAGTGTCACGGCGCAAACCCACTGCTTCAAGCCACATATCTACAACGTCGAAGATGACGCGCTGATCCTTCTCGACTACGGCGACGCCGAGACCGTCATCCAAGCATCCTGGAACTGGCCGTTCGCCCGCAAAGACATGGAAATCTACGGCGCAAGCGGCTTTATTGCAGCGCTCGATGCGCACAATGTCGAACTGGCGCTGGGTGGCACAGCTGAACGTCAGCGGATCGTTCTGCCGGCTCTGCCAATAAGCCTCGGCAACCCCTTTGCCTATCTGGCTGCGGTGGTCCGCGGAACGATCGCCCTCACCCCCTCCGATCTCGCCAGCATCGAAAATAATCTGGTGGTCACCGACATTCTTGCGGCTGCGCAGCGCTCCGCCGCCGAAGTTCGGACTATCTTCCTCGACTGATCGAACTGGACGAGTGAGTTTCAGGGAAAGAAAAACTTAGCAATGTGGCACCGGTCGTTGACTCAAATTGGATATGGCGCTTCGGCCTCGCTGGGAAAGGCGACACCTGCAGCCTCACTTTCTTCAGGCTGACAAAATCAACGCGTGATCGCAGCGCGATAGGCCGCGGGCTTCAGTCAGACCTTGCCCGACTGCCCCTTTGTCGGACAGGTTTCCAACCCCATTCCAGACAGCGTCGACGCGGATGGACTGCTGAATCTTCATTCCGCGCGCCCGGTCGGGCGCAACAATCTAGTCCACAGCGAGGCACAGATGGCCAATCTCGAGATCAAAGCAGCCAGCAAGACTTATGGCAAAGTCGAGGTCATCAAAGGTGTGAATCTGGTGATCGCACATGGCGAGTTCGTCGTATTTGTCGGCCCCTCTGGCTGCGGAAAGTCAACGCTTCTACGTATGATCGCGGGGCTTGAAGATATTTCGGCGGGAGAGATATGGATCGGTGACCGCTTGGTTAACCAAATTCAGCCGTGCGACCGGGGCATCGCTATGGTATTTCAGTCCTACGCGCTCTATCCGCACATGTCGGTATACGACAACGTCGGATACAGCCTCCGCCTCAATAGAACGCCCAAGGCTGAGCGCGATCAAAAGATCCGCGAGGCCGCGCGCATCCTACAGATGGAACATCTGCTTGAGCGCAAGCCAGCGCAATTATCTGGCGGTCAACGCCAACGTGTGGCGATTGGCCGGGCCATCGTACGTCAGCCGGAAGTTTTCCTCTTCGACGAACCCCTCTCGAACCTCGACGCGGCACTGCGGGTGGATATGCGCATGGAGATTGCCAAGCTTCACCAGGACCTTGGCGCGACGATGATCTACGTCACCCATGATCAGGTAGAGGCTATGACACTTGCAGACAAGATCGTAGTACTCAATGGCGGCGTCGTGCAACAGGTGGGCTCACCGTTGGAACTCTACCACCGCCCAGCGAATCTCTTCGTAGCGGGCTTTATCGGTTCACCCAAGATGAACTTCATCGAAGTCACTGTGCAACACGCCGACGCTACTGCCGCGGTGGTCCAAAGCGATGAGATGAAGTCCGTTAAGATCCCGGTTGCTGGCGCTCAGTTCAAGCCGGGTGACATCCTCACACTGGGAGTGAGGCCGTATCATTTATTCGCATCC
The DNA here is from genome assembly GCA_031367715.1 of Hyphomicrobiaceae bacterium. GTDB lineage: Bacteria > Pseudomonadota > Alphaproteobacteria > Rhizobiales > Hyphomicrobiaceae > JANYHF01. The sequence goes on along the minus strand of JANLQJ010000281.1, from coordinate 352 downwards.
CAAGAGGGTGCACTACGCGGCACGATAACGTTGATTGAGCATCTGGGGAACGAGACGATTGTCAATTTCGCATTGTCTGGTCGACGACTGACCGCCGTGTTCGAAGGGGACACTGTGGTACGCGTGGGGCAAGAGTTGTCACTTGGCTTCGCGCCGGAAAAGGCAGTGCTTTTCGACCGTGCAGGTCTTACGATCAACGTGGTAAGACCGTGCTAGAGCGCTTTCCGTTTGATGTGAGTCAATGCGGTCACAGGGGGTTCCCACGGCATCGCAAATCAGATTCTGGTGGTTTCCGGCGGCAACGACGGAAAGCGCTATGGCAAACGGGTATTCGAAAGATCTGCGGGTGCGG
>JANLQJ010000259.1:0-2796 GCA_031367715.1 Hyphomicrobiaceae bacterium | reverse complement strand
GACGTCGTGTTTTCCGTCTCCGCCGCGACGTTGTGACCCGCGACCTCAAGCTGGCTCATGACACACCTCCGATTACCTCAGCCTCACCATGGCACACACAGACCGCACATTCCAGGCCATCGCGCCGGCCGGCAGGGACCGTTGGCGGGAGGCTGATAGCTCTGTTTGCTTTCGAGAGGTAAACCGGATCGCCTGAACAAACAACTTGGGCGCAATCACGTCAGCACGGCAGAGCGGCAAACGCTCAGAACGGGCTTGACGGCGTCACCTGTGCGGCGCCGCGTGGCGGAACCGGATGTGAAGGGTGCACGGTCGGTGTTCTGAGGCTTCGATGCCAACCATCGCCATGATGAACCAGCCAGCATGCGGCCCTCAAGGCGGCCGGCTGCGGCGTGGTCCGCGCCGAAAAGGCCAGCGGTTCCCGCCGCGATGGGCGGACCGAGCTGCAATTACTACTCGATTTCGTGCAGCCCGGCGACAGCCTGGTCGTGACACGCTCCGATGATCTCGCGCCGAGGCGCGGATGTTCTTGGGTCGCTACCCGTATTGCCTGGATTACCGGTCGGCACGGCGCTATTATGGGCTTATGCGATTGTGCAAGCCAGGGGGAGCAGGACCATAGATGGCCGCGACCGTCACGGCGCAGGATGCGCTGACCCTGAAACTGTTCCCCGGCACCCTGGGCAAGGATCATTGCGTCGAATGCGATGTTCCGGGAAAATGGGTGATCGACGCGACCACCTTCAAGTCGGGTGACCCAAAGAACCTCTTCGGCTTCAAGATGGCGCCCGCAACCACCGGCCGAGTCGGCATCTTCCTGGTGGAACGCGGCGCCTTCAAGCGGGCACTGATCGTCTGTCTTCCCTCGGCCGGTACTGCGGCGGGCGTGCTGTTCGGGATCTCGCACGGCTTTGGTCAAAGCCATACCGAATACATGAAGCGCGGCTACACCAATCCGCTCAGTGAGCCGCATTTGAAGTACGTGGCAGACTGGGCGCTGTTCAACGATTTCCGCTGGGCGGCGCAATTGCTGTTTAGCCGGCGCCGCGAGATGGCGTTCGTTATGCCGGTGCGGGCCAGCGACAGCCATGGGGAGCTTGGGCCGTTCCTGACCGACGGGGCGCTGACGCGCGAGACGCTTGACGGCTTGGCGGCGGTGATTGGCAAGGGGTTCGTCACGTCGCCGTTTGACACCTTTTCCTTTAGCAGCGGCATCGGCGACATCCTGCCGTTCCTGGCCGTGTTGAAGGGCAAGGTCACGGTACGTTCAGTGATCTCCATCGATCCCAACCCGATTCTGATGGCGTCCGGCGGACTGCCGAAGCTGCACTTCGCCAGCGGCAAGACCAGTGGATCGGACAAAGGCCTGGAATACATGCCGTACGATCGCTGGGCCAAGCATCATTTGTGGGCCACCGGGAAAAACACCCAATTCGACTATCTGCACAACGGGTGTTTACCCACCTATTGCCTCAACCTTGGACTTGAGATCGCCTGAGCCTGGCCGTACCTAAAGAAACCGCCGCGCCGGAAACCCCCTATGTCGATTTGACAACAGGCCCTGGCGTCCCGCTTGGACCGAACGTCTGGTCGCGGCGTGACACAGCTATTTCTGAGCCCATTGGCCCGATTCCGACCGGAACCAAGCCTTGGGAGCTTCGGCGGCCAGATGGTGCGCGAGGTTGTCCGGGTCCGCGCCATTCCCAAAGCCCTTCAGCTCGGTGGCGGTTAGACCGACCTGACGGCCTTGGCCTGATGGTATATTTCCATTCCGGATGCCAGTCATTCCGTGTTCACCTCGGGCACCGCCCTGATAAGTCAGACTGGCCGCATATTCGCCGGGAACAGCCGTGTCACAGCCTCCGAGACGGTGCCCAGCCATTCCCTCCGCACCTCCGCCGTGCTCGTGCCCATGACGCTAAATGAATGACGCTCCAGCACCGGAATGCCACACATCGTTGCGATATAGTTTTTCCACAGCACGCCGATCGAGTCGCGAAACAGGCTCTCTTCGAGGTCGGCAGGGGTATCCGCCGTGTTAAAGACAATCGCGGCCTGGACACGAAGTCGCCCAACGTGGCCCATGCGGCTGTCTTCAACGTTGGGCACAACATCGTAGGCGACGCCGCGGCGAACCACCCGGTCGATCCATCCCTTGAGGATCGCTGGCGGTCCGCCCCACCAAACCGGATGGATGACGATCAACCCGTCGGCATCCGCCAACTCGCGGCAGTGTTGCTCGACAAGCGGATTCGCGGAGACCCGCGTTTCGACCTCATCCGCAGTGATAACGGGATCGAACCCTTCGCTCTGAAGGTCGTGAACGACGGTCGTATGACCGCAAGCAGCCAATTGCGCGGCCACCGTATTCGCGATCGCGTGGCAGAAGCTCCCGGGTCGGGGATTTCCGAGGATGATTGAGACGCGCACGGATCACACTCCTTGGCTGCCGCACAGCGGGACGCCGTCGCAACGCAGGCAGCGAGGATCGTCCTCTCGGCACGCCTTTGCAAGCATTGCTTCTGCGATTGTTCTTCGGCAAGCGATGCTGCCTGAGCTAATCGCAACCCGAGTCGGTTATTGTTGAGCGTCGCCTTAGCGGCGAGCTCGGGTGGGGGCCGCGGTCTTCGGAACGGGCGGCAGGTCCTCCTCCAGGATCGTCATCGTCAGGCTGAAGGAGGTTTCGCCGTCGTCGGTGTCTTTATGCAGGGTGCCGACAACCTCGTCCTTCACCGACAACTCGGTGGACAGGCCCTTGCGCATGGGGGGCACGATCTTGATCTGGTCGGTGCCAAA
>JANLQJ010000158.1:0-3363 GCA_031367715.1 Hyphomicrobiaceae bacterium | reverse complement strand
ATGCCACGCGGATTATCGGCAGCGAACCGGGGATAACCGCAAGCCCTCGTTGCTTTCCGGTGCGAACGGGTCTGCCCTGTTGGTGCGCGGAAACACCGGGGGCTGAGCATGCGATTGATCGAAGCCGTCTGCCTACTTTTGGTAGGGGCCACCGGGGCGGGCTGCGCAACGGTCCAATACATTTCGAGGAACTACGCCGACGTGCCGGTGGCGACCGTCGAAACGCCCTACGACAACTTCCGCGTGTACGATAGGCCCGGCGATGGCCGGATGATGATCACATCCAGCTTTGGTTCTGCCATCGGCCAAGGCGTTGTGGCAGGCCTGACCTACAACTCGGCAATCGGGGCCACGCCGAAGTACGTGTTCCAAGAGGGTGTCGAAAAGTATCTTGCGGGAACGGGCCGCCGCTGTTCGGTCACAGACGGCTACTTGCTTGCCCAGCCTCAGTGGGAGTTCCGCTACACCTGCGAAGTGGTCGCGCCGGTTGGCGGCAAGCCCTTGCAGCATTCCGCCCTGGATTTGCCTGCCACTGTAGCCGCTCTGTAGCCACGGGCCTTTTTCGAACCATTCGAGCCGTCCAAATCGCCCACCAAAACCGTCATCCTAAGGCTTGTTTCCGGGCTTATTTGAGCTGGCGCTCCCTACGGGAGTCGAACCCGTCTTTCAAGAATGAAAATCTCGCGTCCTAACCGATAGACGAAGGGAGCTGCGGGGTGGCGCGACTGGCGCGCGACCCGCATCTGGGGCATCGTATAGAGGGGTTCGGGGCGAGGAGCAACCCCTCTGCCGATGCCCCTCCTGCCGATGCCCTTCGTGCGCGGCTCCTTTGTCACTGCGCGCGCGGGTCTGCGACGTCCTCGATGGTGAATTCGATTTTCTCGCGGCCGCCCCAGGTGTCGCGGCGCAGGCTGCCGGCAAAGTGCAAGGGCATGCCGCCGACATTGGCCAGCAAGAGGTCGCCGATCGGGCCGCCGATGGCGCGGAAGGCGACGCCGTCCAGTTTGGAGCCGTCGCCCGCTTCAATGGTGCAGCGCAGGTGCGTCTCGCCCATGACGCGGGCGGCGCGCAGGCGGTGCGCGGGAAACACGAAACGCGGCACCGGATTGCCCTGGCCGTAGGGGCCGGCCTGCTCGATCTGCGCCATCAGGTCCATGGTCACGGAGCTGGGCGTCAACGCGCCGTCGATGTCGAGGCCGGCGCTGCCGCGCTCCTGCGCGACTCGATCGGCGAGCCGGGTCTCCAGAAACGCCGTCAGCTCGGCGAGCCGTTCCTTCTTCACCGTGACGCCGGCCGCAAATGCATGGCCGCCGCCTTTGACGATGATGCCCTGTTCGGCCGCCGCGCGCACTGCGCCGCCAATATCGACCCCGGCGATCGAGCGCAGCGACCCCGTCCCCTCACTCTCAGAGGTCCAGGCGATCACCAGCGACGGACGCTGAAAGCGATCGGTCAGGCGACTGGCGACCAGGCCGACCAAGCCCTTGTGCCATTCCGGCGAGCCAGAAATCATGATCGGCAAGTCGGGCCGCTGCATGATGGCACGATCCGCCTCGGCCAGCGCCGCCTCCAGCATGGCGGCCTCGATGGCCTTGCGCTCGCGATTGTGCTTGTCGAGCAGCACGGCGATGCGGCCGGTCTCCAGGATGTCGTCGGAGCAGAGCAGCTGCGCGCCCAGCGCCGCATTGCCGACGCGCCCGCCGGCATTGATGCGTGGGCCGAGCACGAAGCCGAGATGATACGGGTTCGGCACTTCCTTCATGCCAGCCGCGTCGGCGAGCGCGCGCAGCCCCAGATTGCGGCGTTGACGCATCACCTGCAGGCCCTTGCTGACATAGGCGCGGTTGAGGCCGGTCAGCGGCACCACATCGCAGACCGTCGCCAGCGCGACGATATCGAGCCAGTCGAGCAATGGTGGCTCGGCAGCGCCGGTTTGGTAGTAGCCACGGCTGCGCAAGGTGCGGGCCGTGGCGACCAGCAACAAGAATACGACGCCCGCCGCGCACAGATGGCCCAGCCCCGATACATCGTCCTGGCGGTTCGGATTGACAACCGCGTAAACGTCGGGAAGCACCGCATCGGCCTGATGATGATCGACGACCACGATGTCGGTTTTGGAGCCCGTCGCGGCCGCGAGCGGGACATGCGCCGTGGTGCCGCAATCGACCGCGACGATCAGCCGGGCGCCCTCCTCGATAAGTGTCTTGATGGCGGTCGCGTTGGGGCCGTAGCCTTCCAGCATACGGTCCGGGATATAGATGCGCGAGGCCTGCCCATGGGCGGCCAGGAAGCGCGCGACCAGCGCCGAGGACGAGCCGCCGTCGACATCGTAATCGCCGAAGATGGCGACCTTTTCTTTGCGTTCGATGGCGACCGCCAAGCGCTCGGCGGCCTTGTCCATGTCGCGCAAGGTGCTGGGGTCCGGCATCAGCGCCTTGAGACTGGGATTGAGCAGAATGTCGATCGTGTCGAGGGTACCGCCGCGTGCGGCCAGGACGCGGCCGAGCAGGTCCGGCAGGCCGTGGCGCTGGCTGATGGCGGTGGCGAGGTTGACGCCGGCGGCGTCGAGGCGGTTGCGCCAGGAGATGCCGCGCGCGGAGCTGCGGACGCCGAGGAACAGGCTGGAATCGACATCATCGTCTCGCGCGTGCCGTTTCACAGCTTGCATACGTGCTCGCCCCCGCAGCCCCTGATTCGGTAGTATTGCGCAAAGTGTTGCGGCCACTCAGCCGAGTTGGCAAGGCATCTTGGCGCGAGCCATGCGGTTGTCCACCGGCCGCGGAACGTCGGGGCGCCATTTATGTCGCCCCGCACCACGGACGGCAGAGAACAAAACCCAAAGGGAGCTAATTTGTTCTTGCAAATGTTCGCGTCATGTTCCATTTTGTTCTCACGAGTTCCGGTGAGTCGCGTCCCTTTCCAACATCCCCCGAAATGCCCACTCTGTCGCGGCCGCCCCCGGCCCAGACAGACCGGTCCCGCACACTTCGAAGGAGCCTCTCATGTCCGTTGTCGTCCAGCGCCCCGGCGAACTTCCCGAGCAGTACGAGCGTTTCCTCAAGCAGGAGCAGGCCGCCAAGTGCAAGGCCATGATCGAGCGTAGCGAACCGGAATGGAAAGTCTGGCTGAGCTGAGTGCAGGTCGAACCACGGCCTCCCGTTTCAACCAAGTGTTCTGTAGCATTCAAATGATACCAGCCCACTTATGGTTTGACCTGTCACTTTGAAGGTTCGTGACAGAGGTCATGGCGTAGGGGCGCACAGCAGTGCGCCCGTCTAGCTGCGCGGCAAGCTCTTGGACGCCCGCACCGCTGTGCGCCCCTACGTTTGCGAGCACGAGTCAAACGATAGGTTGGCCGGTATG
>JANLQJ010000157.1:0-2930 GCA_031367715.1 Hyphomicrobiaceae bacterium | reverse complement strand
GATACCGGCCAACCTATCGTTTGACTCGTGCTCGCAAGCGTAGGGGCGCACAGCGGTGCGCCCGTCCAAGAGCGTGCCGCGCAGCGAGACGGGCGCACTGCGGTGCGCCCCAACGCCATGACCTCTGTCACGAACCTTCAAAGTGACAGGTCAAACCATAAGTTGGCTGGTATGACGAGGTTTGGATTAGACCGGGCAGTATTACCAGCCCACGAAAGTTTTGACCGCTCACTTTCATTCAGACTTGGATATGGTTGTGGTCGGAGTTCATGGCGTCGATCCTGTGGGGCGCGCTGTGCTCGCCCTCGTGCAACGTGCGTGCGCTGACAGGGCGGCCGCAAGCCGCCGCTACGCCATGAGGCCTTTTCGTGCTGTCGCCAAGTCAGTCTGAAAGCGTGGCCGCGTCCCTTCGGCCTGCGTCTGGCAACCGGACAAAAGATAGGTTGTCCGGCATAAACGGAGTTGTTGCGGTGCGCGGACTTGGACCACGCTCACACCAGCCAACGACATGGCATCGCAGCAGGTACGGCATCGCAGTAGGTACAGCTACCGCACTCCAGCTCAAGCGAGCCGAAGTTCTATGAATTCATCAGTGTCTCAACCCAATCTCTAGGTAAGCCACCTAGGGCGACCCAGGCCAACGTCGACAAATCTAGGCAGCCAGCCGGTCCGTGGCCGGAATTGTTTCGCCGGCAACATGTCCGCGCGGCCGGCAGATCCCTGCCAATTCCAGATCGCGCCAGGCGGCGACGATTGCTCCGGTATTGACGCGCTCGCCAAGGATCAGCATCGGGATGGTCCGTAGAATGATTTCGGCGTCCCGTAGCAGCGACGCATTGCGCGCGTACCAGACATCAAGCGCGGCCTTATCGGCCACGCAGATAGCGCGACCGCCCTTGACCTGGGCCCAACCGGTGAGGCCTGGGCGCACCAACAGGCGGGCGGCGTAGCTGGCCGATTGTTCGGCTTGCAGCAGCGGACGCGGACCGACAAAAGACATGTCGCCGATCAGGATATTCATCAGCTGCGGCAATTCATCGAGGCGTGTACGGCGCAAAAATCGACCCGTGGCGGTCATGCGCTCGGGCTCGGTCCGGCGGCGTCCGGCGTCGTCACGGGCACTCAGCATGCTGCGGAATTTATAGAGGCGGAACGATCGTTCGCCCCGGCCGGGCCGCATCTGCCAGAACATGACGGGGAGGCCGAATTCGATCGCCACCAACAGACCGACGGCTGCGATAACTGGGCTCAAAAGGAGTAGCAGGAGCAGGGCGCCAATGACGTCGATACAGCGTTTCAAACTCCAATAGGCGCGCCGTTCCGGCGCCGCCAGGTCAGCAGCGGTCATTTTGAAGGTGAGGCGCTCAGCGTCGCCTGCGTCGCGCGGTGGCAAAGCGCCAATCGGCACTGACTGCCAGGATAGAGGGTGCTGCGCGTCGAGCCCTTCGACCCGAATGCGCAAATCTGTCTCGGCGCGCGCAAAACTGGCCCTGAGATTGCCAGAAAGCGCTTCGGCTCCTGACGTCACCACGATGCGATCGAGCTTGATGCCGTGCAGCATCAGATCGTCGAGCACGCTGTCGATCTGCGCCAGCGTGCCCAGCACCGGATAGCCAAGCATCAGCCGCCCAACATGCTGCTCCGAACCGGTCAGTACGCCGACCACGCGAACGTTGCGCGGGGCTGCGTCGAGCATGGCGCGCATGTATACTTCGGTCAGCCGCCCGAGGCCAACCACCAGGAGGAATTCGGGTGCGGTGGGCGTCGTCGGCGCGCCAGCCTCAGGCTTGATCAGGTGGCGCCTGCGTGCATCGAAGGTGCGGGCCGCAATCCTGATGCCGACCAGCATGCCGGTCATGAAGATGGTTTGCAAAACCGGCAAGGACCGCCCGACACCGGCAAGAGTGCCCAGGCGATAGGCCAGCGACAGCGCTGCGACCACGACGATCACTGACGCAAGGCCAATGCGCCTGCAGTCAGCCAGATTGGTGAACTGCCAGATGCGTTTGCTGATGCCGAGCCCCGGAAGCACAAGCGCGGCGAACCCGATCGACATGAGACTGTATGGGGTGACGGCCGCCAGTCGGGGCAAGGTCACGAAAAAATCATCGCGTACCAGCAGCGCAACAACGGTCGCCACGCCGACGACGAACAGATCGACCGCGGAATATACCAGCGTAGGCATTCCTATCGACTCCGCTACGAACAACTACGGTGCGGACAAGCTGACGCAACCGGACCTGTTTGGGGCCGGGCCGCTGGCAATGCCACTAGGACATCGCCTCGTTCGGGAGCTATCGAGCGCCTTATATCTGCTCGCATGTGGCTGTTTTGGCTCAATGCCTTGCCGCAGCAGCGCGCGCTCGAACGACCTAGTCTGACATCTGACAGAAGCACCAAGGGGGTGTGGTCACTGACAGTCGCCTGCTCTCCTGGCGCCGGGTTCGGGCCGGACGAAACCAGCGGCACTGGGAGGTGACAAACACTTTGCTGCCGTTGCAGAGGCGGTTGGCTGGTGCGTGCCAACCTCTCGTCAAGTCGAGCTGTTTCAAACCACTTGCCAGTCTTCGAACGACCCACTAGACGTGAGGTCGTTGACCCCGGTCGGGACCAAGCCAATACGGTCTCCCAATCGCGCACCTCGATACGGCTCAGGCCGTTCGGGAGCTGGTGTCACGGCAGGCGCCCGTAGCTCAGCTGGATAGAGCACCAGACTACGAATCTGGGGGTCGGAGGTTCGAATCCTTCCGGGCGCGCCAATTGAACAAATCAATACTGATTTCATTGAGTTTTTCTGGATTTTTCCCAACCCGCTTGACAGGGGTTGGGACTCTTTGTGCGGATTGTCTGGCCGTGAGACGGTCGATGGCAGTCTGGGCGAGGTGAATCTGGTCTGCGGCCTTGGTATACCGTGACACCTCAGCAAGCGT
>JANLQJ010000148.1:0-30868 GCA_031367715.1 Hyphomicrobiaceae bacterium | reverse complement strand
CCACCGTCACTGACGCGCAGCTCCCAGCGCTTCACGCCAGAGGACGTCAAAATCAAGCTGAGGCCGGCCCCGTCGGCATGGACCCCAGGGACGCGCAGCCGGTCGACGGCGACCGCCGTCAATCGGTTCCGTGTACGAATTCCGGTCATTGGACTGGCTTCTCAACCCACCATCTGACCCACCATTCAAACGGTGGCTTCAGAGAGAGCTTGAGGAACAAAATGAGACGGAAGTTTGGCCGGCTCGCCGGAGATGTTCGGAGCAATATTGATAGTTATCAGCGTCTTGCAGTTGTCTCAATTCGCCTCAAGACGTCTCTCCACGTCCATCAGGGCACCACGAAGATGGAGAACAAATAGGGAATCTGGCGGAGAGGGTGGGATTCGAACCCACGGTGCGCTTGCACGCACACTGGTTTTCGAGACCAGCCCGATCGGCCACTCCGGCACCTCTCCACTCTTGGTCGCGCTAGTGAACCGAAAACCGGAAACCACTTTTCGGGAAGCGCTCCGCGACACCGCTTGGCCGGCGGCGCGATCTTGTACCTGCTGCCTGCCGATGTGGCAAGGCTGTCGCGCATTTCCAATCGCGCAGGCAAAGCTACCCCTCCAGCCGCTCAGTGCCGACTATCTCCACGCCAAATCCGGCCAGCCCCTTGAACTGGCGCTCCTTGCTCGACAGCACGCGGATCGAGCGCACGCCGAGATCTTTCAGGATCTGCGCCCCCAGGCCAATCTCACGCCATTGCTGGCGACGGCTGAAGGCGCTATCGCCGCCCTCGCCGCTGCCGCCCTCTTCACTGCGGCCCGCACCCGCCACACCCACGGCGCCTTCGCGCAGATAGATCACGACACCGCGGCCTTCCTTGCCGATCTTGTCCAGCACCTTGGCCATGGCGCTGGCGCCGCCCATGAAGACGTCGCCCACCGTGTCTTCGCGATGCAGCCGTACCAGCACGCCGCCGACCTGACTGGCGGTCATGTCGCCGACCACCAGCGCAACGTGGTGGGCGGTATCGAACGGGGTCGAATAGACCACGACTGTGCCGTCACCGGCAGCAGTGGGCGTCTTGGTGGTCGAAACCCGCGCGATCAACTTTTCGCGCTGCTGACGATAGGCGATCAGATCGTCGATGGAGACCAGTTTCAGGCCATGGGCACGCGCGAACGCTTCGATCTCGGCGCCCTTTTTCACGCTGCCATTGTCGTTGACGATCTCGGCCAGCAGGCCGACCGGCGGCAAGCCGGCAAGGCGCGCGAGATCGACCGCGGCCTCGGTATGGCCGGTGCGCATCAGCACGCCGCCCTCGCGCGCCACCAGCGGAAAGATATGGCCGGGGCGCACGAAATCGCGCGGTCCCGCATTGTGATTGGCGAGCGCCCGGATGGTGTTGCAGCGCTCCTCGGCGCTGATGCCGGTGGTCAGGCCCTCGCGCACGTCGACCGAGACGGTGAAGGCGGTCGACAGCGGCGCGTCGTTGTCGGCCACCATCGGCGAGAGGTTGAGTCGGCGCGCTTCGCTGATCGGCAGCGGCACGCACAAGATGCCCGAGGTATGCCGGATGGTGAACGCGACCCACTCAGGCGTGGCCTTGGCCGCCGCCATGATGATGTCGCCCTCGTTCTCGCGGTCCTCGTCGTCGACCACCACCACCGGTTTGCCAGCCGCGATATCGGCGATGGCGGCCTCGATGGCATCGAGCACCAAGGGGCGGCTGCCGCCCGACTTGGAGGGGGTGGGCTTGGTGGTTTTGGTCATGGTGTCTCCTCGGGGCGCGGGGCGGTCGGGGACGAAACGCCGCGATAAGCTGTCGCGTGAGGTCATAGCTGGGGCAGCGCGCCGAGGAAAGCTCTGGTGCGCGGGAGGGTTGGCGCAGGGCAATTCAAGTCATGACCGGTGGCGGTGTGCGGTTCCTTATCCCATAGGGAGAAGGAACTAGGCGGCTCTGCCTCGGGAGATGAACTGAATCATACCGTCCAAGTTATGGTTTGACCTGTCACTTTGAAGGTTCGTGACAGAGGTCATGGCGTAGGGGGGCACAGCAGTGCGCCCGCCTAGCTGCGCGGCAAGCACTTGGACGGGCGCACCGCTGTGCGCCCGATTTGGTGTCCTGCCCCCACATTGAGAACGGCTGATGGGCGGGTGGCCGCGTTGGCGGCCGTGACGACAGTTACGAGTCGAACCGATGATCGAAACGACCCATTCATGCGATTGTCTTGGGCGGTATCACTTCCCCTTGCCCGCAAACGGCCCTTCGTGCTGCTCATAATACACCGCCTTGCCGTTCGGCCAGCTCACCTGATAGCCGAACAGCAAGTCCTGCTGCTGGTTGGGGGCGAGTTTCATGTCCCAGGCCAGCAGGCCCTTCTTGTCCTCGACGTCGCGCACGCTCGGCAGAGTCGACGACGGCAGCATATCGACCTTGATCTCTTCGTTCAGCGACACCGGCATCTGATCCAGGATGCGCACGGCGATTGGAGCGGCGTGCAGATTGTTGATCGTCATCTTGAACGATTGGGTATCAGTCTTGGAGGTCGAGATCAGGCCGGTTTCGCCAGCCTTGCGGCCGAGATTGGCGAATTTGATGCGCACCTTGTCGTCGGTGCCAAAGCCCATCTCGTGGTCTTCGCCACCGGTCAGCTGCGGGACCTCGCCACGGCCGACAAATACGCCGTCACGGAACAAGGCGGCGGTGCCGGGCAACAGCAGCGTCTCGGCATCGAGCTTGAATTTGGCGTAGAGATAGGCGGTCTCGGAAAACTTCGGTACCGCGCGCACCGACAGCGCCGGCTCGATGGCCTTGATGTCGATCTGCACCCGCTTGTCGCCGACGCCCGATTTGATGCTCTGGCGATCGGTGATGACGTAGACCGCCTGGAAGGCGGTGGTGATGGTGGTGGCGCGACGCTGCTCGACCATGGCGGCCTTGAGTTTGCCGGCGACTGCTGCAGGTGCGGCCGGGGCCGGCGCTTCGGCCATCATGGCCGCTCCATCGGCTCCTTTGCCGTCTTCTTCCAGGCTCTGGTCGAGCCGCTTGGCGAGCCTGGCGCGCGAGGTGGCAAGCGCGTCATAGGCCACACCTTCGGGGGCGAAGTCCACCGCCAGCGGCACCAGCTGCGGCGCGGCCGTGCCAGCTTGCGGGCGCGTGGTCGACAGCGCCAGCGCAACAGTATCCCAGGCTTCGCCGGTCTGCTGCGAGACGATGGCGCGGCGCACCAGCGACAGTTGCGGCGCCGCCTTGCCGTCGCCGGTTTCCAGCCGCACGTCATAGACCGGGAACCAGGCCGCGCCCGGCACCTGATAGCGCACGCGCAAGGTCGCCTCGAGCGCCACGGCGGAATTGACATGGATCTGCAACTCGGTGAGTTGCTGGCCCTGATCGGGTTGCTGGTTCAGCTGATTCTGCAGGTCTGTCATTTTCTTGGCGATATCGCGCTGGGCAATCTGGGCGTCCGCAATCACCTTGTTGGCGGCGCCAAGGCGTTCGCCGATCAAGGTTGCCAAGGCGCCCCAGTCGGGTTCGCTGCTGGTTGCGGTTCCACCAGCAGGCGGGCGGGCCGGCAGATTGACCAGATTGCCGATCAGCTGTTTTTGCATGTTGGCGCCGTCGATGGCCGCCTGCAGCGCAGCCTGTTTGTCCTGCAGCGCCTGCAAGGCCTCCTCGATCTTTTTGCGCGCATCCTCGGTGCTGGCATTGGCAGCGTCCTGGGAGGGGAAAAAGCTGCGCGCATCGACCGAGCCGATCTCGACTTTGCCGGCCGCCTCGCCCTGGATGCGCACGCTGTCGCTGACCAGGCTGCCGGGCAGATCGCGCAGAATCACGGTTTGGTCGCCGGACGCCAACAGCACCTTGACGACGCGGGTGATCTCGGCGCCTTCGGGGAACACTGTCACCGCATCGATGCTGGAGCTGGCTTTGATATCGGCGGCGAGGCTTGCCGTTGGCTGCAGCCCGCCCAGGAGCGCGACAATGGCGATGGCGGAAAGACGCATCAGGGGGTCTCCGAAATTGGCCGGTGGCTAAGTCAGCCGCATCACTTGCGCAGCCTGTCAGGGATACGTCGCACAGTAGAACGCGGAAGTTCGGGCTGCAGCAGCAACAACGTATCAGCGGTTCCGCCACGCTTCATCCGCCGACTGACACTGCCAAGGCAAGGGTTCAGATCTTTTGCCCCTCGACCTTACGGGAAAGATCGTCAATCTCAGTTTGCAGATTGCTGCCGGTTGGATTGATTGCTTTCAGTTTGCGCAACGCTTTCAGCGCCAAAGCATCGTGGCCGGTATCCCTGAGGATGCCGGCCAAGGCTTCCAGGGCATCAAAATGGCGCGGATCGATCACCAGGGTGTGGCCGAGATCGGCGATCGCATCCTGATAACGCTGATCGGAAAAATCCAGCCCGGCGCGGCGATTCCAAACTTCGGCACTGTCGGGGGCGAGCTTGGCGGCAGCTTCCAGCAATTGCCGGCGCACCGGAGTGTCATGGGCCAGCGCCGCCTCGCCATCGCGGGCCAGCAGCAGGTCAATGGTGGCGCTGCCGGTGACGTGCCAGAGCTGGCGGATGTCGGCGCGAATGGCGGTTGCCTCGGTGTCGTCGGTGGTCTTGGCGAGTTTATCATAAAGCGCGTCGAGCGCCTGCTGGCGCTGCTCGGGGGTGCGCACCGCGTCGACCGGTTGCGGTGGCCCGGCCGGCGCGGCGTCTTTGGAGAGGCTGCGATCGGGACCGGGCTCGGCGGCGTGGCCCGAAAGTGGAGCCAACAGGGCTGCAGCAGCAAGCATGGCGAAACTGCCAACAAACAGCCAGCTGCGCGTTCGCGAGACGATCATGATTGAGGTCATGCCCATACGACTAGCGCGACTTGCGCCCCGCCGTCAAAACCTGAAAGGCCTTTTGGCGCTCAATAAACCAAACGCTGCGCGACTCAGCCCTGGCGGGCCTTGAAACGGCGGTCGGTCTTGTTGATGACGTATAGCCGCCCGCGCCGGCGCACGACGCGGCAGTCACGATGACGCTTGCGCAAAGACTTGATGGAATTTCGGACTTTCATGGCGATGCACCAATATCTCTCGTTATCGCCGTCCCGGGTTGATCCCGGTCGGCGGTCCAAGCGGCAAGCTCACTTGGTGTGAAGGCGCCGGAAAGTATGCGAGCCGGCCGGCGGTGTCAATGTTAAGTGTCGGCGAGGCCATTTTGATCGAGGATGACGCGCCGTGACCGCCGCGCTGTGCCGCCATTGTTGCGAACTGCGCCCCGCCGCCGATGCAACCTGCAGCGGTTGCGGCTCAACTTGGCTGGTGCAGCATGACGAGATCACCGCCCTTGCCATCGCTCATATCGACTGCGACGCCTTCTATGCCTCGGTCGAAAAGCGCGACCGGCCGCGGCTGAAGGAACAGCCGGTGATCGTCGGCCATGCCGGCGGACGCGGCGTCGTGACCACGGCGTGTTATGTGGCGCGCGCCTACGGCGTGCGCTCGGCCATGCCGATGTTTCGAGCCCTGGAGCTGTGCCCCAAGGCCACCGTGATTACCCCCGACATGGCGAAGTACAAGCGTGTCGGCTACCAGATCCGCGACATCATGCGCGGCGCCACCGAGGTGATTGAGCCGGTGTCCTTGGACGAGGCTTATCTCGACCTGAGCGAGCCGAACCGCATCGGCGCAGCTACGCCGGCCGAGGCATTGGCTCGCATCGCGCGCGATGTCGAGATCGAGGTCGGCATCACGGTGTCAATTGGCTTGGCGCCCAACAAGCTGCTGGCCAAGCTCGCCTCGGAGCGCGACAAGCCGCGTGGCTTTTCGCTCATCGGGCGTGGCGAGGCCTATGATTTCCTGGCCACGCTGCCGGTTGGCAAGATCAACGGCGTCGGGCCGGCCACCGCGCAGCGGCTGGAGGCGGGCGGCATCGTTACCATCGGCGATCTGCAACGCTTGAGCGAGAGCGAGCTGATCGTGCGCTTTGGCCGTTTCGGGCGACGCCTGGCCCAGTTTGCCGCGGGCCAGGACGACCGCGCCGTGACGCCGGATCGCGAAACCAAAAGCATCTCGGCCGAAGATACCTTCCGGCGCGATAAATCCAAGCCGGACGACCTGTTGGCCGAAGCGCGGCCTTTGGCAGAGCGCGTGGCAAGCCAGCTGGTGCGCAATGGCCTGGCGGCGGGAACCGTGGTGGTGAAGCTGAAAACCGCCAAGTTCGCGCTCTTGACGCGCAGCCGGCGGCTGGCCGTGCCGACGCAAAAGGCAGCCGTGCTGTACGAGGCCGCGCGGCCGCTTATCGAGCGGGAAGCGGATGGGCGGCTGTTCCGGCTGATCGGGATCGGGGCGGATCGTTTGGTTCCGGCCGAAGAGGCGGACCCGCCGGATTTGTTCGGGTAGCTACGCGTCACCTGTGGGCGCGCAGGTTCTGTTCCCCGTTGTCAACTACGGCTCGCACAGCGGCGGTCGACGAGAACCGCTCCCCACCGCTATCGAATAGCGGCCCACAAAAGATTTGACCGCTCACCTTCATTCAGACTTGGCCATGGTTCCTGTCGCAGTTCATGGCGTCGGGGTGAGCTGCGCCCAACCCGACGCCACGACCGGCGCTAGAAGCCAATTCCAAGTTCGAAGGATATCGAGCGGCCACCAGAAAAGTGAACCGAACGACTTCATCACAACCCGGTTTTCGGATCGTGGGGACAGGTCCAAAGACACGTTGGCTGGCATAATTCACTGCGGAACGCGCTTTTGTGAACCCGGGTGTCAGGCGGCTGTAACGAGCAACCGCTCCACATCGGGCCGCGTTGGCAGCGGCGCCACGGCGCCGTAGCCGGTGGTCGCCAGCGCCGCCGCGGCATTGGCAAAGCGCGCCGCCGCAAACGGATCGAGACCGTGGGCGAACGAGGCAAGCAGGGCTCCCGCAAAAGCATCGCCGGCACCAGTGGCATCGACACTTGCGACCTTGTGCGGTGCGATCTGTTGGCGCTGCTGGGGCGTCGCGACCAGTGCACCCTCGGCGCCTAGTGTGACGACCACGATCCCAGCGCCGAGGCCTAGATAGTGGTCAGCCACGTCGTCGGCAGATTGCAGGGTCGTGAGCGTGCGAGCGTCATCGATTGACGTCTTGAGGATCTGCGCCTTGCGAGCAGTCGCCTCGATCACGAGTTTGGCGTCTTCCAGAGACCACAGCCGCAACCGCAGATTGGTATCGTAGGATAGTTGGGCTCCACTTTGGTGTGCGATGGTGATGGCGTGAGCGACCGTCTCGCGAGCCGAAATGCTGATGCCTTGGCTGACCGCTGACACATGCAGATATTTCGCACCGGTGAAGGCGGCATCGGGAAAGCTGGACGGCGCCATAGCGCTTGCCGCCGAGTGCGCCCGGAAATAAGTGAACGCGTGCCCCGCAGCCGAGTGGTTGACGAAATAGACGGCAGTTGGACCGGTGTCCTTGCGGCCGACAAAGGCCGTCTCCACCCCTTCGCGCTGCCAGAGCGCCACGAAGGCATCACCGAAGCGATCCTGGCCGAGCTGCGTGACATAGCGCACGCCAGCGCCGAGCCTTGCTGCGGCGATCGCCGCGTTCGAGGTGTCGCCGCCAAAGCCCTGCAGATAGCGGCCATCCGGTTCCTCGTTAAACTCGATCATGGGTTCGCCGAGGGCGATGATGTCGGGCATCGCGTGGCCTCAGACCTGCAGCATGGTTGGCGGAGTGAGGTTGGCCAGCAGGCGTTTGGCCTTGGCCACCACGCCTGCTCGGTCGCCGGCCTCCAGCGCCTTGGCCGGCGCCAGCTCGCTGCCGAGGCCAACACAAAAGGCGCCCGCCGCAAGATAGCCCGCCGCAGTCTCGATGGTGACGCCGCCGGTGGGCATCAGGGGCACGGTGGGGAACACGGCGCGCACTTGTTTGAGGAACTGTGGGCCGCCGACACTGGCAGCCGGGAACACTTTCACGGCGGTGGCTCCGGCGCAGTGCGCCCGCCAGATCTCCGACGGGTTGGCCGCCCCGATCATGACCGGAATGTTGGCGGACTTGGCTAGCTCGATAACGCCATCGACCCAGCAGGGCGTGACCAGAAACTGGCTGCCGGCGGCAATGGCGAGGCGCGCGTCCTGCGCCGACAAGATGGTGCCCGCCCCGACGATGATAGATTTGTTCTTGCGCAGCTCCCCGATGCCGTCGAACACATCGGGCGTGGTCAGCGTCATTTCCACCGCGCTCATGCCGGCTTCAGCGAGCCACAGCGCGGCGCGCTTGGCCGGCTCGATGCTGCCGGCGCGGATGACGGGAACCACCTTGATGCAGGCGAGCGTGGCGAGAATGTCAGTGGGCGTCATGGGGTATGCTCCGCAGTCTGTAGCGTAGGGGCGGCTTGCGGCCGCCCTCTCGCCGCACAACATGATCCGGTAACGTTGCACGAGGGCGGCCGCAAGCCGCCTACGCTACGGGAGTCGTGGAACACAATCACCATGCCACCCCATGCGCCAACGGAGCAATTCCGAGATGTTTCGCGATGGTCTGCCCGATATCAGAGAAACTGTCACGATATCCGATCTCGACCGGCGCGATACCGGGCCCGAACGCCAGCACCGGCACGCATTCGCGCGTGTGGTCGCTGCCGCGCCAGGTGGGATCGCAGCCGTGGTCGGCGGTGAGGATGGCGAGGTCGCCGGGCCGCAGCGCAGCGATCAGGCGCGGCAACATGGCGTCGAATTTCTCTAGCGCATCGGCATAGCCCGGAACATCGCGGCGGTGGCCGAACAGCATGTCGAAGTCGACGAAGTTCGTGAAGGCGAGACCGCCATCGGGCAGGGTACGGACGGCCTCCAGCGTAGCGTCCATCAGCGCGGGATGGCCGCTGGCCTTGACGATGGCACCCGTCCCGCGATGAGCGAAGATATCACCGATCTTGCCAATCGAGACGACGGGGCGGCCGGCTTCCGTGAGGCGGTCGAGCAATGTCGGCTCGGGCGGCGGCACGGAATAGTCGCGGCGGTTGGCGGTGCGCGCGAAGCTGGCGGGATCTGCGCCGTTGAACGGCCGGGCAATGACGCGGCCGATGTTCAGCGGATCGACCAGGACGCGGGCGGCTTTGCACATCTCATAGAGACGGTCGAGGCCGAACGTGCCCTCGTGGGCCGCGATCTGCAGCACACTGTCGGCCGAGGTGTAGACGATGGGCTTGCCGGTCGCCAGATGCTCTGCCCCCAGCTCTACGATGATCTCGGTGCCCGAGGCGTGTTTGTTGCCGAGGATACCGGGCAGTTGGCAGCGGGCGATCAGATCGTCCGTGAGCTGTTTCGGGAAGCACGGGGTGGTCTGCGGGAAGTAGCCCCAGGCGAAGGTGATGGGCACGCCCGCAATCTCCCAGTGGCCTGATGGTGTGTCCTTGCCGAGGGACACTTCGCGGGCGGCGCCCCATTGACCGGCAGCACTGCCCGCACTGGCTCGTCCCGCCGCGAGGCCGAGGCCGAGGCGTTCGAGATTTGGAATTCGCAGCAGGCCGGATCTCAGCCCGGCCTTGTCGCCACGGCCATCCGCACACACCTCAAGGATGTGGCCATAGGTGTTGGCGCCGGCGTCGCCATAGGCCTCGGCGTCCGGCGCGCCGCCGATCCCGAACGAATCCATGACCATGAGAAAGGCGCGGGTCATGCGGAGTAACCTTGCGCCGACGCGCCTAGCCAATCACCTGTCCGATGACAGCTTGAGGACGCTGGTACCCGCTTCCCGGAATTTGACGTGCGTCTTCGCGCGGCAAATATCCGGGACCCTGCCTGTTGCCGTTGCCCTGATCTGGCGCCACCCGAGTGGAGACAGGTCGCGCGGCTGCCGCACTGGCGCTCTCGGTCCGGTAAAGGTCCCGGATATTCGCCGCGCACGAAAGAAAGGGCGCGTCGAATTCCGGGAAGCGTGGGGCCTGATCTGTGAACACCAAAACTCATGTGGTCACCTTTATCTTTGCCCTGACTGGTTTGCCCGGCGCAGGTGCGGATCCCAACTTGTACGCTGCCCGAACCTCGGCAGCCACAGCCTCGGCGGCGGATTTCGTGCGGGCATGCACAACACAAAGCGGCGTTGCCTTATCAACCTTCGCGCCCTTGCCGGCCAATCCCGTAAGCCCAACCGCATGGTCGATGGCGTCCGTCGGCACGCGCCGCCCGCCGCCCAGCGTGATGACGGCGATGCCGAGCGCGCGGGTATTGATGCCGGCGACCGTCCCCGAGCGATCCGCAAACACATTCAGTTTCACGGGCGCGGCGGTGAGATACTTGGTCGGGCGCTGCATCAGATCCTTCGGCCCGCCCAGTTCGGCGACCATGCGCGCAAAATGCTCCGTGGCCGTACCGGTATCGAGAGTCGTCTGCAGAAGCTTCCTGCCCTCGGCGACCGTCTTCGCCAGTCCGTTGTTGGCCAGCAGTTCCGCCCCCAGCGCCAACGTCACCTCGTGCAGGCGCGGATCGCGGTGTTTGCCCGTCAGATAGTCCACAGCATTCATGACCTCAACCGCGTTGCCCGCCGCGGACGCCAGCGGCTCGTCCATATCCGTGATCAGCGCCGTCGTCTTCAACCCCGCCCCGTTCGCCACATCGACCAGCGTGCGCGCCAGCTCCCGCGCGTCCTTCTCCTTGGCCATGAAGGCGCCCGAGCCGGTTTTCACGTCCATCACCAGCCCGTCGAGGCCGGCGGCGAGTTTCTTGCTCAGGATCGAGGCCGTGATGAGCGGGATCGATTCCACCGTCGCCGTCACGTCGCGGATGCCGTAGAGGCGCTTGTCGGCGGGCGCGAGATCCGGCGTCTGGCCGATGATGGCGCAGCCGGCGCGTTCCACGGTGCGCTCGAAGAGGGCGATGTCCGGCGTCGCGTTGTAGCCGGGAATGGCCTCCAGCTTGTCGAGCGTGCCGCCGGTATGGCCCAGGCCGCGTCCAGAAATCATCGGCACGCTGGCCCCGCAGGCCGCCAGCATCGGGGCCAGCATGAGCGAGACATTATCGCCCACGCCGCCGGTCGAATGCTTGTCCAGGATCGGGCCCTTGAAGCGCTTCTTGGGCCATTTCAGCACGCGTCCAGAATCGCGCATGGCCAGCGTCAGCCCGACCCGTTCGTCCGTGGACATGCCATTAAAGAACACCGCCATGGCGAAGGCGGCGGCCTGGCCTTCGCTGACCGAGCCGGAGGTGAGACCGGCGATCAGGAACGCGATTTCCGCGCGGGAGAGCGTGTGACCGTCGCGTTTCTTGCGGATGATTTCTTGGGCGAGCATGGAGTGGGTGGGGCCTTTGTGCGGAGCGGGGACTTTTCGTTTTCCAAACAAAATCGGTACGGCTCCATCGCCTTCTCCCGTGGGGAGAAGGTGCCCGAAGGGCGGATGAGGGGTTTGCGGCTGGAGTATGTGGCACTTTCTCGCCGCAACCGCACCGCCAATCCCCTCATCCGGCGCATGCGCGCCACCTTCTCCCCACAGGAGAAGGTGATTGAGCCGCATCTCCGGTTTTGTGTCGAACGTAGCAAAAAGGAAGGGCTTGGGATCGATGGCAACATGTAGTTCAAAGCCCCTTCGTAAACCGCGCGATCAATCTGGCCATGTTGGCGGTTGCCTTGGCCCCCTCGCGCTTGGTCTCCTCGTGGCTCGGCGACGCCCCGCCGATCCCGGCACCGAGATTCGTGATCACCGACAACGCGGCCACCGTCAGCCCGAACCTCCGTGCCAGGATGGTCTCCGGCGCGGTGGACATGCCGACGGCGTGGGCGCCGAGGGTGGCGGCCATGCGGATTTCGGCCGGGGTCTCGAACATCGGGCCGGAGAACCAGGCGTAGACGCCCTCGGCCAGCGCGACGCTCTCGGCCTTGGCGGCGGCGCGGAGTTTTTCGGCCAGTGCGGCGTCATAGGCGTTGGTGAGGCTGACGAAGCGGTGGTCGCCGGTCTCGCCGAACAGCGGGCTCATGCCGGCGAGGTTGATATGATCCGTGATCAGCATGATGGAGCCAGGGCCGACTTCTCGCCGTAATGAACCGGCGGCGTTGGTGAGCAGGAGGCGTTTCACCCCGCATTGGGCCAGCGCCTCGATGACCGGGCGCATGGCGGCGGCATCGCCGTGTTCGTAGGCGTGGGCGCGGCCCTTCAGCATCAAGACGTGGCGGCCGGATAGCGTGCCGGTGAGCAGTTCGCCGGCATGGCCCGAGACCGACGGGACGGGGAAGCCGGGTAGGTCCTGGTAGGACAGCGTGCGTGGGCTGACGATGGAGTCGGCCAGGCCGCCGAGGCTGGAGCCGAGGACGATGGCGAGGTCCGGGATCGTGCCGACGATGTGTTCGGCGAGGAGTTTGGCGGCGGGGGTCATGGGTGGCTCACAATGAAGTGGAAACCGGTCGTTGTTTGTAGGGGCGGCTTGCGGCCGCCCTCGGGCAACGAGTCCGCTGATAAAGGGCGGCTACGCTACATGATCTTGTTTCAAATGTTCTGGGCCGAACGAGGCGGGCAGCAACTCGTCGAGCGTGAAGGTGCGGCGGAGTGTTCCGTGGTCGTCGCAAATGTGGATCGGTATCTCAGGCGCGCCGAATTCGCGCAAGCGCTGACGGCAGCCGCCGCAGGGCGTGACGAGACCGGCGCCCGCTCCGACCACGGCGACCTCGACGATCTTGCGGCCGCCGGCCAGCACCATGGCGGCGAGCGCGCTGGCCTCGGCGCAGTTGCCGACGGGATAGGCCGCGTTCTCGACATTGCAGCCGGCATGGATTGTTCCGTGTTCGTCGCGCACGGCTGCGCCGACCAGGAATTTCGAATAGGGCGCATACGCCTGGAGGCGGGCGGCGACGGCAGCCTGGATGAGATCGCGGTCAGGGGACATCAACGCTCCTTCACATACGGCACGCCGCCGGCCTTGGGCGGGGTCGCCCGGCCGATGAAGCCGGCCAGCATCGCCACCGTCAATATATACGGAACCGCCTGCATCAGCGGCACCGGCAGGATGCCGAGCCCTGGAATATTCACACCTTGCAGCCGCGTGGCCACGGCATCGAGCAAGCCGAACAACAGGCAGGCCCACATCGCCGGTACCGGCTGCCATTTGGCGAATACCAGCGCGGCCAGCGCGATGAAGCCCTTGCCCGCCGTCATGTTGCGGATGAAGCCGGCGCTCTGGGCGATCGAGAGATAAGCGCCGGCAAAGCCACACAGCACGCCACAGCAGACTACGGCGGCATAACGCATGCCGATGACCGGGACGCCCGCGGTATCGGCGGCGGCCGGGTTCTCGCCGACCGCGCGCAGGCGCAGTCCAAAGCGGGTGCGGTAGATGCTCCACCAGGTGATCGGCACCAAGAGGAACGCGAAATAGACCAGGATGCTGTGGCCCGACAGTACCTGCGAATAGACCTGGCCGAGTACCGGCACGCCCGCGACCGCATCGGCCCCTGGCAGGGTGATTTCGAGGAAGCGTTCTTCGGGCGCCAGCTGCGGCGTCTGTCCGCCCTGTTCAAACCAGAAGCTGCCGAGCTGAGCCGTCAACCCGACCGTGATGACGTTGATAGCCAAGCCCGAAACGATCTGGTCGCCGCGATGGGTGATGACGGCAAAGGCATGCAGCAAGGCAAACGCGACCGAGGCTCCGATCGCCGCCAGCAAGCCCAGCCAGGGCGAATGGCCAATGGATGCCACCGCGCCAGCGGCAAAGGCGGCCGCCAGCATCTTGCCTTCCAGGCCAATGTCGAACACGCCCGAGCGCTCGGAATAGAGGCCGGCAAGGCAGGCAAACAACAGTGGCACCGACAGACGGATGGTCGAGGCCAGGATTTGCGCGACGGTGTCAAGATACTCCATCCCTAGGCCTCCTGCCCGAGCACTTGCCGGCCCGCAAAGACGCGCGTCAGCGAGGGCCGGACCATGTGTTCCAGCGCGCCGGCCATCAAGATGACGAGGCCCTGCACCAGCACCACCATGTCGCGCGTGATGGTTGGCTTATCGAATGCCAGTTCGGTGCCGCCCTGATAAAGCGCACCGAACAGGATGGCTGCGAATACGATGCCGAGCGAGCGCGAGCGGCCCATCAGCGCCACGGCAATGCCGACAAAGCCATAACCGGAGGTGAACTCCAGCGCGAGATGGTTCTGCGAGCCCATCACCTCGTTGAGGGCGAGAAAGCCGCCCAGGGCGCCAGAGATCATCAGCGCAATGACGGTAAGGCGGGCCACCGGCATGCCGGCATAACTGGCCGCCGCCGGGCTGGCGCCAAGGGTGCGCAGCTCATAGCCGAGGCGGGTGCGCCAGACCAGGATTGAGACCAGCACGGCGCAGATCAGCGCCCAGATGAAAGCCAGGTTGAGCGGGGCCTGTCCGAGGAACTCGCCAGGCGGGCCGAGGACGTCGCGCAACAGCGGCAGCCGGGCGTGCTCAACGAAGGTGCGCGTTTGCGGCGCCATTTCGCCGGCCGGCTTCAGCACCGTACCAAGCAGATAGACCATCAGCGCCGAAGCGATGAAATTGAACATGATGGTGGTGATGACGAGATGGCTGCCACGTTTGGCTTGCAGAATTGCAGGGATATAGGCCCAGGCGGCGCCGAAAATGGCCGACAGCATGATCGCCACCAGGATGATCAACGGTTGCGGCAGGGCTTCCAGGCCGAGCGAGGCGAGCGCAACCCCGATGCCCGCCACATAGGCCTGACCCTCGACACCAATATTGAACAATCCGGCATGAAAGGCGACGGCGAAGGCCAGCCCAGTAAAGATGAAGTTGGTCGAATAGAACAGCGTGTAGCCGATGTTTTCGCCCGAGCCGAAAGCGCCGCCGAGCATGATCTGCACGCATTCGAGCGGGGATTCGCCCAGTGCAAACAGCACCGCGGCCGATACCAAGAAGGCGAGCGCAACGTTCAGCACCGGGAGAATGAAGGCATCTGCCCACCAGGGCAACTCGCCAGCGCGGGCACTCATGACACGGCCTCGGCGGTCTCGGCGGACCGCTCGCCAGCCACGCCCGCCATCAGCAGGCCAAGCTCCTGCTCGCTGGCCTCGGGATCGCGTTCGCCGACAATCCGGCCGTCGAACATCACCAGCACACGGTCGGCCAGCGCCCGGATCTCGTCCAGCTCGACCGAGACCAGCAGGATGGCCTTGCCGGCATCGCGCATCGCGACCAGCCGCTTGTGGATGAATTCGATGGCGCCGATATCAACGCCTCGGGTGGGCTGGCCAACGATCATCAGCACTGGATCGCGCTCCATCTCGCGGGCCAACACCAGCTTTTGCTGGTTGCCACCGGAAAACAGGTTGGCACGCAATGACGTGTCGGGAGGCCGTACATCGAAGGCGGTCATGTTCGCCTGGCAGTTGGTTTCGACGGCGGCGTGGTCGATAAAACCGTGCGGGCTGTAACGCGGATCGCCCTGATAGCCGAGGATACCGTTCTCGGCAGCAGTGAACGACATCACCAGCCCCATGTGCTGGCGATCCTCAGGCACATGCGCCAGCCGCGCGTCGCGGAGCCGCGCCGGGTTCACCTTTGCCGGGGCCAAGGCTTGGCCATGCAGGCAAACCTCGCCTGCGGTTTGCCGCCGGATGCCGGCCAGCACCTCCAGTAGCTCGCTCTGGCCGTTACCGGCAACGCCTGCAATGCCGACGATCTCGCCTTCGCGGATGTTGAAACTGACATCGCGCAAGCGGGGCACGCCGCGGTCGTCAGCCGCCGAAATGCCGCGCACGTCGAGCACCACGGCTCCGGGCGCGCCCGCCGCCTTGTCGACCTTCAGGCGCACGCTGCGGCCGACCATCAGCTCGGCGAGGGCTTGCGGCGTGGTCTGCTTGGTGGTCAGCGTGCCGGCCATTTCGCCGCGCCGCATCACCGACACCTGGTCGGTGATGGCCATGATCTCGCGCAGCTTGTGGGTGATGAAGATGACCGTCTTGCCCTGCGCGCGCAACTGAGCGAGCACGCGGAACAGATGATCGGCCTCGGCCGGCGTCAGCACGCCGGTGGGCTCATCGAGAATGAGCACTTCGGCACCGCGATACAAGGCCTTGAGGATTTCCACGCGCTGCTGCACGCCGACGGGAAGCTCGGCAACCGGCGTATCAAGCGGCACCACCATGCCGTAGGTCTTGCCAAGCTCGACCAGCGCCGCACGGGCGGCGGCAAGGCCCTTGGCCAGCCGCGCCCCGCCTTCGGCGCCGAGCACGACATTTTCGAGCACCGTGAACGGCTCAACCAGCATGAAATGCTGGTGCACCATGCCGATGCCAGCGGCGATCGCATCGCTGGGGCGGATGATGTGCGTTTCGGCGCCGTTGATGAAAATCTGTCCGGCGTCGGCCTGATAGAAGCCATAGAGGATCGACATCAGCGTCGATTTGCCGGCGCCATTTTCGCCGACAATGCCGTGGATCGTTCCAGGCTGGATAGCGAGTGAGATGGACTTGTTGGCGTGGACAGCGCCGAAGCGCTTATCGATGCCACGCAATTCAATGGCGGGGGCTGGGGAGTCTGAGGTCATTCCGGGGCCGCCGAACGCAAGAACGTAGGTTGGGTTAGCGCGCCTCGTTGCCCGTTGTGGGCCCCGAATGGTTGTTCGCGCGTAACCCAACGCCGCACGGGCAGATGTCGGGTTACGCGCGAGGCCATCTTCTCCGCCTTTCCAGCAGGACGCAGCTTAACCTCCCTAATCCAGTCAGGTTGCGCCCTGTAAACGATTGCTAATTCTCGAAAAATCCATTTGTCGCGGCTGCGCCTGTTAGTATCAGGCCAATAACTAATCCAATGGCGGCACCACCGACCCCACCAAGAACAAAACCAGCGATCACGCCGACAAAGATGTTCACGCCCGGCACGAACATCAAAGCGGCCAGAATGACAGCCGCGAGAGCAGTAACCACTGCCGCCCCTTCGATTTGCCTCACGAAGAACATCCCAAACCATTGGCGGCAAGGGCATTTCAGTTACCGTAACTTTGAGTTACGATTTTTATTGAAGGTAGGGTTCACGGGCACGCTAACCCAACCGACGAACTACGGACCTACGGTCTGACGTAGGTTGGGTTAGCGCGCCAAGGTGCTTTTGTGGGCCCGGATGACCATTCGCGCGTAACCCAACGCCGCACGGGCAGATGTCGGGTTACGCGCGAATCAGCGCCAGTGGTCAAGGTCGGGTTCACGGGCGCGCTAACCCGACCTACGGACCTACGCCGTCGTTAGTACGGGCATTTCTGGTCGGCCATGTAGTCATGGACCTGCACTTTGCCCGACTTGATATCGGCCTCGGCCTGCTTCACGGCCTTGGTCATCTCGGGCGTGATCAGCTTTTTGTTGTTGTCGTCGAGGGCCCAGCCGACGCCACCTTCGGCCAGGCCGAGGGCCTGCACGCCGGCGGTGAACTTGCCCTTCTTGGCTTCCGAAAACAGCGTGTAGGTTGCCACATCGACGCGCTTGAGCATCGAAGTCAGAACGCTGCCGGGGTGCATGCCATTCTGGTTACTGTCGACACCGATGCCCAGTTTCTTGGCATCCGCAGCGGCCTGCAGAACGCCAACCCCGGTGCCGCCGGCGGCGTGATAGACGACGTCAGCGCCTTGCGCGAATTGCGCCTTGGCCAACTCGCCGCCCTTGACCGGATCGTTCCAAGCCGCGCCAGTGGTGCCGGTCATGTTCTCGAACACGGTGGCCTTGGCGTTGGCGGCCATCACGCCGCCTTTGTAGCCGCAGGCAAAGCGATGGATGAGTGGAATGTCCATGCCGCCGACGAAGCCGACCTTGCCGGTCTTGGAGGCCATGGCGGCGAGCACGCCGACCAGGTAGCTGCCCTCCTGCTCCTTGAACACCACCGAAGCGACGTTAGGCGTGCCAACCACCATGTCGATGATGCCGAAATGGGTCTTGGGGAATTCCTTCGAGACCTTCTCAAGCGCCTGGGCTTGCGAGAAGCCGACTGCCAGAATTGGATCAAAGCCCTTGGTGGCGAAATTGCGCAGGGCCTGTTCGCGCTGGCTATCGTTCTGGATTTCGAAGTCGCGGAAATCGACCCCGGTTTCCTTCTTGAAGCGGACGGCGCCATTGAAGACGCCCTCATTGAAGGACTTGTCGTGCTTGCCACCAAGGTCATAGACGATGGCGGGCTTGACGGCTGCAGCCAGCGCCGATCCGGCAAGTATTGTCGAAGCGGCGAGAATGGCGAATGTAAGTTTCATCAAGATGCTCCTCCCTGAACTCCGGCTGGCTCGACCTCATTGGCCCTCCAAGGACCGGCGGCTCGCGTTTCGCGCGCTCCGCAACCAGCGTGTGGCCGGTACATGACGACATCTCGGGTGAATTTGCAATCGGGCAACGCCGTCGTTCGGATGATGGTCTCAAGGGTGGATGGGCAGGCCCCGCTCGCCCTCGGGGGGCCGGCACCGCAGCATCAGCGCCCGCGCCGCGCCCGGCTACGCCTTGAACGCCATCCAGCTCTCGATGACATGATCGAGCGAAATCTTGCCGGGGCCAAAGCGCATGATCATGAGCAGGCCGAGCGCCCACAGGCCGTGATCCATGAAGGCATTGGGATAAACAAAAGTCTGGATCACCAGCACCATGCCGAGGAGTGCCGTGGCGGCAAAGCGCGAGGCAAGACCGAACCACAGCAGCAGCGGACAGATGAATTCCGCCGTGGTCGCCAGATAGGTCGCCACGGCCGGCGGGATGAGCGGAACTTTGTATTCCTGGGCGAACAGAAAGAACGTCGCCGGCTTGATCGACCAGGTTTCGAAATCGATCTTGGTGCGCCAGGAGAGGTGGAAAACCAGCCCGATGAAGATGCGCGCGAACAGCGCGATCAGGCAGTAAGGAAGCCAATCGTACCAGCCGATAAGCCGCCGGATGAGCGCCGCCATGCCATTCCCCCAAAGTGAGCTATGATGTGCCTTTGTCAGCGGGCAGATCATAGCCGATGAGGGCGCCCATGGTGATCAAACTCGCGAGGCTCGTCTGCAAATCGACGTGATTGGCGCGTGACATCGCGCGCTCGGCGGCGGTGACCAGCGCTTGTCCCTCATGCAGGGCTGCTACAAATGCGTACATCGCGGCATCGATACGGTGGGTGTCCACCTCAAGCGAGGGCCGCAGGATAAGGGCGTATTCCGGCTCGGTGGCAAACTTGGCCGGGAGCACCTCACCGGGTTTGGCATTGGTCCGCCAGATCGAAAGCGCGGGCAATTCCGACGCGAACAAGCGCAAGGTGGGGTGCAGCCGGAACTTCAGCTCAGCGATCCGATCCAGCGCTACCGATGCCAACTCCTGGGCTGCGATCGGCGTGGCATCGGCAGCGTGGTAGGCTTCGTGCTGCAACCATTCCAGCCGCGCGACGTCGGCGAGATAGGGCACATCGGCGGCAGGCTCGAAGCCTGCGACAAAGGTCGCGAAGGTCTCGCCGTACCGCATCAGGATCGGCGAGCGCGGCGGCGACTGTTCGATATAGCTGCTGGCCATGGCCAGGAAGAAGTCATCGCCGACGATGCGCCGAACCGCGGGAAAACGGGCCGCGACGACAGCAAAAATGCCGGCGGCGACGTTGTTGCGATGGACGCCAAAGCGGCGCGGGCTGGAAGCGACCGGTGGCCTGGCCTGGGGATCGCGGAGCGCAGCGGCAAAGCGCTGCTGCAACTCAAACAGCGACGACATGCGTATTGGTCCGCCGCTCGGTCATGATGCGCTCGGCTTTGGCCGCCTCGGCCGCAAGCTCGGACCAGGCCGGGATGTTGCTGTCCCACTCGATCAGCGTCGGGATCGGCCCGGCGCGGCGGATAGCGAGGCGATAGAGGCTCCAGACATCGGCCACGACGGGACGGTCGTGGGTGTCGATCAGCAGCGGTTTTAGTTCGTCATCGATGCCGGCGTCGTAGCCGGCCAGGTGCATCTCGCCGACATGCTCGACCGGAAAGGCTTCCAGATAAGCGACCGGATCGAAACCGTGATTGGCGGCCGAGACCTGTACGTTGTTGACGTCCAGCAACAGCCCGCAACCGCTGCGCTGCACGACGCTGGCCAGGAAATCCAGCTCGCTCATGGTGCTCTCGGCAAAGCGGACGTAGGTCGAGGGATTTTCCAGCAGCATGCGGCAGCCCAGCGCCTGCTGCACCTGATCGACATGTTCGCTGACGCGGATCAGTGTTTCAGTACTGTAGGGTACGGGCAGCAGATCGTTGAGATAGTTGCCTTCATGGGTCGACCAGGCCAAATGTTCGGAGAACAGGCCGGGACGATAGCGAACAATGAGTTGTCGCAGTCGAGCGAGGTGTTCCAGATCTAGCGGGCCAGCCGAGCCGATCGACAGTCCCACGCCATGCAACGAGATCGGATAGCTCGCGCGGATGGCGGCCAGGACATGGTGCGGTGGCCCGCCGGCGCCCATGAAATTTTCGGCATGGATTTCGAACCAGCCGATATCGGGGCGCTCTTCCAGGATGTCCCGATAGTGCTCGGGCTTCAGGCCAACCCCGGCGCGGGCCGGGATTGGCTTAGCTGCGAAACCAGCGGCAGGAGTCATACCGTCCACGACGTCGTCCTCCGCTTTGCCTGCGTCGTTAGCCTGCGATCGGAGCCAGCGCACCCTTGCGCTTGGCCATGGAGCCATCCGCGCTCTTCACATCCACCTCGATCGAGGTGCAGGTGCCGGTCTTGACCAGCTTCCAGGCCTTGCCTTCGAAATCGGCCTTCGATGTTCCGGCGCACGAATTGCTGCCCTCGCTGGCACAGTCGTTGCCGGCTGCCTTCGAAATGCCGAAGCACTTCTCAAAGTCCTCAGCGGCCTTGACGGTCTTGGGCGCCACGCCCATGCCGACCACGGCGGCAAAGGCGCCAGCTAGGGCCAGCACGGTGGCGGCTCTCACAGACTTGTCCATAGTTATTCCTTCCTGATGTTCGCGAACCCAAGGTGATACTGTGTCAGCCGCCAAGCCCAGCGCAAGCCGTTCTGCCAGCGACGTCGATACGAGACAAGAATACAACGGATTGCGGCGGCTATGTGGGCAGATAACGCCGGTTTGATAAGGTTTGAGGCCGATTGGCGCAAGTCGGTGTGGCACGGTGGCGCGATGCTGTGGCGGCGCTCGCTTGACAGCCTTGCCGTGATCACATTTCCTTCACCGCACCGCTTGTGGTTGCACGATTATTCTGGCATTTATGATCGATTAGGTAAGGCATGCTGTCCTTTATGGCCCATCCGGCAGGGAACGAGCGTCTCTGCGGGAATGACGCGTGACAGTCAGCTGACTGTCAAATGCGGGCCCCTGGCATGACCGTCGAGGGGAAACATCGTGGTTGATGCAACGGGACGTCGTCTTTCAGCAGCGCGCCTAACCCAAGCGGAGGGCCTCATGCGGCTCGGCGCCGCGCAAGGGCTTTACGATCCGCGCTATGGCAAGGACGCCTGCGGCGTCGGTTTTATCGCCAACCTGAAGGCCAAGAAATCCCACCAGACCGTGACCGATGGGCTGACCATGCTGGTGAACCTGACGCATCGCGGGGCAGTTGGAGCTGATCCGCTGGCGGGCGACGGTGCAGGCATGCTGACGCAGATCCCGCACGACCTCCTGAAGGCCGAGATGAAGGCGCTGGGCGTGAAGCTGCCCGAGCCCGGCCTCTATGCCGTCGGCCAGCTGTTCATGCCGCGCGATGTCGTGATGCGCCGCTATTGCGAAGAGGCGATCGAAAAGGTCATTCAGAATGAGGGCCAGATTTGCCTGGGCTGGCGCGATGTGCCGGTGAGCAATGCCCATCTGTCGGAAACCACGCTGGCAGCCGAACCGTTTCACCGCCAGATCTTCATTGGCCGTGGTGAAGGCATCGACGACGAGACGACGTTCGAGCGTAAGCTGTACCTGCTTCGCAAAGTGATCTCGAACGCCATTTACAACGATTATGACGGGCGCGACATCGGCTTCTATCCGGTGTCCGTGTCCTGCCGCACGATCGTATATAAGGGCATGTTCCTGGCCGACCAGCTGGGCCCTTACTACAAGGACCTGACCGACAAGCGCTACACCTCGGCGCTGGCGCTCATCCACCAGCGCTTTTCCACCAACACGTTCCCGTCCTGGAAGCTGGCGCATCCTTACCGCATGGTCGCGCACAACGGCGAAATCAACACGTTGCGCGGCAACGTCAACTGGATGGCGGCGCGGCAGGCCTCGGTGAGTTCCATCTTGTACGGAAAGAGCATCGACAAGCTGTGGCCGATCTCCTACGAGGGCCAGTCCGACACCGCGTGTTTCGACAATGCGTTGGAATTTCTGATCCAGGGCGGCTATTCGCTCAGCCACGCCGCCATGATGCTGATCCCCGAAGCCTGGTACGAAAACAAGCTGATGGATGCCAAGCGCAAGGCGTTTTACGAGTACCACGCCTGCCTGATGGAGCCGTGGGATGGCCCCGCCGCCATGGCGTTCTCGGACGGCCTGCAGATCGGCGCCACCTTGGACCGCAATGGCTTGCGGCCGGCACGCTATATCGTGACCAAGGACGACCGGGTCATCATGGCCTCGGAGGCCGGCGCTTTCCCGGTGCCCGAAGAGAACATCGTCAAGAAGTGGCGTCTGCAACCCGGCAAGATGTTGCTGATCGACCTCGCCCAAGGCCGCATCATTTCCGATGACGAACTGAAGGCGGACTTGGCGTCGCGCCACCCGTACCAGAGCTGGCTCGACCGTACACAGATCGAGGTCCACACGCTGCCGGAGGTGCCGGTACGGGCGTCAAGGACCAACGCCAGCCTGCTGGATCGTCAGCAGGCGTTTGGCTACACGCAGGAATCGCTGAAATTCCTGATGACGCCGATGGCCGAGACGGGCCAGGAGGCGGTCGGCTCCATGGGCACGGACACGCCGGTGTCGGCGCTGTCGAACAAGCCCAAGCTGCTGCACACCTATTTCAAGCAGAACTTCGCCCAGGTCACTAACCCGCCGATCGATTCGATCCGCGAAGAATTGGTGATGAGCCTCGTGTCGTTCATCGGCCCACGTCCCAATATTCTCGACCTGAAAGGCACGTCGCGCGGCCGCCGGCTCGTTGTGAGTCAGCCGATCCTCACCAACGAGGATCTGGAGAAAATTCGCCAGATCGGGACGATCAAGGACAATCCGTTCAAGACCGAAACGCTGGATGTGACGTACCCCGCCGAAACCGGCGCGGCCGGCATGCATACGGCGCTGAACCGGCTCTGCCGCGAGGCCGAGCGGGCGATTGCCGACGGCTACAACATCATCATCCTGTCGGACCGCGCCGTCAGCCTCGACCGCATCCCGATCCCGATGCTTCTGGCCATTTCGGCCGTGCATCACGATCTCATTCGCAAGGGTCTGCGCACCTCGGTGGGTCTGGTTCTGGAGTCCGCCGAGCCGCACGAGGTGCACCAGTTTGCAACGCTGGCGGGCTATGGCGCCGAGGCGATCAACCCGTACCTGGCCTTCGAGACCATCGAGGCCATGCTGCCCATGCTCGATGAGAAGCTGACGGCCAAGGAGGCCAAGAAGCGCTATATCAAGGCAGTAGACAAAGGACTGATGAAGGTCATGTCCAAGATGGGCATTTCCACATATCAGTCCTATTGCGGCGCGCAGATTTTCGACGCGGTCGGCCTCAAGTCCGATTTCGTAAACCGCTACTTCTTCGGCACGCATACTCAGGTCGAAGGCGTCGGCCTGGAAGAGATCGCGGCCGAGACCGCCGAGCGCCATCGTCAGGCGTTTGCCGATGTGCCGGTGCTGCAGGACGCATTGGACGTAGGCGGCGAATACGCGTTCCGGTTGCGTGGCGAGGCGCATATGTGGCGGCCGTCCGTGGTCGCCGATTTGCAGCATGCGGTACGCGGCAACCTGCCGGACAAGTACCGCTCCTATGCTCGCCAGATCAACGACCAGACCGAGCAGCTGATGACGCTGCGCGGATTGTTCCGTATCCGCACCGCCGAGGAGATGGGCAAGCAGCCGGTTGCCATCGAGGAGGTCGAGCCCGCGACCGAGATCGTGAAGAAGTTCTCGACCGGCGCGATGAGTTTCGGGTCGATATCGCGCGAGGCGCACACCACGCTCGCCATCGCCATGAACCGCATCGGCGGCAAGTCGAACACCGGCGAGGGCGGCGAGGAGGCCGACCGCTTCGTCACGCTGCCGAACGGGGACTCTATGCGCTCGGCCATCAAGCAGGTGGCCTCGGGACGCTTCGGCGTGACGGCGGAGTATCTCGTCAACTCCGACATGATGCAGATCAAGATGGCGCAGGGCGCCAAGCCGGGCGAGGGCGGTCAGCTCCCCGGCCACAAGGTGGACGCGACCATCGCCAAGGTGCGCCACTCGACGCCGGGCGTAGGCCTGATTTCGCCCCCGCCGCACCACGATATCTATTCGATCGAGGACCTCGCGCAACTGATCTTCGACCTGAAGAACGTCAACCCCGCCGGTCAGGTGTCCGTAAAACTCGTCTCCGAAGTCGGCGTCGGCACGGTCGCCGCTGGCGTCGCCAAGGCGCGCGCCGATCATGTGACCATCTCGGGTTTCGAGGGCGGGACGGGCGCCTCGCCGCTGACGTCGCTCAAGCACGCTGGCTCGCCGTGGGAGATCGGTCTCGCCGAAACCCAGCAGACCCTGGTGCTGAACGGATTGCGTGGCCGCATTGCCGTGCAGGTCGACGGCGGTATCCGTACCGGGCGCGACGTGCTGATCGGCGCTCTGCTGGGGGCGGACGAATTCGGTTTCGCCACCGCCCCGCTGATCTCGCTCGGCTGCATCATGATGCGTAAGTGCCATCTCAACACCTGCCCGGTGGGCGTGGCGACGCAAGATCCCGTTCTGCGGGCAAAATTCCAGGGCAAGCCTGAACACGTAATCACCTTCCTGTTCTACGTCGCCGAAGAACTCCGCGAGCTGATGGCCTCCATGGGCGTGCGCAAGCTGACCGAACTGGTCGGCGAGACCGACTGGCTCGACCGCACCCGCGCCATCGATCATTGGAAGGCCAACGGCCTCGATTTCGGAAAACTGTTCCACAAGCCGGAGCCGGCCGAAGGGGTGGCCATCCATCATTGCGAGACGCAGAACCACGGGTTGGACGCGGTCCTCGACCGCACGCTGATCGCCAAGGCGGGCAAGTCTATTGAAACCGGCAAGCCGATCCGTTTCAGCTCCAAGATTTCGACCAAGGACCGCACGGCGGGCGCCATGTTGTCGGGCACGGTGGCCAAGCGCCACGGCCATGCGGGGTTGGCGGACGATACGGTTTGGGTCGACTTTGAAGGGACAGCGGGCCAAAGCTTTGGCGCCTTCACAGCGCGCGGCGTCACGCTCTCGCTGACCGGCGAGGCCAACGACTATGTCGGCAAGGGTCTTTCCGGCGGCAAACTGATCGTCCGTCCCCACGCCAATTCCGCCATCGTGCCGGAAGAGAGCATCATCGTCGGCAACACGGTGATGTACGGCGCCATCGCGGGCGAGTGCTATTTCCGCGGCGTCGCCGGCGAGCGCTTTGCCGTTCGCAACTCCGGCGCCATCGCTGTGGTGGAAGGCACCGGCGATCACGGCTGCGAATATATGACGGGCGGCGTGGTGGTCGTGTTGGGCCGCACCGGCCGCAACTTCGCCGCCGGCATGTCGGGCGGCATCGCCTACGTGCTGGACGAAGCCGGCGATTTCGAGCGCCGCTGCAACCTGGCCATGGTCGACCTGGAGCCGGTCACCGCCGAAGCCGAAATGTCGGAACGGAACGGGCGGCACGGCCAGGACATGGAAGGCCACGGCCTGGTCGACGTCATGTCGAACTTGGGCGCGCAAGACGCCGAACGGCTGCAGGAGCTGATCAAGCGCCACATGCACTATACCGGCTCGGCGCGCGCCAAACTGATCCTGGAGAACTGGGCCAAGTACCTGCCAAAATTCCGCAAGGTCATGCCGGTCGACTACAAGCAGGCGCTGGCCGAAATGGCCAAGCAGCAGGCGGCCGACACGACGGGATTGGGCGTGCTGGAGATCGGGTTGCCGATCAAGGCGGGCAAGGGGAATGGGGCGGGGGCGCGGAAATAATCATGGGCAAGATCACCGGCTTCCTCGAACTCGACCGCCAGGACCGTACGTATGCGCCGGTCGAGGAGCGGACCAAGACGTACAAGGAATTCGTCAAGCCGCTGCCGGCAAAAGACTTGAAGGCGCAGGCCGGGCGCTGCATGGATTGCGGCATCCCGTATTGTCACAACGGCTGCCCGGTGAACAATCAGATCCCGGACTGGAACGACCTCGTCTATCGAGACGATTTCCAGCGCGCGCTGAGCAATCTGCATTCCACCAACAACTTCCCCGAATTCACCGGCCGCGTCTGCCCGGCGCCGTGCGAAGCGTCGTGTACGCTCAATATCGACGACAAGCCGGTCACCATCAAGACCATCGAATGCGCCATCGCCGACCGTGGGTTCGCGGAAGGCTGGATTGTTCCGCAGCCGGCCGAGGTCAAAACCGGCAAGCGCATTGCCATTGTCGGCTCGGGGCCCGCGGGACTGGCCGCTGCCCAGCAGCTCGCCCGTGTTGGCCACGAGGTACATGTCTACGAAAAGAGCAGCGAGCCGGGTGGCCTGCTTCGTTTCGGCATTCCGGACTTCAAGCTGGAGAAGTCGGTCGTTGCCCGCCGCGTCGATCAGATGCGCGCCGAGGGTGTGGTCTTCCATTGCAATTCGCATGTCGGCAAGACCATCTCGGCGCGCGAGTTGGAGGACAAGTACGACGCCGTGTTGCTGGCGGGAGGCTCGGAACAGCCCTTCGACCTGTTCGCCAAGACGCCTGGCCGCGATCTCGACGGCCTGCATTTCGCGATGAATTTCCTGCCGCAGCAGAATAGGCGCAATGCCGGTGAAAAAGTTGGCAAAACCGAGGAGATCATCGCCAAGGGCAGGCATGTCATCGTGATCGGCGGCGGCGATACCGGGTCCGACTGCATCGGCACCAGCATCCGCCAAGGCGCCCGGTCAGTGACCCAGCTTGAGATCATGCCCAAGCCGCCTGAAAAAGAGATGAAGTCGCTCTCCTGGCCGCACTGGCCCTTGAAGCTGCGCGTGTCCTCCAGTCAGGCCGAAGGGGCGGTGACGGAGTTTTCCATTTCGACTACCGGCTTTGCCGGCAAGAACGGCAAGGTTACCGGTCTCGAGTACACGCGCGTCGATGCCAAGCTGCAGCCCGTCCCGGGATCGGCGGGCGTGCTGCCGGCGGACCTCGTCCTGTTCGCAATGGGATTTGGCGGACCGATCGAAACTGACGTTATCAAGGAGTTGGCGCTGCCCGTCGTCTCGCGCGGCCGCTTCAAGGGCCTTGATGCCGACGAGCGCAGCTACCAGACCAGCCGCGCAAAAGTGTGGGCCGCCGGCGATATCCGGCGCGGCCAATCGTTGGTGGTCTGGGCCATCCGCGAGGGCCGACAGGCGGCGCAGGCCATCGACAAGTCGCTGATGGGGCGGAGCGACCTGCCGCGGTGATCGTGAAGGCGCCAACCGCGTAGGGGCGAGACTTGATCTCGCCCCTACGCGGTTCGACGGTTGTCGTGTAACGTCTCCCCTTCAACGCTGGGAGATGCCTCATGCGCGCACTCAGTCTATTGGTCCTAACCCTGCTCGGTTCGGTTGTCGCGTTCGCCGCCGACCAACCCACCAAAGACCAGAAGCAGGCCGCGCCCGAATTTGCCACCAGCGGGGCGGTGAAACCTCTCGTCATTGCCCAGAAGCACATGGTGGTGGCGGCTAATCCGTATGCCTCCGAAGCCGGACGCGCCATGCTGCGCGAAGGCGGAAATGCAATCGATGCGGCCATTGCCACGCAGCTGGTGCTCAATCTGGTCGAGCCGCAATCGTCGGGGATCGGCGGCGGCGCGTTCCTGCTCTATTGGGATGCCGAAAAGAAACGGATCGAGAGCATCGACGGACGTGAAGCCGCACCGATGGCCGCCAAGCCTGAACGGTTCCTGCTACCCGACGGCAATGAGCGCGACTTCGACGAGGCAGTCAATTCGGGCTTGAGCACGGGCGTCCCCGGCGTCGTCAGTGCACTGGCGCTGGGCCACAGGACGCATGGCAAGCTCGCCTGGGCCAAGCTGTTCGATCCCGCGATTGCGCTGGCCGACAACGGTTTCGTGGTGTCGCCTAGACTCGCCAAGTTATTGGCGGCGCAGGGAACCGATGGGTTCAGCGCCGACGCCAAGGCGCTCTATTTTGATGCCGCCGGCAAACCCCGGCTGGCCGGCGACACCCTCAAGAATCCTGCGTTCGCGGCGACCTTGCGGGCGCTCGCGCTGGGCGGGGCGGACGCCTTCTACAAGGGCGAGATCGCCAAGCAGATGCTGGTTGCGCTCGCCGCCGCGCCGCACGTGCCAGGCGATATGACGGCGGCGGATCTTTCCGGCTACAGCGCCAAGGAGCGCGATCCGGTTTGCGTTGCCTTCCGCAGCTACCGGGTTTGCGGCATGGGCCCGCCCTCGTCGGGCGGGACGACCGTGGGGATGGTGCTTGGCATGCTGCAGACGCGAAATGCAGCACCGAACTCTCCGCCGATCCCGCGTCCCGCAGCGACAGGGCTTGCTGAACTGCTTGAGACCTCTGGCGACCCGATCACCCGCGCCATCGAAATCGCCGAGGCCGAAAAGCTCGCCTACGCCGACCGCGACCAGTACATCGCCGATCCCGATTTCGTGCCCGTGCCGTCAACCCTGACGGACCCGTCCTATCTGGCCGCGCGCGCCAAACTGATCGACATTGCCCATCCGATGGCCAAGGCAACACCTGGCGCACCGCCGCTCAGGACGGGCATGCTTTTTGGCGTGGATGCCACCAACGAACACGCCGGCACCAGCCACATCTCGATCGTGGACGACGAGGGCAACGCTGTCTCGATGACGACCTCGATCGAAACCGCCTTCGGCTCGCGCCAGATGGCGGGCGGGTTTCTGCTCAACAATCAGCTGACGGATTTCTCGTTCCAACCCAAGGACGACAAGGGCTGGCCGATCGCCAACCGCATCGAGCCCGGCAAGCGCCCGCGCTCATCAATGGCGCCCACTATCATCCTGGGACCGGATGGCAAGCTCTTTGCTGTGCTCGGCGCGCCGGGTGGCAGCCGCATCATTCTCTACGACATCAAGACCATCACCTGCCTGATTGATTGGCATTGCAACGCCGAGGAGGCTGCCGACCTGCCAGGCTTCGGCAGCCGCAACGGCCCCTTCGAGGTCGAGCAGGGCACGACGGCTGAAACCATCCTTGGACCGCTGGCGACGGCGCGCGGCGAGACCGTCAAGGCGGTCGATATGAACACCGGGGTGCACATAATTGTCCGCCTCAATGGTCATCTCGAAGGCGGCGCGGACCATCGACGCGAGGGTGTGGCGCTGGGGGATTGACGGCGGGAACAGCAGACCGCGTTCAGGTCTGCGAGGCGCTGCGCTTGCTCTTGCGGAATTCCAGCGGTGTCTTGCCGGTCCCGCGCTTGAAGGCGAGCGCCCCGGTCGCCATGATCGCCGGGCGCATCATCGCGCCGGAGGCCAGCAAGCTCGGCATGGTCGGCGCCTGGACCGATACGACGCTGGCCGATGATCTGGGTGTCGCCGATGCGCATGAGGACGAACTCTACGCCGCGATGGATTGGCTGGTCGAACGCCACGAGACGATCGAGAAGCGGCTCGCCAACCGACATCTGAAGGACGGTGGCCTGGTGCTTGTTGCTTCCGCGGCAAGCCGCTAAAACAATGTGCTGTTCGAGTTCACATCGAGCTGGCTCGAAGACGTTATACCGTCCAACTTATGGTTTGACCTGTCACTTTGAAGGTTCATGACAGAGGTCATGGCGTAGGGGCGCACTGCTGTGCGCCCGTCTAGCTGCGCGGCAAGCTCTTGGATGGGCGCACTGCTGTGCGCCCCTACACTTGCGAGCACAAGTCGAACGATAGGTTGGCCGGTATTACGTGTCCGCTCGCCAGGCGCGGCTACAGCCGCGGCGGCAGGCCTGGCACGCTGCAGAGCCTGCCCCGGCGGAGGCCGTGGTCAACTACGGTCTGATGACGGATGATCGCGGCTGCCCGGTCTCGGTATCGGTGTTCGAGGGCAACGCCGGCGATCCCAAGACGCTGCTGCCGCAGGTGGAGAAAGCGCGCGACAGCTTCGGTTTGGAACGGCTGGTCATGGTCGGCGACGGGGCACCCTATTGGAAAATGAGCGCGGTCCGTGGTGGAACCGATGCTCGGTTCAGGAACGCTCATTTCCCAATGGGGACCCCGGACCGCTGCATGATCTCGACTGTGCCGATCGACGCGATCGCCAAGCTGGACGGGGTCGACTGGATCACGGCGCTGAAAAGGGGCGCGATCACCAAACTGGCCGATGCCGGGCATTTGCAGCTCGATTTGTTCGACGAGCGCAATCTGATCAGAGTGGCGGCGTCCGACAGCGGGTGGTTCGCCCCGAGCGCGGCCGGCTTCATGATCAACTACCGGGTCGATGACATGGATGGGATGATCGCTCAATTGGCGCGGGGCGACATCGCTCTCACCCAAGGTCCGGAGTCGCATGAGAACGGCCGTTTTGCCTGGATCATCGATCCCGACGGCAACAAGGTGGAGCTGTGGGAGCAGAAGGTTTGGGATGAGGGGAACACGGCGAGGTGATTGCAGGAGGGGGGCGGCGGTGACGGTGGAACAAATGATACTGTGCGTCGCAGCTGGCTAATACCGTCCAACCTATCGTTTGACTCGTGCTCGCAAGGGGCGCACAGCGGTGCGCCCGTCCAAGAGCTTGGATAACGCAACCTGATGTCTGGACTTTAGGCTGTGGATTTAATCCGCATCGACGTTATTCCAGTTGACATAGGGTTGCAGGGAGGCGGTCCAGGTTTCGTCGATTTCGACGAGGATGG
>JANLQJ010000099.1:0-14248 GCA_031367715.1 Hyphomicrobiaceae bacterium | reverse complement strand
CCGTCGCGGCTTGCCGCGGAGGCAACAAGCCAAAGTGCCGTCGCGGCTTGCCGCGGAGGCAACAAACCAAAGTGCCGTCGCGGCTTGCCGCGGAGGCAACAAGCCAAAGTGCCGTCGCGGCTTGCCGCGGAGGCAATTGGCCAAAGTGCCTTTTGACGGTCTTGGTTCGGCGCGGCATGAACAGATAGCCAACGCCGCGCGGCTCGGCTCGCGCATCACCTCCACGGAGCTAAAGCCTGCGTCGCCGCGCAGCAACCGAGGTGCTAGATCAGAGCCGACAATCGGGGCGTGTCATGTTTGCTCCCGTGCTGGTTGCCGGGCGCCGTTCCGCCCTCATGACCAAGCATACCCCGGCCAGCAGATGGCTGTGATGAACGTGGCTCGGCCGGCCCTTTTTCCGCGGATTGTAACTGACCACTGCGCCGTCCTGTTAGCGGTACAGCGACTTGACCATGGTATCGACGTCGATGACTTAGGGTTCGGCGAGCAAAGGATAAGTGCACCGATCGAGATGTCGCTGCAGCCAAGTCGTCCCCTCGGGTTCAGGGATCGCGGCGAGCGCCCAGCGAACCGGGTCTACGCTGGCGATCTTCCTCTTGCCGAGCAGCTCGGGCAGCACGCCATCGCCGCGCAGCGCCATGATGTGGGCGTAACGTTTGTACCCCGACAGGATCGACAGCATCATCGTGCCGAGCACGTCGCGAACCTTGGGTGCATTCGGGCTGCGGCAGGTCAACGGACAGTCCGCAACCAGGGCATCGAACTGGCCCGAGACTTTCAGGAAGTCGATGAAGTACGGCAGCTGTCCCAGCGGCAAAAACGCAGTGGCCTGGCCTCATGCCACCCGCACCGGACCCGCGAAGGTATCGAGGCTTGCCGGGCTCGTCTGCACCGACGGTTCAACCAGCGGTTGCTCACCCAACAGGTGCAGCGACCGCAGCGTCAGATCCTTGCTCATGCGCCTGATAATGAACGATTATCGGCTCCATCGCCCCTGACAACTGCCTTTTCTGAGTTCAATCGCCCTCGCCCGCCCCTTGCGAC
Organism: Hyphomicrobiaceae bacterium; assembly: GCA_031367715.1. Classification (GTDB taxonomy): domain Bacteria; phylum Pseudomonadota; class Alphaproteobacteria; order Rhizobiales; family Hyphomicrobiaceae; genus JANYHF01. The sequence continues at coordinate 13,204 of JANLQJ010000099.1, read as the reverse complement.
GCGGTCAAAGTGCGACGCGGCCAAAGATTGACATTCACCCGGCTGCTGCCGCTAGACTCTTTTCAGTGGGGCACGCAACGCGATGGGACGGCATATGGTAGATAGCGCTACGGCGAGCAGCCGGAACCTCAGTGTGCAGCAGGCAGCGGCCGGCGCCGGGGGCCTTGGGCTTTTCAGCTGGCTGATTTATGAATGGGCCGCCCAGCCGTTCTATTCTCTGATCACGACCTTCCTGTTTGCGCCCTTCTTTGCCAACAGCTTTATCAACAATCCGGTACGCGGGCAGGAAATCTGGGGCTATGCGATCGCCGCAGCAGGCTTGGCGGTAGCTATCCTGAGCCCGCTGCTGGGGGCCTTTGCCGATGCCTCCGGCAGCCGCAAACCATGGATCGTGGTCTCGTTGCTTATTTTCATGGCGGGTATGGCCAGCCTGTGGTTCGCCGACCCGGGTCATCCTGACCGGCTGAGCTGGATCCTGATCGCCTATGTGCTGGCCGCGGTTGCGGCCGAGGTGACGGCCACGTTCGTCAATGCCATGATGCCTGGACTGGTGCCGCCCGAGCGCTATGGCATCTTATCGGGTACCAGCGCGGCCCTCGGCTATCTGGGCGGGTTGACGGCCCTCGTCATTGTCGCGGGGCTGCTGGTTGGCAATCCAAGCACGGGCTTAACGCTATTTGGGTTGCATCCGCTGATCGGCCTCGATTTCGCGTCACACCAGGGCGACCGGCTGGTTGGCCCGTTCTGCGCGCTGTGGCTGCTGATCTTCGCCGTCCCAATGCTTCTGTTCACACCCGACCGGCAGCTGGCGCGCGCGCAAAGCGGCCTTGACGGCTTGAAGCAGACCTTTGGCGAGCTGCGGCACCACAAGGACATTATCCTGTTCCTGGTCTCGCGCATGCTGTTCACCGATGGCCTGCTCGCCATGTTCTCGTTCGGCGGCATCTATGGTACGGCGCTGTTCGGCTGGACGGCGGTGGAACTGGGCCTGTTCGGTATCATCCTGATCGTGGCCGCCATGATCGGCGCCGCCATCGGCGGGTTGCTGGACGACCGGATCGGCCCGAAGGCGGTCATCATCGGCGCATTGGTCATTGCCTTTGTTGCGGCAGCAGGTGTCGTGTCGATTGACGAAACGCATGTTCTGTTCACGCAGGAGGTCGCGGCCAAGACACCAGGCAGCGGCTTTCTGGCCTCAACGGCCGAGCGCTGGTTCCTCGGCTTCACGATCTTTGTTGGTTTCGTTACCGGCCCACTCGGCGCATCGAGCCGCTCGCTGATGGCGCGCCTCGCGCCCAAGGACCGCATCACGCAGTTTTTCGGGCTGTTTGCCTTCTCGGGCAAGGCCTCGTCGTTTGTCGCTCCGCTGCTGGTTGGCGGGCTGACGGCGGCAACCGGCGAGCAGCGTTGGGGTCTGGCGGTCGTGTTGGTGTTCCTGGCCGCCGGCCTGATCATGATGCCGATGGTGCGCGCCAACCGAGCGCCCGGCGACGATGATGCCGGAACGCCATTTGCGGCGAGGCCCAATCGATCCGTGGGCGCTGCGATGGTCGCGGTGGGTCCGCCCCCCAGCGCTGTGGATGCGCATGGTGCCGATAAGGCGGGCTGGCTGATTGTCGGTGCGTTGTTCCTGGCCGCACTCGCGATCATCGTGTTTTCGGTAGCACTTGGCCGGTAACCCGATCGCTCAGGCGTTCTGATCGGTGCCGCCACCGACACCCCAGGTGTCGGACACAACGTAGCCGGTTGGATACGGATCCTCGGGGTCGACGAAATACTGGTGCATGCCGGTCAACCAGGCCCGCCCCTTGATGGCAGGGATGATCGCCGGCTTGCCAGCGACGGTTGCCGCTTCGACAATCCGGCCGTGGAATTGCGACCCGATGATCGACGCGTGCGTCATGGTCTCGCCGACCTTCATCTGCCCGCGCGCATGCAAGATCGCCATCCGCGCCGACGTGCCGGTGCCGGTCGGGCTGCGATCCGAGCGCCCCGGCGCCACGATGCAGGTGTTGCGCGTGACTTTGCCGACGCCCTCGAACGGCATCGCGAACTGCACGATGGAAACACCGCTGATGCCTGGGTTTTCCGGATGCGCACAAACGATCTGCTCACGGGCTGCGCGGCGGATTTTTTCGCCGAGCACGGCAAGGTCACGCGCCTCGTCCGCGGCGATCGTAAACCCTAAAGCCTTGGCGTTGGCGCTGGCATAGATCATGCCGCCATAGGCGACATCGACGGTCATTGGCTTTTCGCCCGTGATCTCCAGCGCATGATCGAGATGGAAGACGAAGCTCGGCACATTGGTGATTTCAACCGCGCGGACGCGCGCGTCCCGGCACTCGGCGCGCACCTGCACCCGCCCCGCCGGCGTATCCAGCCAGACGATGGTTTCCGGTTCCGTCATCGCCACCATGCCGGTTTCCAGCAGCACCGTCGCCGCGCACATGGAGTTGGAGCCCGACATCGGCGGATATTCCGTCGGCTCCATGATGATGAGCCCGGCGTCGCAATCGGGCCGGATCGGCGGCGTTATCAGGTTGACATGGCGGGCGACCGAGCCGCGCGGTTCGCAGATGAGGAGCTTGCGGATGTGATCGTGATCGCGCTCCATGGTGCGCATACGCTCGAACATGGTGGTGCCGGCGGGTGGCAACACGCCGCCGATGATGACGTCACCGACCTCGCCTTCGGCGTGGCATCCGGCGACGGTGATGGTGCGGCGGGTTTGCATGGTGGACTAGGTGGTCTTATCTGGATTGGTGTATTTTTCTAACATCGCAGCGCCGATCTCGGAACTGGATGGCCAGTGGCCGCGACGCTGCGGGGCATGTTCCAGGTATTGCTCAAGCGCATTTGGATCAGGTTGCACGACCTTGTCGTTTTTCAAGAACAGCAAACCAACCTTATCTGAGGGCATCGCTTTCATGAAAATCTCGGCTGCATCTAGTGCGGCAGTCAATCTCTTTCTTACATCGCCAGCGTCGATCTCTGCCGTTGCCGCGAGACGCTCAAAATCATCGTCCCGGTAGCGCGCGTTGCGGCGGATTTCGGCAACTAAAGTCTCCGGCGTAAAGCCAGGCGCAACCACCAGGGCAGCCCAAGCGACTGCGCCCAGGCTGAGGTGTTTGTCGTGAATTGTTAGCAGATCGACCACGTCTCTGGCTTCGCGTCGGCCGGCCGCAGCCATGAGCTTGTTCACTGCAAGGTCGGCTATGTGCAGTACAAATCCAAAATCAGGATCGGCAACAGCTGGAAAGTATCGAAAGTCGCTGTCGGCCACCCAGTCAAGATGGGTTTCATCGCGGTCGAGCGCCACCGTAGCGGTGAAAATGCCCGGTTGACGCCGACGCCACTCAACCTTGAACCCATGCGACAAGAGAATCGACACATCGGTTTCGGCGGCAAGCGCAACATCGACTTCGCGGGCGTGAAAAATGTCGATGTCTTTGGACAGTCGCGGACCGTCTCTGTTGATCGGCACCCCGCCCGCAACATAGCTCTCCAGATTGCGCTGGCTGGCAAGCAATCGCAGGATTCTCGAATGCAGCTTACTTATTGGCATGGCACAACGCCTCGATTCTTTCGGCGAGCCGTCGCGAGGACATGTTGCCTTCAAACCTGAGCGCGCGCGTAATGCCAAGCGCGGCGTCCGCAGAGGGGTTCTCGTATTCGCGTACGTTCCAAAGTGCCAAGCTTCCGTAAAGCCTAAACGCCTGATGATAGAGGTGCCGGATTTCTGCCAGCGCCTCCGGTGAGACCTTCAAATCGAGCGGTGGCACATAGAGCGCCTGCTCTGCCTCTTTGAAACCTTCGGATTTTTCATTCTCGGCAGCCAAGGCAACCTCATCGCTTTCGGGGTCGAAATATTCAGTTCTGGCGGCCTGACCTCTTCCACCGACCCAAAACCATACCATATATCTTTCCATCACGCCGCAACCGGATGCCTTCGAGGTCCGTTATGTGATCAACTACGCCGTTCGATGACGGCGCCAACGCTGTGCCCGAGGGGCAGCGACGGCGCGCCGAGGAGGGACCATGGACTACGAGAAATACACCGAGCGTGCGCGCGGTTTTGTGCAAGCCGCACAAAGCCTTGCGTTGCGCGAGGGGCACCAGAATTTCAATCCTGAACATATCCTGAAAGTGCTCCTTGATGACGAGGAGGGGCTGGCCTCGGGGCTCATCCGCAAGGCCGGCGGGCGGCCCGAGGAGGCTCTGGCCGCGACGGCCCAGGCGCTGGCCCGCATTCCGAAGGTGTCAGGCGGCGGCGGGCAGCTCTATATGGCGGCCGGCACGGCGCGGCTGTTCGAGCAGGCGCAGAAGCTGGCCGACAAGGCAGGCGACTCGTTCGTGACGGCCGAACGGCTGTTGCTTGCGCTCGCCATGGACAAGGAGACCGACGCCGGCAAAGCCATCGCGCGGGCTGGCGTGACGCCGCAGACGCTCAACGAGGCCGTCAACGACTTGCGCAAAGGACGCACCGCCGATAGCGCCAGCGCTGAGCAGGGCTACGACGCCCTGAAGAAATACGCCCGCGACCTGACGGAAGCTGCCGCTGCCGGCAAGCTTGATCCCGTGATCGGGCGCGACGAGGAGATCCGCCGCACCATCCAGGTGCTGTCACGGCGTACCAAGAACAATCCGGTGCTGATCGGCGAACCGGGCGTCGGCAAGACCGCCATCGCCGAAGGACTGGCGCTGCGCATCGTCAAGGGCGATGTGCCCGAAAGCCTCAAGGACAAGAAACTGCTCGCGCTTGACATGGGTTCGCTGATCGCGGGCGCAAAGTACCGTGGCGAGTTCGAGGAGCGACTGAAGGCGGTGCTGTCCGAAGTAACCGCCGAGGGCGGCAAGATCATTCTGTTTATCGACGAAATGCACACCATCGTCGGCGCCGGCAAGGCGGATGGCGCGATGGATGCGTCCAATTTGCTGAAGCCTGCGCTCGCCCGCGGCGAGCTGCATTGTGTCGGCGCGACAACGCTGGCCGAGTATCGCAAGCACGTCGAAAAGGACGCCGCGCTCGCTCGCCGCTTCCAGCCGGTGTTCGTCAGTGAGCCAACGGTTGAGGACACAATCTCGATCCTGCGTGGACTGAAGGAAAAGTACGAACTGCATCACGGTGTGCGTATCACCGACTCGGCGCTGGTGGCGGCCGCGACGCTCTCCAACCGCTACATCACGGACCGCTTCCTGCCCGACAAGGCCATCGACCTGATGGACGAAGCGGCATCGCGTCTGCGCATGCAGGTCGACAGCAAGCCCGAGGAACTGGACGAGATTGATCGCCGCGTCATCCAGCTCAAAATCGAGCGTGAGGCGCTGAAGAAGGAAACCGATACGGCGTCTAAGGATCGCCTGGCTAAGCTTGAAAAAGAGCTGGCCGATCTGGAAGAAAACTCTGCCAGCATCACGCAGCGCTGGCAGGCTGAAAAGAGCAAGCTGGGCGATGCGCAGAAGCTGAAGGAGCAACTGGAGGCCTTCCGCAACGAGCTGGATCAGGCGCAGCGCAAGGGAAACTTCAATCGCGCCGGTGAGCTGCAATATGTGACCATTCCGGAGTTGGAAAAGAAACTCAAGGCCATCGAGGAGTCCGAGCAGACGGGCGCCGGCGTGATGGTCGAGGAGGCGGTGACGCCCGATCATATCGCGGGGGTTGTGTCGCGCTGGACCGGCGTGCCGGTGGACCGCATGTTGGCCGGCGAGCGCGACAAGCTGCTCAATATGGAAGCGGCGATCGGCAAGCGCGTGATCGGCCAGGAGGAGGCGGTGAAGGCCGTCTCAACCGCGGTCCGCCGTGCGCGCGCCGGCCTGCAGGACCCAAACCGGCCGATCGGCTCGTTCATGTTTTTGGGCCCGACCGGCGTCGGCAAGACCGAACTGACCAAGGCGCTGGCGCAGTTCCTGTTCGACGACGAGCACGCCATGGCGCGCATCGATATGTCGGAATACATGGAGAAACACTCCGTGTCCCGTCTGATCGGCGCGCCTCCGGGCTATGTCGGCTACGAGGAGGGCGGTGCGCTGACCGAGGCGGTGCGGCGGCGGCCGTATCAGGTCGTGCTGTTCGACGAGATCGAAAAGGCGCATCCGGATGTGTTCAACGTGCTGTTGCAGGTGCTCGACGACGGCCGCCTGACGGACGGCCAGGGCCGCACCGTTGATTTCAAGAACACGCTGATCATCATGACCAGCAATCTCGGCTCAGAATTCATGACCGATGCGACCCAAGAGGTTGCGGAGGTGCGCGAGCAAGTGCTGGGCGTGGTGCGCGCCACCTTCCGGCCCGAGTTCCTGAACCGGCTCGACGACATCATCCTGTTCCACCGCTTGCGGCGCGACCAGATGACGGCGATTGTCGATATCCAGATGGGACGTTTGCTGAAGCTCCTGGCTGATCGCAAGATCACGCTGGAACTGGACGAAAAGGCCAAGACCTGGATCGCGAACCAGGGGTACGATCCCGCTTATGGCGCGCGCCCCTTGAAACGCGTGATCCAAAGGAGCGTGCAGGACCCGCTGGCGAACCAGATTTTGGCTGGCAAGGTGAAGGACGGCGACCGGGTGAAGATAACCGCCAAGGGCGAGGGGTTGGTGGTCAATGGCGAGGTGGTCAGCCCTTCGGCGTAACTGCATCGAGCATCTGCGACAGGGCGTCGGGCTCATCCGGTTCGGCGCCCATGCTAATGGCGGTCGCCAATCCGATGGCGGACGAAACCGGGTTGTGCGAGCCACCTTCTGCGCCAGCGCGCAAGTTCATGACCAGCGTCGGGCATAGAAACAGGGCGAGTTTGACGACGCGGCGCCAATCGGTAGGCAACATTTTCAACTCTGACAGCAGTGCCAGCAGCGGCCGCCAGACCTGATCGGCTTTGCTTTGAAGCAGTCCGCGACGAACGCGACTCGGACGCAAAGTATGTTCGATACGGACCGTATCGCCAATGCGCCGGACGAAAGCATGACAGTCCTTTTCCGCTTCGCCAGGCTCGTATAGCCACAACGGATGCGCAAAGATGTTGTGGAACGTCGTCTTTATCTCGGCCAGCAGAGTAGGAACATGGCTGCCTGCAAAGGCCGGGTCGAACATGATCAGTTCGCGAGCGCCTGGCCCGCTAGAGAACCAGACATTGGCGTTATGCGCATCGCCATGAGCCGTCACGCCGCCCGCATCCGCGAGTTTGTCGGGGCGTAAACGGATGAACGCTTCGTCGAACAGTTGGCCAATCGTCCGGTCATAGCGGATGCCGTTGACCACGACGATGAGATCCTTCAGCACTTGCCAATCAATTCCGCAGACCGGGAACTCAAAGGCCTTGTCTTCATAGAAACTGGCAAATCGTCCACCCAACTTGCCCGGCTCTCCAGGCGTCACCAACCGCTCGTGAAACAGCCGATGGATCGGCTCGGCGGCCGACTGTTCCGGCGTGATCGGGTGCAAGCTGGCCCGAAACACGTCCATGAGCTGCGTGTTCAATTTTCGCTCCGCCGACAGAGCATCGACCTCGGCGGCCACATCCGGCGCCACGTCCAACCCACGCAGCACATCGGCAAAGCGCGGCTCGGTGCGGCGGCGGTAAACCAGGATCTGCCTGCCAGCCTCGGTCGAGGCGTGCAGCGGCAGATCGACGGGCAACCCCGCCTCGGCAAGCAGTCGGGCGCGATAATACTCGCCCGACATGGCGCCCTCGTTCTCCTCCTGATGAAACTTGAAGAACAGCGGCTGGCCGCCAGCTTCGAACGTGCCGTTCATCGAGTTCAGGCTGTAGATATCGGAATTGATCCGCATCGCACCGGCATCGAGGCCGAACTGCTCCTTGAGCAGACGGATGACAATCGCCGCCGCCTCATCGGTCCGTCCGGCCTTGGCTAAGGCGCGCGCATGGGCCACCGGCGAGTCAGTGTCGTTCTGGGAAGACTGCGTCATGTGGAATTGCTCAGCAATCGTTGCATGGTTTGCGCAAAGCGTGCGCGAATCGTGCTGGCATCGACGTGCCGCCCCTCGGCGACCACCTGCCGGCCAGCAGCCCAGACCGACTGGACGCATCGCCCGTCGCCTGAGAACAGCCAACTGTCGATGCACCGGTCACCCGCACGGCCGGCCAGGATCGGATGGCGATGATCGAGAGCCACGATGTCCGCGATCTGCCCCTCAGCCAGTGCGCCGCAAGCCCGTCCTAGCGCCTTGGCACCGCCACGCAAGGCCTCGCCATAAAGGCGGCGGCCGGTGGAGTTGCCAGCTTCGCCCAGCACATTGCGGCGCCGATCGCGCAGCCGCTGGCCATATTCGAAAGTGCGCAATTCCTCCGCCAGATCAACCCGAATATGGCTATCGGTGCCGATGCCAAACCGTCCGCTAGCGGACAAATAAGCTGCGCCATCAAAAATGCCGTCCCCGAGATTGGCTTCGGTCTGCGGGCACAAACCCGCAATCGCACCAGAGCGCGCAAGCCGCGACGTTTCGTCAGGAGTCATGTGCGTGGCGTGGATCAGGCACCATCGGGCATCGACTTCGGCATGACCGAGCAGCCACTCGACGGGACGCTGGCCAGACCACACCAGGCAATCGTCAACCTCGCGAGTCTGTTCGGCGGCATGAATGTGGATGGGGCCACCTGCCGCCAATGGCAACGCAGCCGCCAAAGTTTCCGGCGTCACCGCGCGCAGTGAATGAGGCGCTATGCCGACATTGGCATGGGCCACCATGCCGGCATACTTGCGGGCCCCGTCGACCAGTATCGAAAAAGCCTCCACATCGCGCGATGCGAACCGCCGCTGCTGCGCCTGTATCGTCTGGCCGCCGAAGCCGCCATTGGCATAAAGCACTGGTAGCAACGTGAGGCCAATTCCCGATGCTGCCGAGGCCGCTGCGATGCGTCCCGCCATTTCCGCGCAATCAGCATAGCGCGAGCCGTCGGGCGCATGATGGAGGTAGTGGAACTCGGCGACCGACGTGAAGCCGGCTTCCAGCATCTCGACATAAAGTTGAGCAGCAATCGCCTCGACATCGTCAGGCGTCAGCTTATCGAGAAAGCCGTACATGACCTGCCGCCAGGTCCAGAAGCTGTCGGGCGTGTCGCCAGCCACCTCGGCCAATCCGGCCATGCCGCGCTGGAAGGCGTGGCTGTGCAGATTGGGCATGCCCGGCAAGCCGATGCCCGCGCGGGTTGCATCGGGTGGCGGGACCGATCCGGCGGCAACGCGCGCGATCACGCCATCCGCGGCGACCTCGATGGTCACGGCGTCAGCCCAGCCGCCGGGCAGCAATGCGGTGTCGAAGAACAACTTGCCCAAGCTGGGCCTCCATGCAAACTCGTTGTTCTATCTGTTTCCTGGAGTTGAGGCCCCATGTCAAAGGCCGACTTGGTTGTCACCCATGTGCGAATCTGGACCGGCGAAAGCGCGCCCGGTCAGCCCGTGCGACTGATCGAGGACGGCGCCGTCGCGATCAAGGACGGTCTCATCAGCTATGTCGGGTCGCGCGACGACGCCCCGCCCGCCGAGCTGGAATACGACCACGAAGGCGGGCTGCTGACCCCGGGACTGGTCGATTGCCATACCCATCTCGTTTATGCCGGCAACCGCGCCGCCGAGTGGCAGATGCGGCTGGAGGGCGCGAGCTACGAGCAGGTCGCCAAGTCTGGCGGCGGCATCGTCTCGACTGTGAAGGCAGTGCGCGAGGCCAGCGAGGACATCCTGCTGATCGAAAGTTTCGAGCGGCTGAGCGCGCTGGTAGCCGAGGGTGTCACGACCGTCGAGATCAAGTCCGGTTATGGGCTCGATGCCGAGACCGAGGCCAAGATGCTGCGGGTCGCGCGCGAACTTGGCACCGAGAAGATGGGTCCGCGCGTCACCGTCCGGACCACGCATCTGGGTGCCCACGCCATGCCACCCAATTTTGTAGGCAAAGGGGGCATGACCGACAAGGATGCTTACATCACGGACGTGATCGAAAAGCAGCTGCCACTTGCGGTGAAGGAAGGCCTGGTCGATGCCGTGGACGCCTTCTGCGAGGGCATCGCCTTTTCGCCGGCTCAGGTGCGGCGACTATTCGAGGCGGCGCGGGCCTTGAATCTTCCCGTTAAGTTGCATGCCGAACAACTGTCCAATCTTGGCGGCTCCAAGCTGGCAGCCGAGTTCGGCGCGCTGTCGGTCGACCACGTCGAATATCTCGATGCTGAGGGCATCGCAGCTATCGCCAAATCCGGGTCGGTGGCCGTGCTGCTGCCGGGCGCCTTCTACTTCATCAAGGAAAAGCAGAAGCCGCCAGTCGAGGCGCTGCGCAAAGCTGGCGTGCCGATTGCGCTCGCGACCGATTGCAATCCAGGTTCCTCGCCGCTGACCTCGATCCTGCTGGCCATGAACATGGGGTGTACGTTGTTCGCCATGACGCCCGAGGAGGCGCTGCTCGGCGTGACACGTGAGGGCGCGCGGGCGCTCGGTATGCAGGGTACCATCGGCACGGTTACGGTCGGCAAGCGCGCCGATTTGTGCGTTTGGACCGTCCGCGAGCCGGCCGAGCTTGCCTATCGCATGGGTTTCAATCCGCTGCGTACGCGGATCTTTGGGGGACGTGTCAGTGACTTTGACGACGAAGATTTTACTTGAGCCGGGCAAGCTGACGCTGGCGGATTTGCGGGCTCTCTATCAAGGCGCGCCCGTCCTCCTGCACGCCGCAAGCCGCGCCCGTGTCGATGCGGCAGCGCAGCTGATCGACACCATCGCGCGCGGCACTGAGGCTGTCTATGGCATCAATACCGGGTTCGGCCGGCTGGCCTCAACCCGCATCGATCCCAAGGACACCGCGCTGTTGCAGCGCAATCTGGTGGTATCACATGCCGTCGGCGTTGGAGCGCCGCTCGGGTCCGACATCGTGCGGCTAATGATGGCCTTGAAGATCACCAACATGTGCCACGGCTTGTCCGGCGCGCGCTGGCTGGTTGTGCAGATGATGGCCGATATGCTGGCCAAGGATATTCTGCCGGTGATCCCCGGCCAGGGCTCGGTCGGCGCCAGTGGCGATCTGGCACCCTTAGCCCATCTCGCAGCTGCGATGATCGGCGAGGGCAAGGTGCTGGTGCGTGGCAAGATGATGCCGGCGGCCGCTGGCTTGGCTAAGGCTGGATTGCAGCCGGTCGTGCTCGGCCCCAAGGAAGGGCTGGCGCTGTTGAACGGTACGCAGGTGTCGACGGCATTGGCGCTGGCCGGGCTGTTCCAGGCCGAAACGCTGTTCAGTGCCGCGCTCGTCACCGGTGCGCTCTCCACCGACGCCGCCAAAGGCTCTGACACGCCTTTCGATCCGCGAATTCACGCCGCGCGCGGGCAGCGCGGACAGATCGACGTAGCGGCATCCTTGCGATCGCTGCTCGCGCTCAGCGCCATCCGCGAATCGCACCGCATTGGCGATGACCGTGTGCAAGATCCCTATTGCCTGCGCTGCCAGCCGCAGGTGATGGGCGCCTGTCTCGATGCCATGCGCTATGCCGCTGGCGTGCTCATCATCGAAGCCAACGGCGTTACTGATAATCCGTTGGTGTTCGCCGATACCTGCGAAGTCTTGTCGGGTGGCAATTTCCACGCCGAGCCGGTTGGCTTTGTCGCCGACCATCTGGCGTTGGCGATTGCCGAGATCGGCTCGTTGGCAGAGCGGCGCATTGCCATGCTGACGGATCACACCATCTCGCGGCTGCCGCCGGCACTGACGAAAAACGCCGGACTCAATTCCGGTTTCATGGTCGCCCATGTCACGGCCGCCGCGCTCGCCGCTGAGAACAAGACGCGCGCGGTGCCGACCGTGACGGACAGCATCCCCACCTCGGCGAACCAGGAGGACCATGTGTCGATGGCCACGCACGGCGCGCGCCGACTCGGCGACATGGCGGTCAACACTGGCAACATCATCGCCATCGAGTTGCTGGCGGCGGCACGCGGCATTGGCTTCCACGCCCCGTTGACCAGCAGCCCACGCCTTGCCAAGGCATTGGCACTGGTCGCCGGACGGCCGGCGCTGGAAGAGAATGACGTGTACCTATCGCCGGAAATCGAGTTTGCAGCCGGACTGGTCGCCGGCGGAGCGCTCGGCGCAGCCGTCGGATCGGAGACGCTCCCGACGTTGGAGGACGCGAGGTGACTCCGGTCTACACATTGCAGCGAGGTGGCTCGCCACTGATCCTGTCGATTCCCCATGCCGGTCGCGACTTGATGCCGGGTCTACCGGAGCGTCTCACGCCCACAGGCCGCTCACTGATTGATACCGACTGGTGGCTGGAACGGCTCTACGGTTTTGCCGGCGGCGAGCTAGACGCGACTATCCTCACCGCCAATTATTCCCGTTACGTCATCGACCTCAACCGCGATCCATCTGGCGCCTCGCTTTATCCAGGACAGGCATCCACCGAGCTGGTGCCCACCACGACTTTTGATGGCGAACCGCTCTATTTTCCCGGCCAGGAACTGCATCGTGATGAAATCGCTCAACGCCGTGCGACCTATTTCGATCCCTATCACACTGCGCTGGCTGCCGAAATAGCCCGCATCAGGGCCGCGCACGGCTATGCAATGCTCTACGATTGCCACTCGATCCGCTCGGTGGTACCGCGGCTGTTTCCTGGCACGCTCCCCGTCTTCAATCTCGGCACCAACCAGGGAGCCTCCTGTGCCTTGTCGCTGGAAGCTGCCATCGCGGATGTGATCGCCTCGGCGGCAGGCTTCACCTACATCGTCAACGGCCGCTTCAAAGGCGGCTGGATCACGCGCCACTACGGGCGCCCCGGTGATAGCGTGCATGCGGTTCAGATGGAACTGGCTTGCCGTGCCTATATGGATGAGACGCCACCGTTCGCCTTTCGCGAAGCCAAAATGGCGCGGGTGCAGGCGGTCCTCCGTGAGGTGCTGGAAACCATACTGGCCTGGGGCGAAGCGACGGCGTGATATGGCGGCGCCACTGCAAGTTCGCTCTTTGCTGCTCCTGCGCGCGTGCTGTGGAACGATCCGGCCACCGGCGTTATGCGCCATGCCGATGCGGAATATGAGATCGCCAAGGCTTCGGCCAACTAGTACCCATTATCGCAAATCCCTGGCACGTCCGATCGCCGAGGCCGGAGCGAACGGCAGGCGGCGGCGCGAAGGCGATGCGGTTGCATCGTCGAGCGTCGCCAACGCACCGGGCGCCCGGGTTCGGCGACCCAAAGGGCGGCCGAAAACG
>JANLQJ010000093.1:0-8835 GCA_031367715.1 Hyphomicrobiaceae bacterium | reverse complement strand
CCCCGACACGGGGTTTGGCTCGAATGGGGTCTGACCCCACTTCTGCGGCCACCGCTGATGCAGATGAGGTGCAAACCGCCCTAGACGGGCGCGCTGCTGTGCGCCCCTACGCCATGACCTCTGCCACGAACCTTCAAAGTGACAGGTCAAACCATAAGTTGGACGGTATTAGACAGGCATCGCAGCAATCGATCCATCCGCGCTCGATCAGGTCGCTATTGTTCTGACTCATGCAAATTGCTCCCACCATATCCGGCAATTCTCAATGTGGGGCACGGCGTCTGAAGCGAAGGGGCGGCACAAGTGTCGCCCCTACGATTTGGTGTCCTGCCCCCACATTGAGAACTGCGGCACCATATCGTCACCCCCGCGAAGGCGGGTCCATGCAGTCCGGTTGCGCGCAGGAGCTTAGACGCCTGGAACGGCTCGATGGATCAATAGCTTTCTTGGCTGATAGGGCCGAGGCAAACTTTGCCTTGCATGGAGTCCCGCCAGGGCCATTCTTGTCATCTCCCGAGGCAGAGGCCGCCACCTTCCTTCTTCTTATGGGAGAAGGAATCGCGCACCGACACCTGTCGTGAATTGAATTGCCCTGGGATTTCCGCCGGCGCGGGAATGACAGCATCGGTGGGTGCCAACTGATTGTTCCAGAACACTATTGCCTGGATACCAGTGCTCGCGGCTGCATCCCTTCTCCGATGAGGAGAAGGCAATGGCCGCGCCAGTGGCGATTGAGGAAGCGTTCAGTTGCTTTGGCGGCACGGGCCCGAGTTATCTGCGTTTGGCGGAAGTCGGTACGAGCAAGTCCTCAAAAATAAACGTCTTTTGGATGCAAAATACGTTATTCCATCCGATAGGGCGTCAGATACGGCACCGCCAACCGCGTCTCGCTGACCACTGCCACGATCTTCAGCCGTGCAAGGTTTTTTTCGGCGATGACCTTCAAGTGATGGTGCAGATAGGCTGCCGCCGCATCGATGCGCCGCGCCGAGATCAGATCAAACAAAGTCCAGTATTCCGCCGCGGCAATTTCGTCCTCAGGCAAACCCAGCCGGCTGAGCGCGCGATAGGCCGCCGCGATCGGCATTTGATTGTGCTGGATCAGCTCGATCAGATGGGCGTTGGGCGCGCGCAAGATGCAATGTTCCATCAACGCGCGCTCAAGTGCTTCCCAGTCCGTAGCCGGATGGTTGGTGTCGCGACGGGTGCTTTCGCGGGCGAGCAGTTTGGCAACGCTGTCGTAGTCGATATGCGAGGCGGCCAGTTTGAGGGCTTCGGGCTCCAGCAGCTGGCGCACCTGGAACCGTTCGCGCACCGACTGCGCCGTCAGCGGACCAGCAACCCAGTGCGAACTTTGGTTCTTGGCGATCAGACCGCGCTCGTGCAGACGGCTCAGCACATCGCGCACCACCGTGCGGCTGACTCCAAAAACGGCGCCAAGTTCAGCCTCGATGATGCGGAATTCGCCGAAGATCAGGCATGCCGCGACGGCCGCCTCGACCTCGTCATAAACCAGCTCCCACAGCCCGCGGTTCTGCAGCGCCTCGTCGATCTCATTCGAGATACTGAGGCCGAGCAGGCGGACGTCGCGACGGATCGGCGCCAGCGATGGCTCTGGCAGGCCAACAAGATAGCCGCGTCCGCCAAAGCGGTGGATGAGGTCTTCGTCTTCCAGGATGCGCAATGCTGCCTGTACCGGAGCGCGGCTGGTCTGCATCAGATCCGCAATCGGGCCTTCCAGCAGCACAAAGCCTTTGGGCAGCCGGCCAGTGGCGATGTTGGCGCGCAACGCCGTAGCGATCAGTTCATAGCGCTTGGGCGAGACCAGGCGTGTGGCGGTTTCGCTCATCGCGACCGTCCGTTCACGTCGCTGACGAATCGGGACCAGTTGCGCGAAACATAGTTGTGCTCATCCATGACCGTGTTCCACAAGGCGATGTGGCTGGCCCGCTCGCCATAGCTGCCACCGCTGCGCCGCGCGCCGGTGCGAACCACAATGGTCTTGCCATCGGCCCCGACCAGATCCTCGGCTGCCTCGCGGCCCTCATACCAATAGCCCCATTCGGCTTTGCTCAACTCCTCGCGCACGGCTGTGGGGACCGGCACGTAGTAGCCCTGGCGCGCCATGACTGCGCCGGGAAAGCCCGTGAGCCACCAGTCGAGATACTCATAGGCCATAGTGAGCTTGGGGCCTTCGACATGGCGCGCTATACTGAGGCCACCATGCCAGGCGCGGTAACCTTCCTCAGGTGCTGCCTCGCGGATTGCGTCGGCCTCGGCACCCAATTCGTTGTAGGCTGGCGACCACATGCTTGCCACTGCGACCTTGTGCTGGCGGAACAGTTCACCGGCTTCCTGCGCCGTGCTCCAACAGGCGCGGAAGAAGCCGTCGCGCCGCTTGCCATCGAGGAACTTGAACAGCGCATCAACTTCTTTGACACTCATATTGCCGATATCGGCAAAGCTGAGCGCGCCGGACGCCTCGGCCGCCAGCGCCACATCGAACAGGCCAATAGCCGGCTCATCGACCAGCGCGAGGCGCCCTTTGCCGCGTGGATCAAACAGCATGGCCCAGCTCTCGCGGCCAGGTATCACGTCGCCAAAGACCCGCGTGTCGTAGCCGAACGAGTCGAAATTGTGCACGGTCGGCAGCATGGCGATATAGCGCGACGGCGCGGGTCCGAGAGAATGGCCCGGCTGCACGTAGAGCTTGTCGGCCGGCGCATCGCCATAGCCGCGCCGGGCATAAGTGTTCAGTCCACCCCGTTTGGTCAGGTCATTGACCTTGTCCCAACCCCTGATCCAGGTCGTATCGATGGGTTGCAGCGCACCCCAGAACCAGACGATCGAGAGGTTGTGGAAGCATTGATCGTAAACGTCATAAGTGTCGGGGTGCAGCGCCGCCTTGCGCTGGCAACTGGGAAAGTCCAACACCTCGAAATCGAGACCGAAACCGAGATCGGACTCAGCCTGACGACGGATGGACTCCAGCAACGAAATGTCCGTGCCCAGCACGCGCAAGCGGCGGCGCTGGATGACCGCGGGGGCCTTGAGCGGGTTCTTCCCCTTTGACGGCATACCTGCTGCCCTTGCCTGGCGCTGACCGGCGCTGACGGTTTACGACCGCTCTCGACTTGCGGTGTTGGGCGATAGTGCGATAGTTCGCCGCCACTTGCCAGATGTCGATTGGCCAGATGTCGCTTGGCCAGATCCTCGATTGGCCCGGTTAAGAATGAGATTTAGTCATGTGCACGCTCTGCGGTGTCCTGGGCGGCAACGATCACTGGACCGATCCGGTGCAACGCGAGGGCGTCTATGTGCGCGGGGCAAGCCCCAACGACCGGCGGCGCGAGCGGATGATCCGCATCGCCCAGGCCAACAGCATTCTGAGACTGTGGAGCCTCAGTCTCGAGGATTGGCAAGGCAGCGCCTACATCTTGCGAAATAAGACGGGAGCATCCGAGGTCATCGACAATCTCGCAGCACTGTGGCCTTTGGCCGAGAAGATGGCCGGCAGGCCGCTCGATCCACTGGAACCAGCGATCCTAGCCAGGCGCGAGCGGCTCAATGCTTGACGCCAATCGCCGCGGCATCTCCGATTTCACGCCCGTCAACCTGCTGACCGGCTTTCTCGGCTCGGGAAAGACAACCCTGCTCAAACGCATCCTGCAATCGCCAGCCATGGCCGACACCGCCGTGCTGATAAATGAGTTCGGCGAAGTCGGTCTCGATCACGAGTTGCTGGAGCGTATCGACGAAAACATGGTGTTGCTGCAGTCGGGCTGCTTGTGCTGCACCATCCGCGGCGGCGACCCAACAGTTGCTGGCGCGCTTGCGGCGGCTGAACCCGCTCGCGCCGGTTCTGCGCGCGGCTGAAGACGAGGTCGATCCCGGCGAACTGTTCGGTAACGACCTGTTCGACCTCGCCAGCAAGAGCGCCGAGGTGCAGCGCTGGTTTGCCAGCGAGCAGCAGGCGCAGCGCCAGGCCGAGAACGACCACGGGCATCACCATCACCACGACAAGAACCGCCATGGCGACGATATCGAGGCCTTTGCGCTCAGTTTCGATCAGCCGATCGCCTGGCCCGCTTTCGGCCTCTGGTTGTCGATGCTGCTGAACCGGCACGGCACGGCCATCCTGCGCGTCAAGGGCATCCTGGCGGTCGAGGGCGAACTGGCTCCGGTCGCCGTGCATGCCGTGCAGCAGCTGGTGCCTCCGCCGTTGCATATGCAGCGTTGGCCGGGCAGCAACCGGACATCCCGCATCATGTTCATTTGCAAAGGCGTGGACGCGGCGTCGGTCAGACGATCGTTCGCCGCCTTTGTGCTGGGTTCGACGGCAGGACCAGACGTCATTCAGCGTCTGGTTGGCGGGACGGATGCGCCGCCATGAACGACGGCAGCTGTACACAGTTGGACTCTGCGCGACGGATTTTCGGCAGCTGCTCGAAACCGACCTTGAATCGCCGCGCATTGAACAACCTTACCAAACATCAGTCCGCCATAGTCGGCGCTTGGCCGAAACAGAACGGATCGCCAGGCAGCATTTGCTCAAGGGCATTGAGGCCACCTTCCAACAGCCAATGGCGATACCAGGCTTCTGTCTGCGGCGGCATGTGTTGCAGGGCCCCTTCAGGTAATTGAGAACGAGCAGATTGTTGAGCGGATGGATTTCGCAGGCAATCGCCAATGCCACCGACCGGACCCTTGCTGCTTGAAGGGGATCGGCGGGAATTAGGCCGAACTTTTCACTGTCTCTTGCTTGAAAGTCCAGGCGGCGCGAGCTCCCGGTAAGTCTGCACCGCAACACTCGTGTCCATGTAGCCCTCTTGCCCACGGTCGCGAACAGTGATTCTTGTTGGGCATGGTCATCGATAAGGTCCCGAATCGGACCTCGCCGCCGAAGTCATCAACAAGAATAAGATGAAGAAACACTTCGCGCTCGAGATCGCCGACGGCCGCTTCACCTTCAGCCGCAAGCAGGACGAGATCGCAGCCGAAACACGGCTCGATGGCCTTTATTTCATCCGAACCAGTCTGCCATCGGATAAACTCGGGCCGGAGGCGGCGGTCGCGGCCTACCAGAGCCTGGCGCAGGTCGAGCGGGCGTTCCGCACACTGAAGGGTGTCGATATGCAGGTGCGGCCCGTGCACCACTGGCTCGGGACTCGCGTCAAGGCGCACGTATTCCTCTGCATACTGTCATATTACGTCGAGTTCCACATGCGACGTGCGCTGGCCTCGATCCTGTTCACCGACCACGAGCCGAAGGCCTGCGAGCGCGCCTCGATCCCGGATCAAGTGTCCGGGACCGCTCCGGCCGGCGGCGCTGGCAAAGCGCACGACGCGGGCGACCAGCGACGGCACGCCGATCATGACCTGGCGCGATCTGATCGCCAATCTTGGCACACTGACGATCAACGAAGTGGCCCTGCCGTTCGAGGCCGGTCGCACGATCCAGACGCTCGCGCGTCCAACCGCTCTTCAGGAGCACGCCTTTGCACTACTCGGCGTTGCGCTCCACGCTCCCTGTGTCCAGTAACCCACCGTTCGCTTTGTAAGAGTACAGTCCTGATCAAGTGCTTATGCGTTTTCAAGGTGAAGAGTTTGGGTGGGACGCGGTTCGGGCGCTGTCGCATCGATATCTTCGATAATAGCGAGCAATTGAGTCAGCATGGTCCCGTTATCCAACACCAAGGTCGGCACCAGTCCTGGTGGATTACGGGCAAGGTTGCCGTTGTGCATCTGCTCGCCGCCATCCCGCGCCAGATGAACCGCAACATGCTCAACCGCGACGCCCTTCAGGTTGCGCGCGATGCGAACTCGGTAGGCGGCCGAACTGCGAAAATAACCATAAAGCCTCATGATTTGTTGCCCTTGCCTAAGTTGAGCGTCGCCTCCAGTGCTGCCAGCCCTCGGGCCAATGCCTTGGCATCCGGCGCCGATAGTTGCATCAACAGCGCATCCTCATAGGCAAGAACCGTCGGCTGCAACTGGCTGAACAGCCGCTTGCCCGCCGCCGTGAGGCCCAAGGCATTGGCGCGCCGATCGGTGCCCGATACCGTGCGCTCGACCAGGCCGCGCGCTTCCAGCTGATGTACCGCGCGGCTGATGGTGGATTTGTGCGTGCGGGTCGAGATGACGATATCTTGAGCTGTCGTCTCGCCTTGGTTCGACAGGGTGGCCAGCACCCGCCACTTCGGAATGTCGAGATTGAACTGCTCGGCATAGATTGCCGCCAGCCGCTCGGAGACTTCCGCGGCCAGCCGATTCAACCGGAACGGCAGGAAATCCTCGAGGATGAAGTCGTTTTTCATGTCTGATACTTGACACAAGTTAGTCGCATGTGCAACCAATGCGAGAATGACCATGGAAAGCGCGATCGTGCCCGGCTACATGCCCGGTTTCGGCAATGATTTTGAGACCGAGGCACTGCCCGGCGTACTGCCAATTGGCCAGAACTCACCGCAACGCTGCGCCTATGGTCTTTATGCCGAGCAACTGTCGGGGTCGCCCTTTACCGCGCCGCGCGGCTCCAATGAACGCTCCTGGCTGTACCGCATGCGGCCGTCGGTACAGCATACCTCGCGTTTCCAGCGCATCGACATGCCGCTCTGGAAGTCGGCTCCTTGTCTAGATGACCATCACCACGCTATCGGCCCGATGCGTTGGAGCCCACCCGCGGCGCCAACCGGCAAGCTCGATTTCGTCAGTGGCATCCGCACCATGACCACGGCCGGCGATGTCAATACGCAGACCGGCATGTCGGCGGGGCTCTACTTCGTCAGTGCATCGATGGTCGATGACTATTTCTACAACGCTGATGGTGAGCTGCTGGTTGTGCCGCAAGCCGGCGCACTGTGCTTCTTTACCGAGTTGGGCAAGATCACGGTGGCTCCAGGCGACATCTGCGTGTTGCCGCGTGGACTGAAATTCAAGGTCGAGCTGGTCGACGGCCCGGCCCGCGGCTATCTGTGCGAGAACTACGGGGTAAAGTTCACGCTTCCCGGGCGGGGGCCAATCGGCGCCAATTGCCTTGCCAATCCACGCGACTTCAAGACGCCGATTGCGGCCTACGAAGACAAGGAGACGGCCTGTCGGGTTACGGTGAAATGGTGTGGCAAATTCCATCAGTGTACCATTGATCACTCGCCACTCGACGTGCTGGGCTGGCACGGCAATTATGCACCGTACAAGTATGATCTGCGAACGTTCTCTCCGGTCGGCGCGCTTTTGTTCGACCACCCCGATCCGTCCATCTTCACGGTGATGACGGCACCGTCAGGCGAGGAAGGCACCGCAAACGTCGACTTCGTCATCTTCCCGGAACGCTGGGCAGTGGCCGAGCACTCGTTCCGCCCGCCCTGGTATCATATGAACATCATGTCGGAGTTCATGGGGTTGATCTACGGCCAGTATGATGCCAAGCCCGATGGCTTCTCGCCCGGCGCCGTCAGCCTGCACAACTGCATGCTGCCGCACGGCCCCGACAAATCGGCGTTCGAGAACGCCAGCACGGTGGCGTTGAAACCGCACAAGCTGTCGAACACGTTGGCCTTCATGTTCGAAACCCGCTACCCACAACATCTCACTCGTTATGCGGCCGAGCTGGACTGCTTGCAGGCTGACTATGCGGACTGCTGGAATGGGCTCAAAAGAAAGTTCGATGGCCGACCATGAAGCTCGCGTCAATCAAATCGGGCCGTGATGGCAGGCTCGTCGTCGTCTCGCGCGATCTCACCCGCGCCGTCGACGCCGGACCTGTTGCGCCGACGCTGCAATCGGCGCTCGACAATTGGGACACTGCAGCGCCGAAGCTTGCCCTGCTGGCCCGGCAGTTGGAACTGGTCTCCATCCCAACCTTCCGCTTCCGTGAGCACGACTGCGCCTCGCCGCTGCCACGGGCCTATCAGTGGCTCGACGGATCAGCCTACGTCAATCATGTGGAGCTGGTGCGCAAGGCACGCGGCGCCGAGATGCCGGCGAGCTTCTGGACCGATCCGCTGATGTATCAGGGCGCGTCCGATACATTTTTCGGGCCGCGCGAACCGATCCTGCTCGCTGACGAGGCCTTCGGCATCGATATGGAGGCCGAAGTCACGGTCATTACCGGCGATGTGCCGATGGGCGTCGCGGCAGTCGAGGCTGGCAAATTCATCCGCCTCGTGATGTTGGTGAACGACGTCTCGTTGCGCAATCTCATTCCGGCGGAGTTGGCCAAGGGTTTCGGCTTCCTGCAGGGCAAGCCATCCTCGGCGTTCTCGCCGGTCGCGGTGACGCCCGATGAACTTGGCGATGCCTGGAACGGCGGCAAGTTGCATCTGCCGCTTGTCGTCGATCTCAACGGCAATCCGTTTGGCCGCGCCAATGCCGGCGTTGATATGACGTTCGATTTCGGAGCCCTGATCGCACATGCGGCCAAGACGCGGGCGCTTGCCGCGGGGACCATCGTGGGATCAGGCACGGTCTCGAACAAGGACACGGCTGGCGGAGCTGGACGGCCCATTGCAGCCGGGGGCCTCGGCTATTCCTGCATCGCCGAACTGCGCGTCATCGAAACCATCGCAAACGGCAAGCCGGCGACCCCATTTCTGCGCTTTGGCGATACCGTGCGTATCGAGATGAAGGACGCATCGGGTCAGTCGATTTTCGGCGCCATCGAGCAAGAGGTCCGGAAACATGGCTAGTACCCACTATCGCAAATCCCTGGCACGTCCGATCGCCGAGGCCGGAGCGAACGGCAGGCGGCGGCGCGAAGGCGATGCGGTTGCATCGTCGAGCGTCGCCAACGCACCGGGCGCCCGGGTTCGGCGACCCAAAGGGCGGCCGAAAACG
>JANLQJ010000059.1:0-7057 GCA_031367715.1 Hyphomicrobiaceae bacterium | reverse complement strand
CGCCAATTCCAGGCACGGCTTGCCCGCCTCGATCATGGCAATCAGCGCGCGCAGGTGCCCTTCGGCGCGCTTCAACCGTTTGACGATGCTGGGGTGGCTGTCGTGGGGCATGCGTTTGTCCTATCCTCCCCGATAGGATAGGGCAAGGGTTTGCTATGCGATGCCCTGCGAGCTGCAATTCTAGGCAACGCCCACGGTGACCAACTGGCGGAACATGGCATCGACTTTTTCGGGAGACAGCTTGGCGCCGCCGTCGAGCCACCAGATCAGGATGGCCATGTACGCGCCAACCACAAACTGCACGGTGACATCGAGCGGTGGCGCTTGCGGCGAAGCAACCTTCCCGCCAGATGCCAGCTCCGTCCGGACCAGATCGGCAAGCATTTTGCGAATCGCCGTCACGGTAATGGCGCCCCCCCGGCCGCCCGCCAGCGCCCGATAGAGAGCCTTGTATTCGCGCGCATGTTCAAACATCGCCAAGCTGAACCCAAACCTGCGGCCGGGATCGCCAGCGCCAGACGTCGTGGCGGCCTCCCGCTGATGTCCCGCGAGAACCTGCCGGAGATGATCGTCGATGCCGCTGCGCTTGAGATCGTCTTTGCTCGCATAGTGGGCATAGAACGTCGACCGGCCGACGTTGGCACTTTCGCAGATGTCTTCCACCGTGATTGCTTCGTAGTCCCGCGTTAGTATCAGTGAGAGCAGGGCATTATGTAACAACGCCCGAGTGCGGTTGACCCGGCGGTCGATGCTGCCCTTCGTCATATCTCCACCTTTTCCCGGTCAGACCGTTGAGATCGTCCCGAAACGGACACGCTGCGCCAGTCGTCCTTTGACCACGCCCCGCACATAGTGTCTGTTTTCGCACACGCTGTCCAGAAACCGGATTTGCAACGGAGAAGTTCCATGGCTGACATAGAGCAACAACTAACAGCGCCGCGTGTCCGTGGCTTGGTTCTGCATGGCGCTCGTCGCTACGATCTGCTGGTCTGGCTGTTCACGTTCGGGCGCGAGCGCGCCTTTCGCGAAAAGATGCTGAGTTTTGCGCGGCTTCAGCCGGGCGAGGTGGTGCTCGACGTCGGGTGCGGGACGGGCGCGCTGGCGATTCTCGCGGCGCAGCAGGTTGGGTCGTCCGGCTCGGTCATTGGCATCGACGCATCTCCCGAGATGATTGCGCGGGCCACGCGCAAGGCGACGCGTCAAGGGAGCCGCGCGACATTCAAAGTGGGCACGGCACAGGCGCTGCCCTTTCCCGACGCGCGCTACGACGTGGTCGTGACCACGCTCGTGCTGCATCACCTGCCGCGACCAAGCCGCCAGCAGCTGGCCCAGGAAATGCGGCGGGTGCTGAAGCCAGGTGGGCGCGTGCTCGCTATCGACTTCGGGGAGGGCGATCATAGCCAAAAGAGCCTCCTCGACCACTTCCATCGGCCCCATGGCCACAGCAAGCTGACGGATATGGTCAGTTTGCTGAGCAACGCAGGCCTAGCGGTCGCCGATAGCGGCGCAGTCGGCATGAAGGACCTGCAGTTCGTTCGCGCAACGCATTCCGGAGGCGCCGTTCCGGCGCGCCTGGCGGCCCAGGTGACGGACGACCCGGCCGGGGTCCGCGCGGCGTCTCACTCGAGCCACTCGCACCATGGCATGGCCGGACGCCACTGGCCGATCGGCGTAGTCGCCATGCTGGTGGCGGTAGCCGTCCTGCTGCATGCCGGTGTCGGAGCATTGCTCTTTGCGGGTGGCATGGGTTCGACGCCGATGACGGTTCCTGTCCTCATCGGACTTGCCGCGCTCGTAACTGTCATTCTGGCGGTCAAGAGCAAGTACATCCTCGACTGGAATTTCAAACGTCGCCGGAGCGACCAAGGCCGCCATTGAGGTTGACCAGGGAGTCGCGCTCAAATCACCGGCCGCTTGTCCGCTTCGACAAAGTGGCAGGCAGCCTCGCCGCCGTGGGGGGCGGGGCGCAGCGTCGGCTCTTCGATGCGGCAGCGCTCGGCGGCGACGGGGCAGCGAGACGAAAAGCGGCAGCCCGCCGGCAGCGACCTTGGACTCGGCGGGTCGCCGGCGAGGATGATGCGTTGGCGCGCTGCCTCGATGCGCGGGTCGGGTGACGGGACGGCGGACAATAGCGCCTGGCTGTAGGGATGGGCTGGCGCGGCGAACAGCGGCGCGGTTTCGCCAGCTTCTGCGACGCGGCCGAGATACATGACCGTGACGGCGCTGCAGATTTCGCGGACGATGGCGAGGTCGTGTGCGATCAAAACAATGGTCAGCCCCAGCCGCTTCTGCAGCGAGCGGAACAGATTAACGATCTGTGCCCGGATGGACACGTCGAGCGCGCTCAGCGGCTCGTCGCAGACCAGGATCGAGGGATTGAGAGCCAGCGCCCGTGCGATCGCCACGCGTTGCCGTTGTCCGCCCGAGAGCGAGCGCGGCAGCCGGTCGAGCGCGGTCGCGGGAAGCGCGACCAGGTCGAGCAGGTCTTCAACCTTGCGGCGGCGTTCGGCGGGCGACCCCAGGCCGTGGATCGCCAGCGGTTCGTCGAGCGATTGCAGCACGGTCTGGCGGCGGCTGAGCGATCCCAGAGGGTCCTGGAACACGAACTGGACGTGCCGGCTGAAGGCCTTTCTATCGGTAAGCCGCCATTCGGTGCGGTCGCGGCCGCCGATCAGCACCCGGCCTTCGGTCTGGCGCTGCAATCCCACGATGGTGCGGGCGAGCGTGGTCTTGCCGCAGCCGGATTCGCCGACGATGCCGTGGAAGGCGCCGCGCGGAATGGAGAAGTCGACCCCATCGACAGCGCGCACGGGGCGGCTGCGGTCGCCGCTCGGGAAGTGGACCTTCAAGCCCTGGACTTCGATGGCGGGCGCGTCAGCCATTAGCACGCTCCCGGATACGGATCAGTTCCACCGGGCAGGCAGCCAGATGGCCGGACGCCGGCTGCGGGCCGGACGCGCCTTGCGAGACAGCCTCAAGCACCGGCCGCCGGACCCGGCACGCCGGTTGCACGCTGGCGCAGCGCTCAGCAAAACGGCAGCCGGGTTCCAGCCGGGTCTGGCTCGGCGGGATGCCCGGGATTTCCTGCAACGGCCCGCCCGACGCCCGGCGGAAATCGGGCACCGAGGCGAGCAATCCGCGCGTGTAGGGATGAACCGGCTTGGTCAATACCTCCAGCGCCGTTCCCTGCTCGGCGATCTGCCCGCCATAGAGCACGATGACGCGGTCGGCGACGGCGGCGACCACGCCGATATCGTGCGTAATGAGAAGGATCGCGAGCCCATCCTCGCGCTGGATCTGGCGCAACAGATCGAGGATCTGGGCTTGCACGGTCGCATCCAGCGCGGTGGTCGGCTCGTCGGCAATCAGCACGCGCGGACGCCCTGCCAGCGCCAGGGCAATCATGACGCGTTGCAGCATGCCGCCGGACAGTTCGTGCGGGTAGCGGCCGTAGCGGTCCTCCGGGTCGGGGATGCCGGTGCGTTTCAACAGCGACAGCGCGGCGGCTTGCGCGTCGGATCGCGACAGCCCTGCCAGCCGCCGGGACTGCGAGGCGATCTGCGGGCCGATGCGCCACATCGGATTGAGCGCGCTCATCGGGTCCTGGAAGATGACGCCGAACTCGCGGCCCCGCAGCGCCGAGAGATCGCGCGCGCGCGTCCCGATCAGTTCGCGCTCCGCCGATTTGGCCGATCCCGTCATTCTGACTGTGACGCCCTCGGGGAGGAGGCCGAGTGGACCCAGCGTCATCACGGTTTTGCCCGAGCCGCTTTCACCGACGACGGCCAATGTCTCGCCAGCGAATGCATCCAGCGATACGCCGTCTACGGCCCGCACGGTGATCGTGGGGGTGTAGAGATCGATGACGAGATCGCGGATCGAGTAAATCGGAGCGGCGGACGTCATCAGCGCACCACCTCAGTTTCGATGGCCTGTCGACCCAACTCCTCGGCCGCCCGCGCCCGCTGACGGCGGACGAGCAACCGGCCAAGCACCGGGCTCGGCACCTTTTGCAAGGCAAAAGCTTCGCCCATCAGGTTGAAACTGACGACGACCAGCGTCAGGGCGAGGCCGGGCAGGATGACGAGACGTGGGTACTCCTCAATGTAACTCATGCCGTCCACCAGCATCTGGCCCCATTCGGGTGTCGGCGGTTCGACACCGAGGCCAAGGAAACTCAGCGTGGCGATGGCCAGCACCAGTGCGCCCGCGTCGGCGCTGGCATAGACGACGACCAGCGCCAGCACATGCGGCAGGATGTGGCGTGTAAAGATCCACAAATGCCCCGCCCCCATGACGCGCGCCGCCTCGATATAGGGCTGCTGCAATTCAGCGGCGACCACGGCGCGGCTCATGCGGGCATAGTTGGCCCACCATGCCAATGTCAGCGCCAGGATCATCGACCAGAAGCCCGGCCCGAGAATGCCGATCAGGGCCAGCGCGATGATGAGGCTGGGCAGCGCCAGCGCGATATCGATCAGGCTGATCAGGACCAGCTCGGTCTTGCCGCCCACGTAGCCCGCGAGCGAGCCGATGACCACGCCGATGGCCAACGCCGAGAGGAGCACGATCGACATGGTGACCAGCGAGATGCGCGCGCCGCCAATGAGGCGACTCAGCATATCCCTGCCAAGATAATCTGTACCAAGCCAATGCGACCAACTCGGCCCAGCCAGCACCGCCGCGTAGTCCTGCTTGCTCGGGTCGTGGGGCATGAGCAGGGGAGCCAGCAGGGCGACGAACACGAACAAGATCGACGGCGCGAGCACGGCCCAGGGCCAGCTGGATAGGGCCTTGAAGGCGGAGCGATCCATGGTCATGTCTGCTCCGCTCGCCGCAACCGCGGATCGATAACAAGACCGAGCATGTCGACAATGAGGTTAGTGCCAACGAAAAACACGATGAACAGCAACAGCACCGCCTGCATGGCGACGAAATCGCGAAAGCGGATGGCCTCGATGAAGAAGGCGCCGACGCCGCGCAGCGCGAAGACGGTTTCGACCACCACGGAACCGAGGATCATCAGCGTGAACTGCGCACCGAATGTGGTGAGGTAGGGGATGGCGATGTTGGGCAGCGCCTCGCGCACCAGAACGCCGGTACGGGTATAGCCCTTGGCGAACCCCGTGGTGGCGAAGGGCCGGGACATCATCTCCTGCAAGTTGACGCGCACGACGCGGCTGAGCACGCAGGCCGGGAACAGCGAGACCGTCACCCAGGGCAAGAACCAGGAGCCGAAGCTGCCGATTCCGAAGGCCGGCAGCCAGCCGAGCGTGACCGAGAACAGGATGACAAGCAGCGCGGCGACGAAGAAATTCGGCGTCGAGGCGCCGACCAGCGCGACGGCGCGCAGCACCCGGTCCAGGATGCCGCCGTTGCTGATGGCGCCTGCTAGCCCAAGTCCGAGCGACAAAACCAGCATGATGACGCCACCACCGGCCAGCAGTCCCGCCGTCACGGGGATGCGTCCGGCAAATTCGGTGGAGATCGGCTTGCCCGTCCTCAGCGATATTCCGAGATCGCCCCGCGCCGCGCCCAACAGCCAATGGCCATAGCGCACCGGCAAGGGATCGTTCAGCCCCAGCTCCTTGGCGATGCGCGCGATCATGGCGCCATCAGCCCCCGGCCCGGCCGCGCGTTCGGCCATCAGCACGGCAACGTTGCCGGGTGCGGCGGCGACCAGCCCGAAGGTCAGCGCCGAGGCGGCCACGACCAGCAGCATGGCGACGCCGGCCCGGCGGAGAATAATGCTGAGCAAAGCATCGCCCTCGCTAGGTCCGTATCAGCCGGCCAAAGTCACGCCCGCGAATGGCAGATCGTAATCGGTGGCTGGCAGCGAGAAATTCTTGGTGCGCGCGCTATGCGCCCAGATTCGCTTGACCACCACCAGCGGGCAGATGGCCCGGTTCTGATCCAGCCAATCGTAGAGCGCCTGCATCTTGGCCACCCGCTCGTCGCCGCTGGCCTTGAGCGCCCCCAACACCAGCGGGTCGAGCGCATCGGAGATGAAGATCTTGCCGTCTGGACCGCTGTCGACGGCGGTAACGAAGGAATTGCCGAGCGAGCCGTGCGGATCGTAGGGCGCGCCGTAAGTCGTAAAGAACGTGAGGTCGTATTTGAACGCGGGCCGGCGCTCATGCATGGTCGCGTTGTCGACAGTTGAGACCTTGACCTTGAAACCAATCTCGGTGAGTTGGCCCTGGATCATCTCGGCGATGCGGCGCGATCCCGGCAGCGACTCTTCGGAGACCAGGAAATCGAGGTCAAGCGGCGTCCCGCCCTTGCTCCAGCCGCCGCCGCTTTCGGCCCAGCCGCCAGCTTGCAACAGCTTCTTGGCCGCCGCCACATCGCGGGCCGGAACCGCATGTCGCGTGCCCGATTGCGGAATGTTGGCGGGAAAGAGGTCGGCAATTGGATCGGCCAGCCCTTCAAACAAGATCGATGCAATCGCCGCCCGGTCGATGCCGACATGGATGGCGTCGCGCACGGCGCGGTCGGCCATCACCGGCGACTTGGGCGAGAAGCCGAGCAACATGGTAGCGGTGCCCGGCTCGCTGACGACGCCGACGCCGTCCTTCTCAAGCGCGCGGGCCCGGCGGGGCGACAGCGGCGCCACCCAATCGCCTCCGATGACGTCGAGGTCACCTGAGCGCAGGCCGTTGGCGCGCGCCAGTTCGTCAGGCACCACTTTCAACTCAAGCTTGCTCATGGCTGGTTTGGGACCCCAATAGGCGTCGTTCCGCTCTAGCAGCGTGCCTGCAGAATCGTTGCGCACCACCTTCCACGGCCCCGTGCCAATGGCGGCCAGCAGCGCGCCCTTGTCATCGACCGCCTTCGGCGACAGGAACCGCACGGGACGGACGATCGTGAGTTCCAGCAGGCCCGCCGGAACGGGCCGCTTGAGCTTGAGGGTCAGCTTGTGCGGATCGTCGATGGCGATGCTGTCGAAGGCATCGGAAAGCCCGATCCAGGAAAAATCGCCCTTGCCCAACCAGCGCTTCAAGTTCCATTCAGCCGACGTCGCATCGAACGGCGTGCCGTCGGTGAACGTGACGCC
>JANLQJ010000465.1:0-5408 GCA_031367715.1 Hyphomicrobiaceae bacterium | reverse complement strand
CCACCTCCCGCCCCTACGCCGGCCGCCTGCACCCGCTCGAGCCCGCCCCCGCGACGCCGCGCGTCCCGCAGACGGCGTCCGCCCCGCAGGCGGCGTCCGCCCATACCTGGACCCTGGCCGAGGAGACCCCCGCGGCCGTGCTCTACAACGGCGCGTTTTTCGCCGTCATGATGGCGACGCCGGCCGACCTCGCCGATTTCGCCGCCGGCTTCACCGTCACCGAGGGGATCGCGGCGTATGCCGACATCGAGGACATCCGCATCGCGGAAAACCTCGACGGTTTTTTGCTCAACATCATCATCCCGCCCGAGCGGCAGGCGAGCCTCGACACGCGCCGCCGCGTGCTGACGGGGCGGTCGGGTTGCGGCATCTGCGGGGCGCAGACGCTGGATGCCGCGGTGGCAAGGCCAAGGCCGGTGCGGCAACGCCTGACGCCCGACGCCCAAAGCCTGGCGCGCGCCTATGCCGCGTTTCCGGACCAGCAGATCATCAACCGCGTCAACCATTCCACCCATGCGGCGGCGCTCTGCTCGGCGGGCGGCGACATTCTCCTCACGCGCGAGGATGTCGGCCGCCACAACGCGCTCGACAAGCTGATCGGGGCGGCGTTGCGCGCGGGCACGCCGCTCCAGGCGGGCTTCGTGCTGGTGTCGAGCCGCTGCTCCATGGAGCTGATCCAGAAGGCGGCCATGGTCGGCGTGCCGTTCCTGGCGTCGGTGTCGGCGCCGACGGCGTTGGCGGTGCGCCTCGCCGCCGAGGCCGGCATGGGGCTGGCGGCGCGGGCCGGCGATGGCGTGATGTTTTTCGATGCCGATCGGGCGAAGTGACTGTCGCCGCGCGCCGCCGCCCGTCCCACGGACAGGACAGCAGTGCCTTGGTGTGCTATTGCGGCCACGAAATCGACGTCAGGAAGACCCGGAACAGAGCCCCATGGACAGCACCGAGATCGTCCGCATGGCGAACCAGATCGCCAGCTTCTTCAAGTCCTATCCGCATGACGAGGCGGTGGCGGGGGTAACCTCGCACATCCGCGATTTCTGGGAGCCGCGCATGAAAAAGGCGCTGGCCACGCATATCGCCGCCGGCGGGACGGGCTTGGAGCCGATGGTGAAAGAGGCTGCGGCCAAGCTGGCCGGTTAACCGCGCGTGGGGGCCGGGCGGACGATAAACGTCATGTCGCCTAACTGGCCGCCGCGCGCCGGTCCGCGACCAGCCGCTCGACACCGCGCAGCACCGCCTCGCGCAAGTCCTCGATGGCAACCGGGTCGACCCGCATATCCTGCTCCAGGCCGATCAGTTGCGCTTCGGCCAGCTGGCGCAGCTGCTGCACCTCGGTGATTTCGGCCAGGCGGTCGGCCAGCGCCTCGCGGCCGGCGCGCTTGAGCGTCAGGATGGCGTTGAAGGCGTAGGGATCGAACGACGGCACGGCGGCCGAGCGCGGGACGGGCGCTGATTGCGACGCGGCCGGCGTGGCTCGCGCGCCCTGGCGCTGCTGCTTGGTGGTGCGCAGGCTGCGGATCGCGCCGTCCAAGCGCTCGGTCAGCCGATCGGCGGCCGCCGCCTCGAGGTCCAGATCCTGCCGCACCACGTCCGCCAGATACTCACGCTTGCGCTTGCCGATCAGCTTGGACATTGCAATCCCCATCAAGCGTCGATAACCGTGATCAACTCCTCGTACAGTTTACGCACGTCACCGGCGACCGCACCGTATTTCTCCTCGATCGAGCGTTTCTGCGGCAGCCAGTTGAACGAGCGCGCGATCGACGGGTTCATCGGCAGCTGGGTTTTCAACATCGGATGATCGTCGGCGATCAGATCGATGAAGAAGCGGTCCTGGCCGGTGGGCTCGACGAAGTTGGCCAGGCAAACATAGCGCCGGTTTTCCTTTGGCACCGCTGTCACCGCCTCCAGGTTGGCCTTGTCCTCGACCAGCATGGCGATGCGCTCGACCGCGAACTGCGACACATAGTCGGGGCGGAACGGCACGATCACCTTCTGCGCCAGCTGCACGCCGGCCAACGCCGCGAAGGAGAGGCCGGGCGGGCAATCCAGGATCACGGCGTCGAAATCCAATTCGAAGCGCTTGATCAGATGCTTGATGCGGCCCTGAACGCGGCTGGCGACCACCGCGGGGTCTTTGCTCTCGGTCGATTGCTTGAGATAAAGCTCGCCCTGCACGTCCTCCAGCAGTAGCGACCCCGGGATCAGCGTGATACCGGCGCGGCCGGGTGCCGCGACATCGCCGACGCTTTGGACCAGATAGTCCTTCATGTTCGGCATCACGCCGTCATAGAGGTCGTAGAAATAGTCGGCGATGGTGGTGCGCTGGTTGCGCGCCTTCAGCCAGCCTTCGCCGCCGATCAGGATCATCGACGAGTTGCATTGCGCATCCAAGTCCACCATCAGCACGCGCTTGCCGCCCCAGGCCGACAGTGCATGGGCCAGCATGACGGCGGTGGTGGATTTGCCCACGCCCCCCTTGCGATTGGCCACGGCCAGAAAATACGCCACGCTGCTACCCCCTCGGTAATGACTAGGTCGCTGAGAGCGTTAGCTGATTTGCCTGCGGAGGATAACGTGGCGTTTTGCCTTGCCGGCGCGCGGGGTCCGGGTCGAGGCTTTGGTCGCGAATGTCGGGCGCGTGCTGCGCTCTTTGTCGGCAGGACCCCGACAGCGGTCATGGGGCCGCTGTCGCGGTGGGGCGGAAGGAGAAATCGACCGGTATCCCTCTGCGCCACATTGTGGATGCGCGTATGCTCGAGCGTCACGCACGCGGCCAGCCCCGAATAGGCGGTGAACCCGCCCGCCTTGATCATCGTCTGGCCTCGTCGCACATCGCCCGCGTCGGCGCCTGCGCATTCTCCGACGCTTCACGTCCCGGTTGATACACGCCATTCCTTCACCTAAACAGTTGGTACGGAGGGACGGCATGCCAGCAGACAACCTCTACAAGGCAATCGTCGAAGCACTTGCCAATACTGACGTACCGGTGCCACACAGGAGCGTCAGGGCTTTGATTTCGCGAGAGCTTCATCGACCTGTTAGCTTAGACGATTACTTCGCCGAGATCGAAGAGCTATCTAGACGTGGAGCCATAGAACGATCCCGCGGCCAAGGTGGAATGGTTCGCCTTGTTCCAGGGATTGGTGGCGCCAGAACGCCTCAGAATACCTGGGCTGAACCGGATTTGATGCCCTGCCTGGAGAAGTATCTCAAGACGCAGTTCTGGAAGGACTTGGACCTCCCATCGTTAGATCCAATTTGCGAGTGGATGGTTGTCGATACGTCCATGTCGGGGACGCGTGAGGGGCAGTGGACCCGTCCTGATTACACCGCAATCTGTATCACTCCGTTTCGTGTACTGCCGGTTCCGCAATTGAGCGTTTACACCTTCGAACTAAAGGCATCCGCAGTCGGTGGTACTCAAGCAGTTCATCAGAGCCTAAATCAAACAAAGATGAGTAACTATGGGTACTTCGTGTGGCATCCCATCGGTGCCGAGGCCTTACTCGATGCGGTAGAGAGCACTTGCAAGAAACACGGCGTAGGATTGGTTCTTATTGGTGATCCGCAGGAGCCCACAACCTGGGAAATCCGTATCGAGGCCGACAGGCAGCCTACGTCACCAGAAGAAATAGATCGATTTCTTTCGTCGAACCGGTTTACAGACGAGCAACGACAAATAGTTCACCGTAAATTGTCAGGGGTGATTTGAATGTCGGCTCGCTCGATTGCTGTTGTGAATATGAAAGGTGGCGTTGGAAAATCATCAACGATAGTCGCGTTAGCCGAAGCGCTTGCTGCTAATGGCCTGGGCCCCATTCTCGTCGTTGACGCCGACACTCAAGCAACCGCCTCCTATTGTTTGGCCGGTGGAGAAACTCTCAAGAAATTGCACGATGGGATTCCTGGAAGCGATAACAATAACCCCAAGACTCTTGACGCGTTCATGATTCGACGTTTTGTCAACAACGACAAAACAGCGAGATTGGGAGATTACATAAAGTTCCAAGCATCAAAGACGACCAAAGGCAACAACTACCTCGACATCTCTCTTGTCGCCTCTAGCACAACTTTGAGGTTGTCCGAAAGGGAGGTCTTGCGCAAGATGACGTTAGAAAGGCGCAATTTGGTCGAAATAGAGTCCGAGATAACATCAGTTCTTGGTGATGAGATCAAGCGGTTGAGTGATCGATTCGCTTACATACTATTTGATTGTGCGCCAGGGATTTCGCCTTTGACCACGGCGGCGATTTCAATATCTGACCTGATATTGGTCCCAACCGTTCCAGATGCTCCTTCGTTTTTGGGGCTCGCGGCTTTTCTCAATAGCGTCCATGCCGAGATGCCCTTTTCGAGTTCAAAACGGCTTCCACACGTGCTCATCACCCGCCTACCCCGGAAACCCCAAAAGATCCTAGCGTGGACTCTTGGTTCCGCGAGAAAGGCTCGCTTCGATCATTACCATGCATATGCCGAAAAAATTCGGGAACTCGCTAAGGGCCAGGAACCACGGTTTGTTGTGTT
Source organism: Hyphomicrobiaceae bacterium (assembly GCA_031367715.1). Taxonomy (GTDB): domain Bacteria; phylum Pseudomonadota; class Alphaproteobacteria; order Rhizobiales; family Hyphomicrobiaceae; genus JANYHF01. Next base: position 881 of record JANLQJ010000465.1, on the reverse strand, counting down.
AGAGACGGCGATGCCCGAATCGCGCGAGATGCCTCAAGCGATGAGTTTAGGCGGCGATAGTCCGGGCGCAGCATTCACATTCAATCAGAAGTATGGTACGCTCGTCGGTGACCTGGACAACCTCGTAGCTGAGATCAAAAAGGTGTTCCAATGAACGGCAACAAGCTGGACGGTTTCGATTTGTTCAAGGCCATCGGCGAAAACCGAAGTGTATTTGCTGCGTCCATGGAAAAGGTCGACAAGGCCGCACAGTCGCTCGTGCTTGCTCAATTTAAGTCGGCAGCAACGGTTCCGAAATTTCGTGAACTTTATGAAGCGATCGGCTCTCACTATTTCGGGGTGGCTCTCGACGAACTTGGTGGAGCGGATCTAAAGAAGATCTTGAAGAAAATCGATCCCCACTACGCCGTAACGGCTTCAACGCCATTGCCCCAATTGCACCAGCGTGTTGTTGAACTTATAGGTGAGAATGCCCCCCCCAACTGACAAGCCGGTTGCTACGACCAGAGCCCCCAGGGGCCCGAGACAGGCACCAGTCAGAACACCTGCAGCATGGCCAGAGGCAATGAGCCCACCGCGCCGTAAGACTGCTTAGCAACCGTCACGAGGGCACGACAAGAGGCATTCGCCGGTGCGCGGGACGCTGCCGGTCGCGCCGCTGGCAGAGATGGATCATTCGCGTCGCCGCCATTTCGCTCATGGGTCGCTGTGACCCGAAGGGAGACGCCGATGCCGCTGGCGTCGTGCCGCGCCGGCAGGCGGTTCTTGGGCGCCGCCACAGTCTAATTGATACCGTCCAACCTATCGTTTGACTCGTGCTCGCAAGCGTAGGGGCGCACAGCAGTGCGCCCGTCTAGCTGCGCGGCAAGCTCTTGGACGGG
>JANLQJ010000461.1:0-8827 GCA_031367715.1 Hyphomicrobiaceae bacterium | reverse complement strand
GGGGGGGGGGGGGGGGGGGGCGGGGGGGGGTGGGGGGGGGGGGGTGGGGGGGTGGGGGGGGGGTTCTGGGGGGGGGGGGTGGGGCATCGGAAAGGTTGGGCATTGGGGAAGAGCATTGTCAAATGGCCACAGATTGTTGTTTGGCCCGGCGCCAGTTGGTAAGGGCGGCTTGCGGCCGCCCTCTAACGGCTGGGCGCGCTGAACAAGGGCGGACGCAAACCGCCCCTACCAACTGCCGCCGTGCCCACATAACGGTTCCCCCTCACAAAATCGCATCCAGCCCCTTGCGCCGCACCAGCGACAGCGCGCCCGGCGGCCGGCTCGCGGTTACGCGTGTCGCCGGGCGCAAGCGAAAGCTCGTCGCCCCGCGCGGCCGCTTTTCGCCGCGCTCGATCTTGCTGACGTAATCGGTGGTGATGTTCAGCGCGCGGGCGAACACGGCCTGGCTGACGCCGGCCTTATCGCGCATGGCCACGATATCGGCCGCCGTGAGATCGTCCACCGGGGTGAGGCAGCGCACGTCGAACTCGCGCATGGTCTGGCGGTCGACCAGGCCGAGGCGGTGCATGCCGGAGATGCCCTCGTGCACGGCCTCGGCGATGGGGGAGCGGAATTTGGACTTCGCCGCCGTCTTGGTCATGGCTCGTCAACCTCCATCAATTCGTCGTCGTCGATCAGGCGGTCGATGCCTTTGGGACCGAGGTCCAACAGCATGCGCCCGTAGTCGGCCAGATCGCGCTCGTCGTTGGGCGCAAGGTTGGACTGCGCGCTCTTGGCGAACCCGAACAAAAACACCGCGCGCGTCCCGGCCCGATAGGCGATGACGGTGCGGAACCCACCGCTGCGCCCCTGTCCCTTGCGCTCTTCTTGCCCCGCACGCCTCGGGCATGACCCGCTGCTTGATCAGACCGCGCCCAAGATCGGCATCGATCAGGCCGCGCGATGGCCTCCAAGACGCCCAGTCAAGTGTGAGAACAGCGTCACATTATCGGGATGATCGTTCGCCCGGCACGGAAGACCGTATTCAATCCCTTCAAGCAAGTCGATATTTTTTACGCACTATGCGATTTTATATAGGTTCTTGAACCACCGAACAAAAGGCTGCGCACTCTGTGAGTGCGGATCCAGAACTTTCCTAGTAATCGATATTCCAATTTTCTCACCTGGCGGGTCTTGCCATGCAAGCCAAGTATGAATAAGCGCCTTCTCCTTGTGTGCGTCTCGCCAAGGAGCGCCAGCTTCACGAGCTGATTCGATGGATTGCGTTGCAAGTTGCCAAGTGCTCGCACATTCCGGAGGCACCAGTTGCTTGCAAAAGGTCTCTAGCATCCCAGCTGACGAATTGTCTGGCATGATCCAAACACCGCAACGCTTTCCGTCAGAATTCTCAAGAACTAATCCTTCAACGGGCAGTATCGCCGGAACGTCTTCAAAGAATTGTTCACAAAATCGCTTAACTCCGGCCCAGCGGGATTCGAACACATCATCAGCATCCAATATTACTCCAAGCGCAACCAAGCCGCTTTGCTTAAAAGCAGTTGGCAGGTAAGCCGCCTCCAGGATTTCGCTCGCACTCTTGCCAATCTTTATCTCGACCGGACGCGGCGCGTCGGTCCAAACCATGTGGTTTCTCATCAGGCCAACGACAGCGTGGAGGTCGTCGACACCCTCGACGATCAACTGATTTGGATCGGGCAAGGGCACGCTAGCGCATCTCAATATGATTTGAAGCAGCTGTGCGAATTTCAGCCTCGTTGAAAGGGATAGATTTCTTCTTGGAAGCTTCTATCCTTTGGATGGTTGTCCTATTTTCGTTGGACGGTGTGCAAATTGTAGCGAGACTATTCACGCAATCTTGACTGTGTGTCGTCGCAAACACTTGCACGTTAAATTTTGATGCTGTTTCTGAAATGAGTTTCCACATATCCTCCAATACTGAATAATGCAATCCGGTGTCAATCTCATCAACAAGTAGGATGCTGTCTTTGGCCCTTACGATTGAGATCGCCATCGCCAACATCCGCCAAATTCCATCACCCAAGCTTCCAATTGGTATTGGTTGGTCTGTGCCTCGCAGCTTGATCTTAAATCCGCCTCGTGATGATGAAGGGTAGTAATAATCACGTGGCGCCGACGTTGCTGCCAACCGCTCAATCTTGGGTTCAAGAAAACGTAACGCGGCAAGCACTCTTTCTTCGGCATCAGTAAGCACAACTTCGTTCCACATCGCAGTCAGCTCTGCTGATGACAATGATTCTGTTGAAATATATTGAGCTCGGGGTCGTTCATTGTTTGTGCGGCGGAGGCGCCTAGGCGAATCGATCGATTCGAACCGCAATCCGCCTCGCGATGTGAGCGGAAGGCTTGAAACAGCGGGTGACGGTTGCCCACCAAACTTGACAACAAGGCGCTGAGTGGGCGGCTCCTCAGTTTCGGGCGGAAGCAAGTCTGGTTCGTTGCGGCTCGACTCTTCGATCGACAACTCAAGATTGCGTGCACTCATGTTCTGGGTACGGATTGAGAGTCGTGCGCCGACCCGAAGCTCATGTCCATGAAACAGGTGCGACAAGTCCAATTCAGCGTCTGAATTCCGGCCCGTGAGGACCTCGATTCGTTCGCCTCTTCGTGCGCTAATCTGCCAAAGCGCCCAAGGGTCGCCTCCAGATGCTTGCAGGAACAAGGCTTCGAGAACCGAACTCTTCCCGCTATTATTTCGTCCAACGAGCAAATTGACCTGACCGAGCTCAGTCATTTCGAAGTCGTTCAGGCCGCGATAGCCTTTGATTCGAACTGATCCAATCATATCACGTTGCTTCCCAGCATTGCATCCAGCATGAATTTATCCTTCTTGATGGAGCATGTCACGTAAGGGTTGAAGCGTTAGTAATTCCGTGCCGCGTGGTTCTTGTGATTCCACTCGCAAGTGCACGGTTTTATTAAGATATTAACCTATCCCCTCCCCAACACCGCCCGCGCCGCCGCCAGGCGCGCGATCGGCACCCGGAACGGCGAGCAGCTGACGTAGTCCAGCCCCACCGCCTCGCAAAACGCGATGCTCTTCGGGTCCGCGCCGTGCTCGCCGCAGATGCCGAGCTTCAGCTCCGGCCGTGTCCGCCGCCCGCGTTCGGCCGCGATCCGCACCAGTTCGCCGACGCCGGTCACGTCCAGGCTCAGGAACGGGTCGGACGCCACGATCCCGCGATCGGCGTAGGCGGCCAGGATCGGGGCGGCGTCGTCGCGCGACAGGCCGAGCGTCGTTTGCGTCAAGTCATTGGTGCCGAATGAGAAAAAGTCGGCCGCGCCCGCGATTTCGCCGGCGGTCAGGGCGGCGCGCGGCAACTCGATCATGGTGCCGACCTGATAGTCGACCTTGACGCCGCTCTCGGCGCGCACCAGGGCGGCGGTGCGGTCGATCACCTTGCGCAGGAATTCCAGTTCGGCGGCGAAACCCACCAGCGGCACCATGATCTCGGGCGTCACCGGTTTGCCCGTCGCGGCCCCAGCGGCGGTTGCCGCTTCGAAGATGGCGCGCGCCTGCATCTCGGTGATCTCGGGATGCACGATGGCCAGACGGCAGCCGCGCAGGCCCAGCATGGGGTTGATCTCGCTGAGCTCGCGGACACGGCGTGTCACCCGCGCGGGTTCCAAGCCTAGCGCCGACGCGATCTCGGCGATTTCTTCCGCGTGATGTGGCAGGAACTCGTGCAGCGGCGGGTCGAGCAGCCGGATGGTGACGGGCAGGCCGGCCATGATCTCGAACAGCTCGATGAAATCCTGGCGCTGCATCGGTAAGAGTTGCGCCAGCGCGGCGCGGCGGCCGGCTTCGTTCTCGGCCAGGATCATCTCGCGCATCACCAGCATGCGCTCGCTGGCGAAAAACATGTGCTCGGTGCGCGTCAGGCCGATGCCGGCGGCGCCGAACAGTTTGGCCTGCCGCGCCTCTTTCGGCGTGTCGGCGTTGGCGCGGACCTGCAGGCGGGCGGCGGCGTCGGCCCAGGTCAGGAGCGTGGCAAAATGGCCGGTGAGCTCCGGCTCGACGAGGCGGGCAGCGCCTTGGTAGATATGGCCCGACGAGCCGTCGAGCGTGAGCGTGTCGCCTTCGCGCAAGGTGACGGTGGGCGTGATGAGCAGGCGGTTCGGCTCGTCGATGCGCACGCCGCGTAGCGCCGAGACGAACGGGCGGCCCATGCCGCGCGCCACCATCTCGGCGTGGCCGGTCAGGCCGCCGCGCGTGGTCAGGGTGCCGGCCACCGCCTGCATGCCGCGCACGTCGGCGGGCGCCATCTCCTCGCGCACCAGGATGGCGGAGCGGCCTTGCGCGCGGACACGCTCACCGGCTTCGGGGGTGAAGACGATCTCGCCGACCGCGGCGCCGGGCGAGGACGGCAGCCCGGTGGCGATCCGTTCGGCACGGTGAACGGCGGCGGGATCGATGGCCGGATGCAGCAGGTGTTCGAGCTGCAAGGGATCGATGCGCAGCAGGGCATCGTGCGTGCTGATGATGCCGGCGTCGGCCATGTCCACGGCAATGCGCAACGACGCATTGGTGGTTGGTTTCCCGGCGCGGGCCTGCAGCAGCCAGAGCTGGTCGTCGGCGACGATGAACTCGACCTCCTGCATCTCCTTGCGGTGCTTTTCCAGTTTGTCGCAGGCTTTGGCGAGTTGGCCAAAGGCGGTGGGCAGCGCCTCTTGCAGCGATCCGCCGATGGTCGCCTCGGCCTGGCGCTGGCCCAGGCTGATCGGTTGCGGTTCGCGGTGGCCGCCCGCTGCGAGCAGGCACTCGCCGTTGAGGATGCGCTCGCCGGTGGCGGCGTTTCGCGTCAGCACGGTGCCGATGGCGGCGGGACGGGCGTGCTTGGGCAGCACCATGGCCTGGATGGTGACGGCGGCGCCGGGGGCGTCGGGCAGGCCATGCATGCGGCGGTGGCGGACGGCGGTGGGGTGGGTCCAGGAGGTGAGCACGGCGCCGATGGCGTCCCACAGCTGCAGGCGTGGGGTCTGCGGGAACGGCTTGGCGGTGCGCTGTTCGACCGCTGCTTGATAGGTCGTGACGATTTCCGGCCAGTCGGGATCGGCGGGACGGGCTTCGCGGATGTTCTCGAACACGCCCTCGTCGATGCCCAGCACGGCACCGGCATAGGTTTGGATGAAGCGGGCGTAAGTCTCGGGATTTTCCAGCCGCGCGGCGATCGCGTCGGTGAGGCCGAGATTGACGATGCTGCCGGTCAGGCCTGGCATCGCGACCGGAGCGCCAGAGCGGATCGAGACCAGCAACGGATTTTTCGGATCGCCGAAGGCCGCGCCCATGGCCATGCCGATCTCGGCCAGCGCGGCCTCGACCTGCGTCTGCAACCCATCGGGCAGGTCTTGGCCGTTGCCATGGAAATATCCGCATACCTCGGTGCTGATGGTGAACCCGGGTGGGACGGGCAGCCCGATGCGCGCCATGCCGGCCAGCGCCGCGCCCTTTTCGCCGAGCAGCGCCGGCGGGTCGGATACACCATCGGCCGTGCCGCCGCCGAAGCGGTAGACATAGGATTTCGATTTTGCGCGGTCTTGAGCGGTCGCCACGGCCGGAAGTTCCCATTTCGGATGAGCCGCAGTCTACCGATGTTGCAGCGCAGCGAAAGGGGGTAGGGACGTTCGTTCGCCGATTAGTTACGCGCCGCCCACCACCGCAAGGCCGCCTGCTCCACGCGCTTGGTCCAGTCGTTCTTGGCGGCGCCGTCGTCGCGCGTGTCGTTCGGATGCAGCGCGGCGGCGCGCAGCTTTTCGACTTCGTCGTCTCTCGCGATCTCAGGATGCGCGCGCAAGTCGTCCGCGAACGCGACATGCCGGTCGATCTCGGGATGGCCTGGGTCATCGCGCAAGCTCGGTGGGTGGGGACATGTTCGTCATCGCCAACGGCATGCGTGGCGTTGGCATTTTCGGTCAATCGTGGCCGTCGAGCATGAAGATCATGTCCCCACGATCCGCTCAATGAACGCCGGCAGGGCGAAGGCGGCTTTGTGCACGGCCGGGGTGTAGTATTTGGTTTCGAAACCGGCAGCCACGAAGCGCTCGCGGATGTCGGCCAGTTTGGCCGTGCGCAATTTCACGTTGTCGCTGGCCCAGCCGAAGGCCATCTGGCCGCCGACGTAGCTGGGCACGGCGGCGAGGTAGCAGCTGCCGTCGGCGAATAGCGAGCGGAAGTGGCGGACCGATTGTCTCAGCTCGTCGGGTTGCATGAAGGGGACGCCGTTTTGCGTCACCAGCACGCCGCCTTTGGTCAGGCAGCGCTGGCAGGCGGCATAGAAGCTCTTGGTAAAGAGCACGGCTCCCGGTCCTACCGGGTCGGTCGAGTCGACCAGGATGGCGTCGAAGCGCTGATCGGTTTCAGAGACCAGCGTCACGCCGTCGGCAATGACAACCTCGGTACGCGCGTCGGCGAAGGCGCCGGCGGCGACTTCGGGGAAGTATTTCAACGACATGTCGACCACGGTGCGGTCGATCTCGCACAGTACCGCCTGTTCGATCGTGGGATGCTTCAGCACCTCGCGCAAAATGCCGCCATCGCCGCCGCCGATCACCAGCACGCGCTTGGGGGCGGCCTGCGCGAACAGCGGCACGTGCGCCATCATCTCGTGATAGACCCACTCGTCGGCGAGCGTCACCTGCACCGCGCCGTCCAGCACCATGACGCGGCCATGGCTGGCGTTCTCGAAGATGACCAGATGCTGGTGCGAGGTTGTATCCTCGTAGAGGACCTTGTCGACCTTCAGCCGCTGGCCCCAATGCGGGTACAGAGTTTCTTCGATCCAGCGGGTTTTGGGGGCGGGCATGGGCGAGAGCGCCTTTGTAAGGTGGGCACGGACGACATGGGTAGGGGCGGCTTGCGGCCGCCCTCGTGAAACATAACAGGGGTCCGTTATGATGCACGAGGGCGGCCGCAAGCCGCCCCTACCAATGAAAAGCACGGTTCAATTACAAGAAAAAAAGAGCGGACCCTTGCGGACCCGCCCCTCTTCGTCAGCCAGCGGCGCTTAAGCCGCCACCTTCACCGCCCCATCGTTGGCGGCGACAGCCTGCCAATCGAGCGTGCTCAGCTCTTCGCCGCGGCGGTGGGTCTTGACCACCACTTGCTCGGCCTCGAACGCCGCCTTCAACACCGGAACGCCCAGTTCGGGCCGGGCCTCTCCACACATGAAGATGTCCAGCGCCGCGTAGTTGGCTTCCGGCCAGCTATGAATGCTGATGTGACTCTCACTCAGCACCGCCACACCGCTGACGCCGCCATTGGGCGTAAAGTGGTGCAGATGGATATGCAGCAACGTAGCGCCGGCCACTTCGACGACGCGCCGGAGCGTCTTTTCGATGTGAGCCAGATCGTCAAGTCGCCTTGCCCCAAACAGATCGACGATCAGATGGGTTCCGGCATAACGAACGCCGTCGCGCTCGATGAAGTAGTCCTTGCGATCCGAAAGCGCTACGTCTGCGCGTGATCCATGATCTTCCTTTTGGGCGGTGCTTGAACCAATTTCCAAGTCCATCCCCAATTGGAAGAGGGCGTCATGGTTTGCCATATGGCGACCTCCCCAACCAGCAGATGCGCGCCAGGACGACCCCAGCGCAACGAGGGTGGTGATATGGTGGCAAATGGCGGCAGGATCAAGGGAAATATCGGCGCAGGGTCAAAATATTAGCTGCGCGGCGTTAACCCGGCCTTAAGGTTCGGCACAGTGCCGTTGCGGGGGTTCGAAGCAACGTCGGAATGACGCGGGGGCCGGTCAAGAGACGATCTCTATGCGTTGGTGACACGCCGGTTTGAACGCGTGCAACGAATACGTGTTTGGCTTTCATGAAGTTGGCTTCGAACCTTCCATCTCGGCAAGCAATTGTTGAACTTCAACCACCAGAATTGGAACCCGGTCGGTCACCGTTTGCCAAACGAGCAGGTCGTCAATGCTGTCGTAGCCGTGCACCACGATGTTTCGAAAGCCGATGATCCGATGCCAATCGCTAACTCGATGGGCAAGTGCAGCATCCTCAATCTCAAGCTTTCTAAGCGCCTCGCCAATAATGCCAAATTGCCGTTCGACCGCAGACTGTGTCTTCATATCTGCGGCGTAGCCGTCGACTGTCTGGCCAGCCGTGAATTGCTGGATGGCCTTGCAGGCACGGGCAATGTCATTCAGCAGCTTGACTTGCCTTTTCTGCATAGATCGTCCGTTTGTCCACGTCGATTGACGCTGCCAGATAGGGGTTCTTGATCTGCTCCGTTGTCAGCAGATCGATGGGCCGCCCGAATAGAGCCTCGAGTCCCTCGCGCAAGCCGAAGAAATTCTCGTACATGTCCAGCTTGGCGTGCTCATTGAACTGCACGACGAAATCGATATCGCTTCTGCTGGGATCGAAATCGTCCCGAGCCGCCGAGCCGAACACGTCCAGTCGCGCGACACCGTAGCGCCGGCACAGGCTGGCCACTTCTGCAGTGCGTTCAGCAATTGTCGCAAGCATCGGTTCACCATCCAGTCGGGTAAGCGAACTTATCACAATCTATTCCGTCGAGCAAAAACACCAACCCATGTCGACCATCATAGAGTTCCACGCTTCCCGGAATTCGGCGCGCACTTTCTTCGCGCGTCGAATATCCGGGATCTTTACCTGCCTGAGGAGTTAACTTACTGACCGCGAGCCCTGTTTTCCTCGATAACGCAACCTGATGTCTGGACTTTAGGTTGTGGATTTAATCTGCATCGACGTTATTCCAGTTGACATAGGGTTGCAGGGAGGCGGTCCAGGTTTCGTCGATTTCGACGAGAATAGCGGTTGCGAGGCGTTCGAGCGA
>JANLQJ010000441.1:0-6212 GCA_031367715.1 Hyphomicrobiaceae bacterium | reverse complement strand
AATTACGGCCGGGCCTGGGTTCTCAATTAGGCGGCGGTATTACCGGTAGGAGAGTGTTCTATCCCTTCTTAATAAGGGCCGGGCAGGCGAGTGCTCCCTATCGAAAAATCGTTTGATAACAGGGGGTTAGCGTGGGTCATTCCAACACTTCTCCTTACCACAATGTTGCCGCAGTTTGTTTCTGCGGCGTTGCCAAAAAGTTGCCAATATATTCGGCTGCCATCTGACCCGAGTACCGTAGCATCGTCCGGGAACATCAGGAAGGCTTTCCGTTCGGTTTGGCGGCCCCTGGGCGCGCATTGCCGGCCGCCAAGTCGGCGGCGCCAGGGCCGAACAACAAGACGCCATCGGGAAGCCGGGTCCGTCCGGTCATTTTGACATCGGCGCCGGGCGGGGCGGCGTAGAAGCGGACGTCGTCCTTGAGCGGATCAATCAACTTGGCCAACTCGGCCTTGAGGCTCTCGAACTCCATCCTCGTCAAGTCGGCGACGAACACCGAATACTGCAGGGCATACGACCGTTTGGCGAGGTACTTGTGCACCCGCTGCAGGCGTCGCGGCTCTGCGATGTCATAGGCGATGATCCAGGTGCTCTTGTGCGCCATCGCTCGCGTCCTCCTGGCGTCCGGGTTCCAGTCTGGCGATCGCGGCGCGCGGGCCACCGGCACGCACGATGCCGGCGAGGTCTCGCGACAACCGGGTCAGCGCCCGCCGGTGCGAAACCGCCGCCAGCTCGTAGGCGGCGTAGTAGTTGTGGCGCGCCGTCTTGCCCATCAGGCATCCGTCCTTGGTGGTGCTGAAGTGCTCGGGCCGCAACTCGCCCTCGGCAAACAGCCGCATGACGAAACGATCGACGGCGGGACGGAACGGCTCGGCCAGGTCGCAGGCCAGGCTTTCGCGACCGGGAGTAATGTCGTGATAAACGCCGATCAGCGGATCGAGGCCGACCGAGGCCGACTCACGCACAGCATCGAAATGCAGCAGCGTGTAACCGAGCGAGAGGCAGGCGTTGACAGGATCGCGGGGCGGCCGCCGGTTGCGTCCCGTAAAGGCGAGCGAGGGCGCAAACAGCGTCGTGAGAGCACCGAAGTAGGCGGCCGCCGCAGCCCCCTCAAGGCCCCTGAGCCGTGCGCGTTGAGGGTCCGGAGCGGCAACCTCGTCCAGCGCGCGGCTCAGCGCCTCGATACCGCGATTTAGATCGATGGATCTGGCGCGTGCCGCCTCGGCCTCGCGCAGGACTTCGAGCTGGCCTTTGATCTTCGCGCTGACCAGGACCTGCGCGATGGCGGCGCGCGACAGCTCATCGTTCAGGAGGCTCGCCTGGGCCAGCCTGAGCGTGGTGTCGGAGCCGGGCCGGCCGATCAACGTCGCACCCGGCTTGTGCGACCTGCCGCCCAGGATCAACAGGCCGATACCAAGTTCGGCGAGCTTGGTGAGCAGGCGCGTGGTCAGGCGAGCGCTGCCTTTCACCACGACGCGCTCCAGCGGTTTCAAGGGCACTGTGCCCTTGCGCTCGCCCTCGGCGCGGACGACCAGGGTGTCACCCTCGGCATCTATGTCGGCGCCACGACGGTCAATAAAAAGAGTGCTCATGTCTTCACCTTTGTGGGCATCGGTTCGGCGACCGGGGCGGCCAACTCAGCCGATATAGAACCAGGGCGGCTCGGGAGGCCGCACGGCTTGCCCGAGGCCGTCGATCTCGGTGCCCGGCGCAAACCGCAACAGCAGAACACGATCCGTCTCCGGATTGATAAGGCGATTGAGCGTGCCCTCCAGATCGCGCCGTTCGCGTCCGCCGAGCAGGCATTCATGGACCGATTTCTGGCCGCCCATACCATGCGCCTTGCAGGTTTTGAAAGCCCGCGTGCGCGTTGCCTGAGCGGCGATGTCGTAGGCAGTCAGGTAGAGATCACGTTTTGGCATCCCAGGTGATTGCCATGGCGTGGGCTAGCGGAACAGAGGCCGCAAGCTTGTCAGCCATCGCATGCTTGGCCGCACCACCTGCGGCGCTGTTTGGATTGGTTGAAACGAGATCGTTTCGGGCGTCAGCTTCAGTCCGATGCGCTCATAGCGGGTGCCCGGCACCTTGCCGCCGGGCTGGATGAGGTAGGCTTCGGCGGACCGGCCAAGGGCCTTGCGCAGCTCGGCGTTGATGCGGGCTTTGTTCTGCTCCAGCGTGTCGGCCGGAATGTTCGGACGCAAGCGCGCCTCCTGCTCGCGCAAGGCTCCCTCCGGCAGCTGGGCAACGGCGCGATACTCAGCCAGAAGATCGTTCGGATCGGCCGCCGACCAATGGGTCGCGCCATCGCCATCCCGGCCTTCGAGACGGCGGCGGGCAAGCCACGCATAGATCGCAAATGGCAGTGGCGGCAGCGCAATGACGACGCCGTGGCACGACAGGCGCCGGTTGGCCACGTCGACGATCAATGCGGGCTGGGCAAAACCTTTTTTGGCATGGGCGACCGTCTCGGAAAAACTCGCCTGGCCCTCGAGAAGGTCCTGAGGCAGGCCCTGGCGCAAACTGACGAAGGGGATTTCGGCCAGCGACAGATTGGCGTGCGCGGTGTTGATCGGGCGGCCATCGCGGGCGTGCAACACGCGGGGCACGCGCGGCGGGTAGAAGAACTGGGGATGGTTTTCGAGGCACGGATCGACAAGCACATGGGAGACCCGGTCCTGGTCGCGGCCGAACAGCGAAAGTGCGTAACCGAGCAGGAACCCCATGGTTTTGCGACCTCCAGCGATGGAGACGTAGAGTGCTGCGTTCTCGTCATGGGTCAGCTCGCGGACCACCCTGACGATAAGGTCGGCGGCGGCTTCGCTATCGGACCCCGATCCGATATCGGGAAGTGATTTGCCGGCAGAGTCACGGATGACATGGATGCGCTCGGGCGTCAGCGTCCCGATAATCTGTGGAAGCTCGAACTCGCGCGCGAATTCGGCGAGCACCGCCGTCGATGGGTCGAGCAGCGATAGGATGGCGCGATGCCGGCCCTCCTCGGTGGTTATGATGTGGATCTCGGTCGGCACAAACGGTGGATCGCGCCGGCAGCCGGGATGCGCCGGGTCGCCAGGGACGGCCAGGGCATAAAGTGTTTCCGTTACGATTTGCGGCGAGAGGCCCACGGTCGCAAGGAGAATGCGGCGCGGAAAGGTGGATGGGTCGCGGCCAGTCATATGTGCCTCCAGATTGTCGCTGTGGATCGGTCAGACCTTGAGGTCGTAATCACCGGTCCCGCCGTCAAGGCTCCGCAGGCTTGTCGAGGCGCTTGAGGCTCCAGTCAGGCCGAGCTGAGGCGGTAGGCGCCCAGGCCCTCAGACGCATGCTTGCCGGCATGGACCCACTGGCCCAGCCAAAGATACGGCCAGAGCATCGCGCACTCTTGCATGTCGAGCGTGAATTCACCGACCAAACCGCTGAGGTTGATGTCTGTACTTTGCCGTGCCGACCAGCGGGTGTCCTTGGAAAATTCCAGCCGGGACGCTTCGATCGCCACGGCTTGGCCGAACGACTTGAGTTGTACAAAGAGCGAGTCGTCGAGATCGGTATCGGTGTGAAATGTCATCAACATGGAAATGCGACGCACGAGCGAGCTGAAAAAATGATGCGCCTTGAATTCCCGAGGCATCAGGACGGCTCGCCGAGTTCCGCCATTTTTTTCCGAAGCGCCGACGGCAGCATTTGGAATTTGCACCAGCAGTTGAAGGGGAGATTCGAGATGCACCGTCACGCGGCCGGGCGACAGTGGTGCGACCACTCCATCTGCAGTGTCGGAGATTGCGAGCTGCGCTCTTACGACATTCACCAGCCTCGCACGGCCGCCCATACCGCCCGCGCCTGATTTTCCTGCATTTTTGAAGGCATCGACGAACGCCGGTAAGGCATCGCTGCCGCGCCCGAGCAGTGTGAACTGGAAACCGAATGTTGTTCCCGAGGCTATGCTCGTTGGCTCCTGCCGCCAATCCGCGGTCATGACGAACGGGTGTGGAGCGTTGGGGTAGTTTCGCATCTTGGAGGCATCCGCAGGCGGCGGCGTCTCGAACATGTATCGGTACAGTTCTGCGCGCGGGATGCTGCCGCAATCCATTGGCGACGGGCCCTTTCCTGTGGAAAGGGCGTGTAATTCATTGCCAAGTACGCTGCGCCAGAAGCTTCCCAAACAGCGCGGTAGGATCAGGCTTTCCTGAGCCTCGAATGTGACGTCGTAGCATGCCACCGGCAGCGCGGGCTCAGCAAGTTGGCGTCTCGATGATTGACTGTGACTCATAGCCAGACTCCCAAAAAAAGAAACAACGGGCACAAGGAAGGACAAACAAGCTTGCGAGCCAATTGGCAAATCGGTGGTTTGATACCAACTGTGCTCAGCAACCAGCGCAGCGGTCGAAAATGGCCCGAAACCTACTTGCAAACATCATCAGCGACGCGCGCCTGCGTCAAGCTTGGCGGCGTGTGAGGACAAATGATGGTGCGCCCGGCCAAGACCGGCTCAGTGTCGCCGCGTTCGAGATTGGTCTCGACAGCAATCTCATGACGCTCCGGACCGAGGTCCTGGACGGCACCTATTGTCCCATTCCATTGCGCCGGATTCCCATCCAGAAGTCGAACGGCGGGGAACGGACCCTCGCAATCCCCGGCATGGCCGACCGAGTTCTGCAGACCTCTGTGGCAATGGTGTTAGAAGAACTACTGGATCCGACCATGTCGGATGCGAGCTTCGGATATCGTCGAGGACGCTCCGTCGAGCATGCCATTGCGCGCGTGATGACTTACCGCCTTTGGGGCAGCACATGGGTGGTCGATGGCGACATCCAGGCCTACTTCGATTCGATTCAACATAGCTTGCTGCTGGCGAGCGTAGCGCCAACCATCGGCTGTGATGCAACGCTGGCCCTCATTGCACATTGGCTCACCGTGTTCGGCACCGCCGGTCGCGGGATCGCACAGGGCTCACCATTGTCGCCATTGTTGGCGAACCTCTATCTTGACCCGGTTGACAAGTCGATCCACTCGCGCCGTGTACGGCTTGTCCGGTTCGCCGACGATTTCGTGTTGGTGACGCGAACACAGTCCAGAGCGCTTTGGGCAAAGGCAGAAATGGCAAGACTTCTCGGCGCAAGGGGCCTCCAACTCAACCACGAAAAGACCCGTATTGTGTCCTTTGCCGAAGGTTTTGAATTCCTTGGCTACCTGTTCAAGGATGGACACCCGTTGGCCCGATCGTCACAGGCAGTCCGGTCGCCGAAGGCCTAGAATCCGCTCGGCGGTCGAGTCGACGTTAAAGTCAGCATGAATCATCGAATTGACAACCACTTCGCGCAACGCTTCGTGCACGCGCGTATCGTCGACTCGCTGCGCACCCTTCAATGCAAGGGGCGCATTCAAGTCTGCCACCACCTTGGGCCATGCGCGCTGGTAGAACTAGAACAGGTTCGCCTCCCACGTCCCGTCCGGAAAGACGCGGTCGCCCCATCGCTCTTCGGGCTTGCGCCCACGATAGTCGCGGGAATCAACGAGGTATTGTGGTGCGGCGCCTGGGCTCAAGATCGCTTGATGTTTCCCGAACATCAGCAAGCCGGCCAGCGTCAGTCCTGCCTTGCCAGTCTCGCGGTCTGTCCGCCACGCGCCGAACCTGTCGAACTGGCCGGTGCCGCCGAGATCGATCCACGGATGATGCGGCTTGGCCGCTGCCCAAACGATTGCGGAAAGCGATGATGGACGCTTGATGTAGATCTTCAACTCCGAATCTGAAGGTCTCTGTGCGGCCGCCGACGGAGCCAGTCGCACGCGCATCTACGGCGGCCGCACAGTAACCTTCAGATTGGCCAAACAATGTCGCGCCAGAACGTAAAACCATTGGGTTGTCTGCGTTCCCAGTACCCCCGACCGAAGCCGGATGGCCGGGCTCTTATTTCGCGCAGGGCTGCATGATGCCTCACCACCTTGTAATAGAGAGCGCCGAACTAACCGACTATGATCGCGCACGTGCTACAGGGTATCTCCGGCTCCTGGACGTGGTTGGCGCTGGAGCCCACTGGCGGGACGCCACAGACCCGATCTTTGGGATCTTCGGGATCTTCGGGATCGATTCCGGCATAGAAGAAACCCTGACGCGCCAGATATTCGACGCCAATCTTGCGCACGCCTGCTGTATGGCAAGCGTCGTCTACAAGCTATTGCCGGCCTCGTCGCGGCAAGATGCCAAGACGTGAACG
>JANLQJ010000147.1:0-4372 GCA_031367715.1 Hyphomicrobiaceae bacterium | reverse complement strand
ACATTGTCAACGCTCGAATGCGAGATGAAGAGACGCGGCATGTCAGCCCCCCGACGCGGACAGCGCGGTGCCCGTTCCCCACGCTGACTCCGTGAACCTACCTTATCTCAGCTTTGCCCGGAAGTAGCAGAACGAAGCTGCCTTAGGTTGCGATTCATGCCAATGAGCCACGCCTGATGCTGCTGGGCAACATGGCAGAGGTGGGTCAATCGGTTCGTTTGCCGTCAATTCCCGGATGGTCCGTTGTTGATTGCATTGCTTCAGGGTCCAGTCGACACTCTTGGCCTAGAAGGCCGTCATCCACCGATCTTGCCGCCAATAACCTTCGCGATGGCCGCAATGTGTTCATCTCCGAACCCGCGAGCAATGGCCCTGTCGAGGACGCCAGCTGCGAAATCGGGAACCTCGCAGGTCATACCAGCCTCCATCGCTTGCCGCTGAATCATGCTAAGGGCGGCACGCCACGTGGTCAGTGTCGCACCGGGGTTCACATAGGCTCCTTGGTCAACAATTCCGGCCACCCACTGCGCGTGTGGCGTGGTCGGAAAAACCGTCGGATAGAGCCCGCGTACGCCTTCAGCGGCGCAGATACTTGTTCCGTGGGCAACGCCAAGGAAGAGGCCGTACAGCATCGACAACCATGCGAAGTCGAGGGCGGCGGCAGAGCCGATAGCCTCTCCCACATGCCGGGTCGCGCCCCCTAGCGAAACGAGAACGGGCTCCGTACGCCGATAGGCTTCCGCTGGCCCTGCATAAAGCACCATGCAATCCGGCTTGCCGATGCTGTGTGGACCGCCAAGGATCGCGCCATCCAGATAGATGCTTCCGACGACGCGGTGCCAGGCCTCTGCGCTTCGCGCTTCCAGCGGGGTACCGGTCGTGAGCTGCACAATTGTGCGACCCGGCAGGACGGCACGAATTTCCGGGGTATCCAACAAGTCGAGTGTGTCGGCATAGTTGGTAATGCAGATCAGGACGATCGGGCTGGCCGAAATGGCTTCCAAACAATTCGCCGCAACGATCGCCCCTGATTTCACTAGACTATCGACCTTGTTCGTCGAGCGGCTCCAGACGGTGGTCGCATGACCGGAGGCCAACAATGCTCGCGCCAATGCCGAGCCCATCAGACCGAGGCCCAACACCGATATTGTAGCCTTCTCCACCTGGCCACCCCGTCAATCACGGCGAACATGGGATCGACCAATAGATGGTGCCAAGAGCGTTGGCAACGATCGCGCGGCGATGTCTCTTGGGGGTCAGAAGCGCCGGTCGCCGCCGTGTCCGACGATGCTTGAAGTCCCCCCGATAGCGACCGCCAGGAGAACGCAAGAGGAACGCTAACGCGATGGCTTCAACTCCGGACTTGACGGCTGGCCGGCCAACTGGATCGAATGGGCCAATTGCGGGAGGACTGAGACACGGATCATCAGACGACGTGTGCTCTTCCTTTGCTCAAATTGGCGAACCTCACGGCAACGAACGGTCGACTCTTGCGGGATCGATCATCGAGTATTTCCATCCGATCCGAACGAGCAGGTACGATGGTCCCCCCAATCGAGACCGTTCAGGACCTCAGGCTGGCACGGGGAGAGCAGAAGCATGTGGTACGACGTCTCCACTGCAAAATGGGCGGCACCTCTGAAACCTCGGCCCAGTGACGGACGACGGCTCAGCGGTCAGGGCTTTGGCTTAAAGAGGGGGCCAGGAAAGGGAATATGCAGGCTTGGTTCGACTCTGGACTTGCTCATGACCACCGGGTCGCGCTCTGCCTGTCGTATTCGATCCACGAGAAGCCTCTTTCGCTCAGCTCTGGAAATGTTGTTGATACCCGCGAATTCCTGCCGGGCATTCGCGTAGCCTTCAGGGTTGACGGCTACCTTGCCGTACTGGGCAAACCACCATGGGCGAAGCAGCCACGCATGGACTGGCGCACTCCCTGTCACAGTCTCATAGTCGTACCACCCGATGAACAGGAAGTGGTCGTTCAAGTCGTCGTCGAAATCTTCGATTTGAGGTAGGTCGTTTCTCGGCGCGCCCTGGTGGGTCGTGTAGTGCTTGAACGAGTTCCAGTATTCGTTCCGCTGTCTCCGAACGGCATCGAACTTGTCCGGCGGCATAAGTCGTTCCATCGTCTGCCATGTCGTCGGGCGCTGCTCGTGAGATCCGATGGCGTCGAGGATCTCTCCGCCGCCGCAAGCGAGGCAGTGGACCGATACCGGATCGGAGTCTTCCAGGAACAGGTCGAGGGCCGTGGCCAACTGCGCCCGCGCTATCCTGATTTTGTGTCCGGTATGCTGCATTTCGCTCGCGCCTTGGTTGCATCGATAACAATCATTTCCAGAAGACACGGTCCCCACCGGTTAGACAACCGGGTCCACCTGCGCGCCCGGCCTCCCTTTGGCGGTACCTGCTGATAAGTTCAGACGTCATAGGTCAGCATCGTCGGTCGGACCCTACACCGTGGCGTGAAGCGAACGGTGGAACTGCGGAAGTCACGTCGGTGCTTCGCTCACCGCTAGGCTCGCCGCGAGAAACTCGACGAAGCAGTAACGGACAGGGCGACCGCCAGGCAAACGGCCTCAGCGCACGATGTCTCGAGTTTTCAGGTAGAGCACGCCATCGGGCAGTGTTTCGTTGGCATGTGCAGCAACGGATCTCAGTATGCGGTACAGGGCACCTTCGAATATCGCTAGCGCTTCTTTGTCGGTAGTGGGTTGAGGAAGACCATATTTTGAAGCGATGTCCTCCAACGCTTCGTCGGTAAGCCGGACCTTAAGGCGCCGCCCTTGAAAGGCAACAACGAAGGCCATTACGCAATCGCGGATTCCGATAGGCTTGACTATCACGGTTGGGCGTGAGCCTGCGAGACGGACGCCTTCACCAGCATTGCTGTCTCCCGGGATCAAGAGTACCCCGGCATCGTCCAGGGCCTGGACGATCTTGCGCACGGCTACGGTTTCGTCGGTGCGCGCCTCAAGTTCAAAGTCCCGAACGGAGCCGGCGCCGACGCGGGCCTTTGTGGCGAGCGTGGTCTGGTTCCAATCAAGGAGGGCACGGGCAGCGCGGCACTGCGCAGGTGTCAAGATCGGGATTGCCATGACTATTCCAATAGATATGAAACTGCTATTTCAATACGACGATTCGTATCTCTTAGCAATAGACGAAAAACGTCTACCAGGAGCTTCGAGGGCAACGGGCTCTTCGTGGCTGAAACGCATCTGGCATGAAAAAATGCGGTGATTGCCTCGTAATCGGCAGGGGATGTGGTAGAGTTGAACTGTCCCATAAATGCCTCTTTATGGGACAGTACCGCGAAAGCACCCCATGAAAACACTCGCTAAAAAGACGACGCGCAAGACCCCGCCAACTCTCGTAAATGGGACAGTACCTCCGAAGCGAGGTCTGAATGCCGATCGCCGGCCGCGCGAATATCTGACCGCCAAGGAAATCGAGCGGCTGATGACGGTCGCGAGGTCGGCCGAACGGCGCTACGGCCTGCGCGATGCAACCATGATCCTTGTCTGCTACCGGCACGGGCTGCGGGTGAGCGAGCTCTGCACGCTGACCTGGGATCAGTTCGATTTCTCGCATGGGCTGATGCATGTGCGCCGAGCGAAGAAGGGGATGCCGTCGATGCTGTGCGTAGAGCTGCCATGAAATGTCACCGAGCGGCGCTTGCTGATACCGGCGAAAACGCGGAGGTTGAAGAGAACGACATAGGGTATGGGTGCCACGCATTCACACGAGATGGCGGCGGGACTACAGTTTCAATCTCAAGATTGATTAGCGCGCCCTAAGGGGCACCACACGAAAGTGGGCCATTTCTTCGTAAGCGGTGCCCCGACCCCACGTTCCGGATCACCCCCGGCGGCGGTTTAGTGCCAACCCATGAGCGATCGATTTGACCATACGTTTGAGCATAAGCTTGAACGCAAGCCGGACGGCTCCCGAGAGGCGGCCGTGACTGTGCGGCGTATCGAGCTGATCACAGGCACGGGACGGCGGCGGCACTGGCTGCCGGACGTCAAGGCGCGCATTCTGCTGGAGAGTTTTGAGCCCGGCGCCAATATCTCGGAAGTGGCGCGGCGCAATGGCTTGACCCCGCAGCAGCTGTTCGGTTGGCGGCATCAGGCGCAGGTGCGGAACGGCGGGAGCGCCGGTGCGCCGACGGCACTGTCCCTGCCGGCCGCGCTGGCGCCGCAACTACGGCCGAAACGTGGCCGCCCAAGACTGGACCGCAGCACCGGCCAGCCAACCGTGCCCTGCGCCGGCCAAGCCCCCGCGCCGGTGTTCGCGCCAGTCGTGATCGGCGCACCGCCCGCTTCTGCCCCTGCGGCGCCGGTCAGCTGGCGCTTGCGCTGGAGGACCTTGA
>JANLQJ010000369.1:0-4667 GCA_031367715.1 Hyphomicrobiaceae bacterium | reverse complement strand
CCGGACTATGAAATGCAGCTCGCCGCAGTGTTCCTTGCGGCCGAGAACGCCCACCGTGTGACCGCTTCGTGGATGAAATGGGTAGAGGATCTGCACCTCAAAACCCGGACACCGGGCATCATGACGCTGGTCCGCCCGGCGTCGGCAAAAGTTGGATCGCCTGTGCGCTGGCGCACCGCGCCTGCCGCGACGACCGTTCGGTGCTCTACCAGCGGGTACCGCGTATGTTCGACGCCCTGGCTCTCGCGCGCGGCGATGGTCGCCATGCCCGGCTGCTCAAGACCATCGCCCGCGTCGAACTGCTGATCCTCGACGACTGGGGCCTGGCCACTCTGACGCCCGACCAGGGCCGCGATCTGCTCGAAATCGTCGACGACCGGCACGGCCGCGGCTCAACCATCGTGACCAGTCAAATGCCCGTCGAGCACTGGCACGAAACCATCGCCAACCCGACGGTCGCCGACGCCATCCTGGACCGGCTGGTGCACAACGCCCACCGCCTGACGCTCAAAGGCGACAGCCTCCGCAAAGCCGCCGCCAGACGCTCGGGACTTGACGAAAAGCCCGCCGCCTGACCCCATGCCGCCGTCGACGGGAGTTGCTGTCCGCCATCCCCATTGCGCTGTCCGCCTTCAGCCATTGCCGTGGCCGCCTTCAGCCAGAATGCCTGGCCGCCTTCGGCAGAATCCGCAGCAGTGCAAGTTTGGTTGCGCTCTTGAGCGTCTATGCCTTCCAAACGGATGCGAACGTGACCGAGATCGATGGTATCGCCGTTGATGGCCCCTCCGGGCCCAGTAATGACAGCCTGCGCTTGCGCTGGTTGTCCGAGCACCAACAGTGCGAGTATTGTTGCGGCTAGTATTCTGTGCACGACGCGACTCCAACGCTGGAAGTGCGACTTGGAGCTGATTCGGCGTCAAAACTGGGGCGGGCACGGCCTCGCCGCGGCGCGGCGCGTAAGCGTGGGCGCATCGGCGGCAGGCCCAAGAGCATCGATGCCGCCGCACTCAAGAAGGCGCGCGCTCTGCTGGCATCCGGGGACTACGGCAAGGGCCAGGTGGCCGACGAGCTCGGCGTCAGCCGCCATACGCTTTGGCGTGCATTGGAAAAGGAGGGCACCCCATGATTACGCTCAGACGCATCGATCCGGATCGCAACATGGCGCGCTTCTACGCGCTCGATGTCTTGCCGACTTTGTTTGGAGAGTGGACGCTCATGGCAGAGTGGGGTCGGATCGGTGCCTCGGGTCAATGCCAGCGGCGCGCGTATCCGGACGAAGCTGCCGCTCTTGTGGCGCTCGCCGAACGCCTGCGCCGAAAGACCCGCCGAGGCTACCAAAGCATGTCGCCTATGCCCCAAAGGGCGAGGCAAGAAATCCTGCCCCACAAGTCTCTGGGTGACCCGAACCGGAAAGTGCGCGGTAGCAACATTGCAGTGGGGAACGTACCACGCGTCGAGCGATAGTCGCGAATTTGACGCCTTAGCTATCCGAACGACAGTGGGCTCAATTTGCACCGACAGATAGTGCATCGAGGATCGGGCAGTCTGGCACGGCATCACCCCGACACCTGGCTGCCAGCTCTGTCAAAACGCGCTCCAGCTTCTTCAGGTCCTTGACCTTGCGACGAATGCCGGTGACGTGCTGCTCGGTCATGGTCTTGACCTCGGTGCAGGTCAGGTCGTTGCCACCTGCAAGGCCAAGCAGCGCGCGGATTTCATCGAGCGAGAAGCCTAGTTCGCGGCCGCGACGGATAAAGGTCAGGCGCTTCAAGTGAATGGCGTCATAGACCCGCTGATGGCCCTCAGTGCGCGGTGGCGCGGGGATCAGCCCGATCTTCTCATAATACCGGATCGTCTCGATGTTGACGCCGGTCTCGGCGGACAGAGTGCCTATGGGAAAATGCGTGGCTCGCAAGAACGTGATCCGTCTCAGAAAAAATTGTCTTGAACCTGTAGTTACTACAGGTCGCATACTCTGCCCTCGAAAGCAAGAAGGGACTGAATGGCATGGCTCAAACCACACAAACCGATGTTGCTGTGAACTCGACGAACGGCTCTGCAAGTGAACGCGCGCCAGCGCGTCTCGTGGCTGCGGGTGGCATCCTGGCTGCGCTTGGCGCAGCAACGTGCTGCGTTATACCCTTTGCCCTTTTCACGCTGGGAGTAAGCGGTGCCTGGATCGGCAATCTGACGGCCCTGGAACCCTATCAACGATACTTTGCCGTAGTCTCGCTCGGCTGCATTGGTTACGGTGCCTATCGGGTCTACAGCAAACCGAAAGCAGTCTGCGTTCCGGGGTCTTACTGCGCCGATCCGAAGTCCGACAGAGTGGCCAAGATCGGCCTTTGGGCTGCATCTGTGCTCGTCGTCGTCGCCGTAGGCTTCCCTTACATCATCCGCTACATCGCTTACTGAACTTGAGGAGATTGCTATGTTTCAACGTCTCGCATTTACCGTTCTCGCAGCCGGCCTCTTGGCTGCCCCCACGCTTGCTATCGCCGCTGAAAGCACCGTAACCCTTACTATCCATCACGCGGGCTGCGTCCTCTGTGGACCGATCGTCAAAGGGACTCTGGAGCATGTAACCGGGGTAAAATCGGTGCAAGTGAGCCAAGCTGACGGAATGGCTGACGTCACCGCGATAGTAAAGTTTGACGATGCTGCCACGTCGCCGGCGGCGATGATCAAAGCAACGACCGATCAAGGCTATCCCACCGAGTTGAAGTCATGAAAACCTACGCGCCAGGTGTCAGGCCTTTGACGTTCGGAACTATTGCTGCCGTTGTAGCGGCAATCTGCTGCGCCACGCCAATCCTGGTGATCACAATGGGCACTGTCGGCCTGTCCGCACTCGCGGGCTATCTCGACTATGTGCTGTTGCCGATACTCGCCCTATCCATCGGGTTGGCAGGTTACGGGATTTACATAAAGCGGCAGAGTGCAGCCGCTTGCTGCGCCACGGATGCCGTCAACAAGACAACGACGGGAATTTGACATGAGCGACTGCTGCGCACCGACTGCGAACAATGGGAACGGCCACTACGATCTCGCTGTCATCGGGGCTGGTTCTGCCGGATTCTCGGCCGCCATCACGGCGGCGGACCAAGGCGCGAACGTCGCGCTGATTGGTCACGGCACCATCGGCGGGACGTGCGTCAATGTCGGCTGCGTGCCATCGAAGGCACTCATTCGCGCCACGGAGAGCGTGCATCAGGCGGGTGCGGCTTCTCGCTTCGCGGGCATCCGCGCGGAAGGGCACGTTACGCATTGGGCGGCGCTTATCGCCCAGAAGGACGAGCTGGTTGGAGGTCTTCGGCAAGCCAAATATGCCGACCTGTTACCGGAGTACAATACGATTGCCTACACCCAAGGCCAAGCGCGGCTCGCTGCTGGCGGCGTTGCGGTCAACGGTGCGCTCATCAAAGCGCCGAAGGTGATTGTTGCAACAGGCGCGCGCCCTGCCGTGCCGCCAATCCCCGGAATCGAGAGCATCGACTATCTAACCAGCACCACAGCGCTCGATCTCAAGGTGCTACCGAAGAGCCTTCTGGTGGTTGGCGGCGGCTTTGTCGGTGCCGAGTTGGCGCAGGTCTTCGCCCGCGCCGGTGTCAAGGTGACAATCGTCTGCCGCAGCCGTCTTCTGCCGGCGGCAGAACCGGAGATTGGCGAAGCCCTGGTGGGATACTTCCGGCAGGAAGGCATCACCGTTACCTGCGGCATGGCCTATGAGTTCTGCAAGAAAACGGACAAGGGCGTCGAACTGTGCGTGTTGCAGGATGGGCAGCAACATGTTCTCGCTGCTGAACAGATTCTGATTGCCACTGGCCGCAGTCCGAACGTCGAGGACCTTGGGCTTGCCGAAGCGGGCATCCGGCAAGGCAAAAGTGGGTCAATCATCGTTGATGATCGCCTACGCACGTCGGTTGCTGGAATCTATGCCGCTGGCGATGTGACCGGGCGCGACCAATTCGTTTACATGGCGGCCTACGGCGCGAAGCTCGCGGCCAAGAATGCGCTCAACAGCGACAGCCTCGTCTATGACAACAGCGCCATGCCAGAAGTGGCTTTTACCGACCCGCAGGTGGCGAGCGTCGGCTTGACCGAAGCACAAGCCAAGGCATCCGGTCATCACGTCGCCACGTCGATTATTTCGCTCGACAAACTGCCACGCGCGCTTGCAGCCCGCGACACGCGTGGTCTCATCAAGCTGGTGGCCGACGCCAAGACGCGCAAGCTACTTGGCGCGCACATTTTGGCCCCTGAGGGGGCAGACAGTATCCAGACAGCGGTGATGGCGATCAAGTTCGGCATGACTGTCGAAGACCTGGGCGCGACGATTTTCCCGTACCTGACCACAGTCGAAGGCCTGAAGCTTGCAGCACAGACTTTCAACAAGGACGTGAAGAAATTGTCCTGCTGCGCGGGGTAGCCGTCTCGCGTTGGGCGACTTGGCGATACGCAGATTTTACCGACCGTCTGTAAGATGTTCGTTGTCTGATCGACACAGAGAGCATCGCGAGGTTCGGTCAGAACTACTCTTTTTGGCCCATGAGTACAGCTGGCGAACGGGCGGAAATGTCGGTTCCGCCCGGGTAGTTCAGACGTCGACTTGCTCGGCTATCGCCAAGGCGTCGTCAACCTCGATGCCGAGATATCGCACCGTGCTC
>JANLQJ010000337.1:0-2464 GCA_031367715.1 Hyphomicrobiaceae bacterium | reverse complement strand
TGCGCAACACCACTGCGGTGCGGTCCTTCCTGATCTGCAGCGCTGTCATCGCATCCCTCCTGCCGAATCACTCAGCAAAGAGAATCACGATCCGCGCGAACCCGAAAGCCCCAAGGAGTCAAAACTTATGGGGGCTGGTATTAGTGGTAGGGGGTAACGCGTGACGGCACCTTTGGTTTCTCGTTCTACGAATTGTTTGAGCACTTTGCCACGCCATGGTGGCCGACGGGTCCCGCAGCGGGATGTCAGCACCGGGTCATGAAGGCCGGTCGCCAGTCCGCCAGCCAATGCTCGCACCTGCTCAATGAACGGACGAAACTGCGTCAGAACGCCGCAGATGTCCGTAGCTCATTTCATCAGTGTAGATTCGACCAGTGCTCCAGCCGTCGTCATGGGCCAAAAGCAGTCCTCCGCCTTTCTGAGCGTTCAGGACTTGAACCTTGAATGAGGCTTGGCCGCTCAACCATGATCAGCAGACGCGACCGAGTTGAATACTCGTGCGAACAAACACTGAATTGCGTTAAACGGATCGCGTTGAATCTCCAGTAGGCTTGGGAGCCTCCTTGTCTAGCTCGCCGGGCTTACTAAACTAGCCGTGGCGATCGCGCTCACGAACAAGTCCACGAGCATGCGCCGCCGTTGTTCCTCCGTCAGCCGGGCACGCTTCAACCACTGCCACATCGAGACGTTGCACAGCCCCATGAACACAGCGACCAAGGCCTCGCTCGGCATTTCCTCGGATAACGCCTCCTTGATCATCGCCTCGACTCCCGCCTCGACCATCGTGAGGAATTGATCGAGCTCCGGAACCCGCTCGCGGTCGTTGGCCGCCTTGAACAGGCGAAACGCCCCGCGGCTGTAGAACCCATCGAGCTCGCTCGCCAGCCGTTCGAGCCGGCTCCGCCTCGTCTTGAGCCCCGCGAATAAACGTGGTGCGTCGGCCGGAGAGGGAGGGCGCATTTCGGCGGCGACATGGGCGCCACAGGCCATCACGAGCGCGCCAATCGTCGGGAAATGCCGCAGCACCGTGGCTGCGCCGACACCGGCGCGTCCGGCGACGTCGGCGTAGGAGGTGGTCGCAACGCCCTGTTCGTCGTGCAGCGCCATGGTGGCCCGTACGATCCGATCGCGTGTCTCGTCGCGCGCGGCCGCACGCTCTTTCATCCTGTATCGCCTTGCCATGCGTTATTCCATAGTGACGAAATTACAATTCCGTGGAATTGTAATTCTGCCAAATTTCTATTGCCATTCCAACCTCCGCGAAGGAGATTTCTGCAATGACCGTCCTATCGCCGATGCCGAAGTCCGTCGAGGCTGTGCCTGCCGAGCGCCGTTGGTTTCTTGGTCTGCCGACTTGGATTCGCGCGAGCGCGGCCGAGACGAACGGCTCGCTCAGCCTGATCGACCATATTATCCCACCTGGATTTGCGTCCCCCTGGCACGTCCATCACTCCGAGGACGAGTCGTTCTTGGTGATCGACGGAACGATGACCGTGTTAGCCGGCGAGCATGCCGTTACCCTCAAGGCAGGCGATTTCGGTTTTGGCCCACGAGGCGTTCCGCACGGCTTCCGCATCGAGGGATCGAAGCCTGCCCGCATTCTCCTTTTGACGAACAGTGGAAGTTTCGGCGCGTTCATCCACGAGAACAGCAGTCCCGCAGATGACGAGACGCCTCCTGAGCCGAACCCGGCTGATCTGCCTACGCTCGCCGCATCGGCGGAAAGGCACGGCATCACCATCCTCGGGCCGATGCCGGGCGCTTAAGCCCGGTTGGTTTTTGGAACTTGGACAGCCGCCGCAGGCGAACAGAAAAAGAGGGCAAAAATGCATCGCGCGATCAACATCATTGCCGCCACAGGCCTTGCCGCTGGTGGCGCGCTCGGCATAGGCGGAGCCATGGTCACGGAGTCAAACTTGCAGGCGATGCTTTGGGCGATCGACTCCGCTGGAATAGTCACAGCGTGTTCACTTCTGACATTAAAATATTTGCGAACGGGAAATGACGTCGTGGCAGGCGGCTTTCTCGTATTTGCGATCGGAGAGGGCGTTCTTCTCTCAGGAACGGCCGCCGGCCCGGCTGGAAGCGTGCCGGCATTCGCGTCGGCGCCGCCCTGTGGGCGACCGCGCTTCTTCTAATCAGCCTTCCCGCGCTGTTCGCCGCGCCGATCCGAATTCTCGGCATCGTGAGCGCCGCCCTTTTCATGATCACTGCGGGAAGAATCTTCTGGGGCGAGCAACTACTGCCGACCGCAGCGCCGCTGCCGACTTACGCTTATCCTCTACTGGTAGCGACGTTCGCCGGATGGATCTGGACGCTGTGGCGGTAACTGCTCACCCCATGCCCTACGAAACCGCTGCGGCTGCGGCGCCGGCGGCGAGGGCTTGGGTGATGGCCGCCAGGGCGGTCCGGCCGTTCAGGCGACCGGTTGCCACAATCGAGCAGATGTCGGCATAGACATCGG
>JANLQJ010000326.1:0-6408 GCA_031367715.1 Hyphomicrobiaceae bacterium | reverse complement strand
GCGATGAAGTCATGGCTGCACGGCCGCCAGTTGCGCGCGCCACCCCGTCTAACAGCCCCGGCCTGATGCCGGCGTCCACACCCAAGGGTTGAACCGCAGCCTCAAAACTGCGAGGCACGCCGGTCAACTGCCGATTCTAGGGTTATGTGAGGTGGTGATTGCGACGCAGCCTTGTGCTCAGCGGCAGCACCCACTCAATCCGGCGCGGACAATGATCCGTGACGTGATCGGGATGCGGCGGGCTGTGCAAGACCGCGCGTTCCTGCTGCGTCGCAGCAATCTGCGTCGGCGTCGAGGCAAGCGCGCCGGGCATCGTCTTGGCAAGTCGAATTGGCAAGTCGAATAGACGCGGCTGCGAGCCGATCGCAGCAGACAAGTGTGCCGACCGTCACCGTTCGCAGATGACGACCTGCCGATTTGGCATCGCGCGCTAATCCTACGCAGCGCTCAGCGCCGACGGTTTCAGTTCGCTCTCCTTGGCAATGCGCTCATAGGCCTCGGTGGTGGTCTT
This sequence comes from Hyphomicrobiaceae bacterium, assembly GCA_031367715.1. GTDB lineage: Bacteria > Pseudomonadota > Alphaproteobacteria > Rhizobiales > Hyphomicrobiaceae > JANYHF01. The sequence continues at coordinate 5,897 of JANLQJ010000326.1, read as the reverse complement.
GATGCGATAGAGTCGTTCGCCGCTGTCGTGGGGCAGCAGGCGCAGGATCTTGTAGCCGCGCATGGTGGTGCCGGCGCCGAACCGCGGTGAAGCTTGCAAATCAACCATTTGTCCGACTTTAAACTTTGGGAGGGCCATGGGAAGTCTCTGCGTCCTTGCTGAGGGCTGCCGCCAGGGCGGCGGGATCAATCGTGGTGGCCTGCCGGGCTGATGCCGAAAGATGCGGCGCGGGCAGAGTTATGCTGGTCGACACCCGGCGCCACGCAAGCATCGACACGCCTTCGATCGGTTCTTCGATGGTCTCGACATCATAGCTGCCAGGTGGATGCACGTTTTCGGTGCCGGCAAGCGCAAAATGATGCACAAAGACGACCGTTCGATGCGTCAGGCGCTCTGTCATGTCGGGGCTCCGGATGGTACCTTGCTACACCCTGTCGCGACTGGAATTATGTTCGCGGCGAAATATTCCGGCAAATCACCTGGATCAGTGAAAATATCGAATTTTCAGGAATTTGGTCAGGTCACAGCCTTGCGGGCCTGGTACTTCGGCAGCGTCCAGGGCTGTTCTCGCATCGTCTCGGCCAGCAATCCGGCGGCACGGGCGACCTCGACGTGGCTGAGATAGAGCGGGGCAAAGCCAAAGCGCATGATGTCGGGCATGCGGAAATCGCCGATCACGCCTTTGTCAATCAGGGCCTGGATGACCGGGTAGCCATGCGCAAAGCGATAGGCGAGCTGGCTGCCGCGCGCCACCGCATTGGCCGGTGTCAGGCGCTCGAGCCCTGGACAACCAGCGATGGCGGTGTCGTGAAACACATCAGCGAGCGCTAGCGATTTGGCCCGCAGAGCCTGCATGTCAACGCCATCGAAGGCGTCGAGTGCCGAATCCAGCACGCTGAGGCCAATAATCGACGCCGTGCCCGCAATCATGCGTGTGATGCCAGGCGCCGGCCGGTAGCCCTGCTCCAACTGGAACGGCGCGGCATGGCCGAGCCAACCGGTCAGCGGCTGGCTGATGGTGGCAAGGTGCCTGGGCGCAACATACACCCAGGCTGGCGCGCCGGGGCCGCCATTGAGATATTTGTACGAACAGCCGACCGCGAGATCGATCTCCGCCGCCGTCACGTCCGTCGGCATGGCGCCGGCACTATGGCAGAGGTCCCAAATTGCGAGCGCACCGGCGGCGCGGATACGTTTGGTGAGCGCCGCCATGTCATGCCGGCGGCCGGTGCGATAATCGACATCGGTGAGCAGCACCGCGGCGATGCTGCCATCCAGCGCATCGCCGATGGCCTCGATCGGCACGACGCGGACGGAGTGATCGGCGCCTTTCAGCGTGGCAAGCCCGCCCGCCATATAGAGATCGGTCGGAAAATTGCCGTCGTCCGACAGCATCACCGTGCGGCCCGGCCGCAGCGCAAGTGCTGCCGAGAGCAGTTTGAAGACGTTCACCGAAGTGGTGTCGCAGGCGATCACCGAGCCCGCCGGCGCACCGATCAGGTGGCCGATGCGGTCGCCGACGCGGGTCGGCAACGCCATCCAGCCATGGGCGTTCCAGGCGGTGATGAGGCTGTTGCCCCATTCCTCGCTGACAACGCTGGCTGCTCGCAGCCGCGCGGCCGTCGACAGCGGCCCAAGCGAATTGCCATCGAGATAGATGATGCCATCGGGAATTTCGAACAGCGCGCGTCTATCTTTAAGCGGATCGTTGCGGTCGAGAGCGGCGATGTCGTGGGTCAGGCTGGCAACTCCCGCATCCGTTCAGGTGTCCGCGGCCCAGTCCGACCACCCCGCGGGCAAGCTTTGCTTCCGGGCTCTTGTCGAGGTTGACGGTCGACACACCATGGCCGAGACAATTGCCCTGCCAAGCGGGGCTGTCAAGCCGACCAGCGGGGTAACGCGGGGGCAGTCGCGCGAACCCACATTTCTTTTGCTACTGCTCATGGTTTCGCCATGGCCGCGAACACCGTCGCGGCCATGACGTGAGTTATCAGCATCCGTGCAGTGCATTGAAACGTTTCATGGAATTGCCTTGCAGCGGATCGAAGGCCGCGCAAGTCAGGCTTGCTCACACGAACATGAAGTCCGCTGCGCTCAGCTGGTGGCTGTCGACATTCAGTAGTGTGACGATCTCGTTGCTGGCCAGTGTCAAAACCGTGTTGCGCCCGCTTTGCGCGATGGCATGCTGGCTGACGAGAAAGCTGAAATCGGCGGCCAATTGGCTGCCGATCGTCAAGGTATCGTGGCTGGCGCCGATGGCGACGAAATCGGTGATGGTGTCGCGCTCGATGCCGGCAAGTTGCCGGGCAAAGGCGAACAGGTCGGCGCCGATGCCGCCGCTCAGGCGATTGGTGCCGAGGCCGCCGCTCAGGACGTCAGTGCCGTTGCCGCCCAGCAGCGTATCATTGGCGACCCCGCCATAGAGGGCGTCATTGCCATCCAGCCCCGACAACGACGCAGAGCCACCGGCATTGATCATGATATTGTCAAGGCCGTTGCCGGTGCCATAGCGCAATGTGCCGCCGCTCATGGTCAGGTTCTCGACGTTGGCGCCGAGCGTGAAGCTTATACTCGCGATCACCGTGTCGATACCGGCGGCGAGGACTTCGACAACGCTGTCGCCGGCGCTGTCGACCAGATAGCTGTCGCTGCCAAGGCCGCCGGCCATGGCATCGGCGCCAAGCCCGCCGTCGATCACGTTGTCGCCGGCATTGCCGGTCAGCGCGTTGTTGGCGCTGTTGCCGGTGGCGCTGAGCGCAGCCATGCCGGTCAGAGTGAGGTTCTCGACATTGGCGCCGAGCACGAAACTGTTGCCGGTGATTACCGTATCGATGCCTTCGTTCGACTTTTCGACTATGACGTCGGCGGAACCATCGAGCAGATAGCTGTCGTTGCCCGCGCCGCCGCCGAGGGTGTCGATGCCGGCGCCGCCATCAAGCGTATCGTCGCCGAGGCCACCTGCGATCAGGTCATTGCCGTCGCCGCCGGTCAGCAGATTGGCGGCCGCGTTGCCGGTCATGCTGTCATTGCCGGAGCCACCGACGGCGTTCTCGATGGTGGTCGAATAGGCGATGGCGATGTTGTTGGTCATGCCGGCGGCGGACGAATAATGCCCGGCGGTGAGGTCGATCAACGAAGCCTTGGCGTAGCCCGACAGATCAAGGGTGTCGATGCCATTGGCATCATAGATGGTCAGGATCGGATGCAGGTTGAGCGCAAAGTCGTAGATGCCGCCGAGGCCCGCGGCGATGCCGCTGGCATGGAAGCCGTAGGTGGTGGCGCCCACTCGCGTGGCCGGGTCGGCGCCGTACATGGACTGGATCGCCAGCACGTCGTTCAACATCGGCGTCTGCGGTGAATAATCGATGCCGCCGGCCATCCAGTTGGCCTGACCGGTCTCCCAGACCGAGAAATAGGACATGACCGAATACATGTGGCTGTCTTGCACGCTGGAGGCGTTCAGCGGCCAGGAGGCGGTACCATTGTAGTTGCCCATGTGATCGAGGCCGAGCGTATGGCCGATCTCATGGACAAAGGTCATGAACGAGTAGTCGCCGACCACGGGCGCGGCCAGTTCGGCATAGCTGCCGTTGATCCAGGCGGTCGAGCCTAGCCAGGCATGCGGCCCCGGATAGTAGGCATAGGAATAGGCATCCGTCGTCAGGTGGTTGGAGACGACGATGGTCGAATTGGCATCGCTGCCGTTGAAGGTCGTATTGGGTTTGATCAGGTCGTCCCAGACCTTGATGGCTAGGGTCGCGGCGGCCTGCTGAGTGGCATTCAGCGGTGCAAAGCCCGCCGCTTCGTCATTGGAGGCACCGATCCAGCTGTTGGACGTCGGATACGCATAAGTCCAATTTGCGCCAGCGATATGCGCGCCCGAATCGAGCTGCCGCACCACCTGCGCGTTCGTCCACGACGCCAGATTCACCACGGCTTTGCCCCACGACACGCCACGCCTCGGGGCCGATAGTGGGGTCGAGGTACTGAGATTGAGCTAACACGGCCGCTATAATTTGAACGGAACTGGCGGTCCACTGTCCGCTCTCCGTCTTGACGTCGAAAGTTTAGAAATCACCCCAGCCACGCATCCAGCCCCTGGGTGCGCCGACCGTCGCTGGTCCACAGGATCGGGAAGTGGTTCTCGTCCACGATGTTATCCGTCAACCGCCGATACCGGCTGTAGATCGGCCCGTTACCCTGGCTGAACTGTCCAGGCGCAAATTCCACATCGGCTGGCATGGCGTGCAGCACCAGCGTGCGGCGCGGCAGCTGCGAGCGGTTCGGCCCCGAGCCGTGCCAGGTCCAGCCGTGATGCATCGAGCCGCCGCCCGCCGGCACCACCACCGGCACGATCTCGGGCGTCACGCCGGCCGACTTGGCGGCCGTCAGCATGACCTTGGCGTACTCTTTGGGCGCATGGAACTCGCCCTGCGGCGCGTTTTCCTGCCAGCGATGCGAGCCGCGCACAAATTCCAGCGTGCCACCCTCGGCCGTGGTGTCGTCGAGCGAGACCCAGATGGTGGCCAGCTCGGTCGGCTGGTACCAGGAGAGATAGGCATTGTCCTGATGATAGCCGAGCGACTTGGCGCCGGGCGGCTTCCAGATCACATTATCATGCATGATACGCGCGCCGCTCCAGCCCATCAGCCGGGCGACCGTCCGCCCCATGGCCTCGGCCAGCAGCAGGCGCGCGATGACGCGGTCGGCCTTCCAGCCATTGCAGATCTGCCGCGTCAGGTCGGGCGCGCTCTTGCCCTCGCGCCAGTTCCATTCGTCGGGCTGCGTGCCGGTCTCGAACTCGCCGCGGAACAAGGGCTCGAAGCGGCCGCGGGCAGGTGCAATCTGCGCAACGTCGATCAGGCGATCAAAGACCAGGAAGCCGTCGGCATGGAATTGCGAGGTCTGAGCGTCGGACAGGTCGAGCACGGACAGCTCCCGGGGGTCGAGGGGTGGTACAAGCAGCCTATCTTGCTGCTATCGGCGGGCGGTTGACAAGCATCTGCCTTGCGGTCCTGCTGGCGAAGATCCCAGCCCGCCACCCCGGAGACCCTGCCATGGCCCTCACCACCATCGCGATGACGCCCGCGCTACACCGCTATCTGCTGCAGCACGGCGTGCGCGAAACCCCCGAGCTTGCCCGCCTGCGCGAGCGGGCGTCCAAGTTGCCCGAGCGCGATATGATGTCGGGCCCGGAGGTTGCCGGGCTGGTGGCGCTGATGGTCGAGATCATCGGTGCCACAAGCGTCATCGAAGTTGGCGCCTTCGTCGGCTACACCACCCTATGGATGGCTCTGGCGCTGCCGCCAGGCGGTCACATCATCGCCTGCGACATCAGCGAACATTATACCGATTACGGTCGCGCCGCCTGGGCCGAGGCCGGCGTCGCCGACCGCATCGAGCTACGTCTGGCCCCGGCTCTGGACACGCTTGATGCGTCGTTGGCGGACGGCAAGGCGGGCACGGTCGATCTGGTCTTCATCGACGCCGACAAAGGCAATTATCTGCCGTACTATGAAAAGGCGATGCAACTCCTGCGCGTCGGCGGTCTGGTGCTGGTCGACAACGTGCTGTGGAGCGGCCAGGTGGCCGATCCATCCGACCAGGGCGAAGGCACGTTGGCCATCCGCGCGCTCAACGAGCGCGTGCGGAGCGACAAGCGCGTGCACGTCTCACTGGTGCCGATCGGTGACGGGCTGACGATAGCGCGCAAGATCTCGGACCAGCGTTGTGATACCGTCCAACCTATCGTTTGACTCGTGCTCGCAAGGGGCGCACTGCCGTGCGCCCCTACGCCATGACCTCTGCCACGAACCTTCATAGTGACAGGTCAAACCATAAGTTGGACGGAATTACACACTCCAGATCGCGCGGTTCCATCACCTTCTCCCTTTGGG
>JANLQJ010000315.1:0-14516 GCA_031367715.1 Hyphomicrobiaceae bacterium | reverse complement strand
CAGTGCGCCCGTCTAGCTGCGCGGCAAGCTCTTGGACGGGCGCACTGCTGTGCGCCCGCTTGCGAGCACGAGTCAAACGATAGGTTGGACGGTATTAGGCCATGCGAGCCCACTCCGGCTAGCGGATTTGCGTCTTTTGTGACCCCCGGTAGCGACCCATCATGTTCAGCATGATGCGTTCGATGATCCTGGCATTGGGAACGATCCGCCCCCGCTTGCCATAGTGCAGGATGTTCTGGCGCCATTTCTCGCACATCTGCGAGCGCTTGCAGGTCAAGCGGGAGCAGTCGCCCTCGTGGCATTGCGGATCCAGGGACAGCATCAGCCTGGCGATCCGCTCGCTCAGTCCTTGCCGCAGGCGCTCGATTTCGGCGCGATCGATGTCGTCGGCGGTGGCTGGCGCGATGTTGGCGACCAGGACCTTGCTGTTTTCTGGCGGGGCAGGTCTGGCTTGTCGGGATTTTTTCAACTTGGCTCCTTGGCGCGCAAGCGCAGTGACATGGCCCAGCATGACGCCAGGCGGGCAACGGACGAGAGCGCAGGCGCCGGACGGCCGCGGGGGTAAATTATTCAAGGCGGCCATCCGGCGCCCATGCTGCGGAGTTTTCGCCGGGGCCTTGCATCGGTTCGTCCGCCACCATCCGGCCGCCAATCAAGGGGGCCGGGTGGGACAGCGTCGCCTGCCTCTCAGCGTCCGCCGCCCGGTCCCGCCTTGGGGTTCCCGAACTTTGGAGGGCGCAGCCCCGGCTTCCGGGTCTCCTGGGTCCGTCCATGCGTCTTTCGACGCACAGCCCCGAGCATCCGGCCACCGCATTCCCCTGCTACGCGCATGACGGTCATGACGGCGTCCCGTTGCAGCAGGCGATGAGGGAATACTAGATCAATATTCGGTATTTCTCAAGTGTAAATAGTATAGAGTGGTTAATATTAGAGCAACCGGTATCAGGAATTCGTGTTTCACAGGTGCCCGACTCGCCGTGTTCTTGGCGGCAGTGAATGACCAATCCGATCAATTCACGCGGACCAGCGGGATTTGCGGACGACAAGCTGGCCGGACTGGAGTAGCCTTCCAACTGGTCGCCCCGGCGGCTTTCCGAACGAGACGTATTTGGTTGGACCTCAGCGATGGCGTGGCGCGTGACAGCGGCTGGCTTGCTCGTCCTTCTGCTTGGCCTCGCAGCTGGCAGGGGCATCGCCGCCGATGGCTCGCAGCTGTCCATCGTGTCCTGGGGCGGGGCCTACGCCGAAAGCCAGCGCCGCGCCTACATCGAGCCATATCAGAAGCTCAATCCCGGCACGCAGATCCAGTTGACCAATGCCGGCGGCGATGCCGTGCAGCGGCTGCGCGAGCAGGCCAAATCCGGCGCGGTTTCCTGGGACTTGGTCGACGTCACGGCCGCCGACGCCATCCGGCTGTGCAGCGAAGGCATCGCCATGCATATCGAGCATGACAAGATCCTGGCGCCCGCCCCCGACGGTACGCCAGCCAGCCAGGATTTCGGCCAGACCATGGTGTCGGACTGCATGATCCCCGAAATCGTCTATTCGACCACCTTTGGCTACCGCATCGACAAGCTGCCGGCCAAGCCGACCAGCCTGTGCGATGTCTTCGATCTGACCAAATTCCCCGGCAAGCGGGCGCTGGAAAAACGGCCGATCAACAACCTCGAATGGGCGCTGGTGTGCGACGGCGTGCCGGCGCAGAACGTCTATGAGGTGCTGGAGAGCAAGGATGGCGTGGAACGTGCCCTGCACCGGCTCGACGCCATCAAGGATCAGGTGATCTGGTGGAGCGAGGGCGAGGAACCGGTCAAGCTGCTGGAAAGCGGCAAGGTGGTGTTCGCCTCGGCCTATAATGGCCGGCTGTTCTCAGCTGTGACCAAGCCGCGCGCCAAGGTCGCCATGCTGTGGGACCGGCAGATTTTCGACTTCGACGGCTGGATCATCCCCAAGGGCGCGCCGCACCTGGCCGCGGCACAGCAGTTCGTGCGCTTTGCCACCGATAGCAAGCGCTTGGCCGACCAAGCGAGCTATATTCCCTACGGCCCGGCGCGTCGGTCCTCAACGGCAATGGTCGGCAAGCATGCCGAGCTGGGCATCGAGATGGCCCCCTACATGCCGACCGCGCCCGAGAACGCCAAGACGACGTTGATCTACAATTATGATTGGTGGGCGGCGCATCGCGACAAGCTGGATGAGCGCTTCCACGCCTGGCTGGATGAAAAGGCCTTGTAGGTCTGGGTCAAGCTTATTGCGCGATCCAGCGCCATCCACCGACCGTGGACGTTCGGTCGCGCAAGAGCTTGACCCGGACAGTTCAGTCGTTGGGAACGCCAAAGGTCGCTTTTGAACCGGCCGCGCATGCGCCGGGCGGTGCACTCTCACCCCTGCAACCGCCCGCCGCAGGAGCGCCCCCATGGTCAGCGTGTTCGACATCTTCAAGATCGGCGTTGGTCCGTCCAGCTCGCACACGGTCGGACCGATGATCGCGGCGGGGCGGTTCCTGACCCGCCTGGAGCGGCTGGGCGTGCTTGGCGCGGTGACCAGAGTCGGCTGCACGCTCTATGGCTCGCTGGCCTATACCGGACGGGGCCACGGCACCGACAAGGCGATCCTGCTCGGGCTTTCGGGCGAACAGCCCGCCGACATCGATCCGGCCGCAATCGGCACCATCACGGCCGAGATTTCCCGCTCAGGCCAGCTACGGTTGGGCGGCAAGACATCCATCGCCTTCGATACCGCCAAGGACATCGTCTTCGACTTCAAGACGCCGTCACCCGGCCATCCGAACGGCATGCGGCTGCAGGCCTTCGACGCCGATGGCGCCGAATTGGCCAACCGCGTCTATTTTTCGGTTGGCGGGGGCTTTGTCGTTTCCGAAGATCAGTATCGCTCCAATCAGCCAGCCGGTGGCGGGCTGGAGCAGGCGCTCGTCACCTACCCGTTTCGCAACGCCAAAGCGCTGTTGCGCATTTGCGCCGGCGAAGGCAAAACCATCGCCGAGATCGCGCTGGCCAACGAACAGTCGCTGCGCTCCCGCGCCGAAGTGGACGCCGGCCTCGACAAGATCATCGCCGCCATGATGGCCTGCATCGACCGGGGCCTGGCCGTCGACGGCATGCTGCCCGGCGGCCTGAAAGTGCGCCGCCGCGCCAAGTCCCTGTTCGCCAAGGCGCTGGCGGATACGTCGAAAAACCTCACCTATCCGCACCAGGCGTTCGACCGGGTCAGCGCTTTCGCCATTGCCGTGAACGAAGAGAACGCCGCTGGCGGCCGCGTCGTAACGTCCCCGACCAACGGCGCGGCGGGCGTCACGCCGGCGGTGCTGCGCTACTACCGCGACCTGTGCCCTGGCGCCGACCGCGCGGGGACGCACAAATTCATGCTCACGGCTGCGGCTTTCGGCGCCATCATCAAATACAACGCCTCGCTGTCGGGTGCCGAGGTCGGCTGCCAGGGCGAGGTCGGCTCGGCCAGCGCCATGGCGGCGGCGGGCCTGTGCGCGGCGCTCGGCGGCAGCAACGAGCAGATCGAGAACGCCGCCGAGATCGCGCTGGAGCACCATCTCGGCATGACCTGCGATCCGGTCGGCGGGCTGGTTCAGGTGCCGTGCATCGAGCGCAATGCGCTTGGCGCCGTCAAAGCCATCACCGCCGCCTCGTTAGCGCTGGCCGGCGACGGGCAGCACATCGTGTTTTTCGATACGTGCGTGGAAACCATGCGCCAGACCGGGCTGGATATGCAAAGCAAATACAAGGAAACGTCCGAGGGCGGGCTGGCGGCGAATGTGGCGGTGGTGGAGTGTTGAGGGGCGCGGGCTGCGGATGCCCTAGCAAATAGTGCACCGCCACTGTATGCAATCGCCATGAACCTCATCGATATACTCGATCTAGAACGGCTAACCGCAAAGGCCATCGAAGCAGCAATTCTCAATGTGGGGGCAGGACACCAAAACGTAGGGGCGAGACTTGTCTCGCCCGGGGCGCAACAGCCGCTGCGTGTGCCGTGTGGCGAGACGGGCGAGACAAGTCTCGCCCCTACGCTTCAGACGCCGTGCCCCAAATTGAGAACTGCTGCCATCGAAGCGCTTCCAGGGCCGACGGAGATCAGGTCCGGCGATCGAGCGATTGCTGTGCTATGCCCTGCAAGAAGGCCAGTTCCTAAGAGCAGGCCAGATGTCGATCCGGTGAGGGAAGGCAGATTGGCCAGACTTTCGGACGCATTGGCAATGGCCGAGAAATTGGCAATTGGTCGCGACGCTTCGGCAGACGATGCGGCGCTGGCGGAGTTTGGCGATGTCGATCCGATCAATTGGAACGCCGAAGCCGTCCGCGCGCTGAAGGCGAAGCGTTGATGGTCGCTCTCGAGGAGCGAACCGAATCAAACTGGGTGCTGGCATGGCACGCACCATTCGAGCAGGTGACCGCGTCAGCCTGCGAGGGTTGCCTGAATGGTTGCTGCATGACTTGCCGCAGAGTGAGCAACAGCAGATGCGGGCATTCGTCGGCAAGACAGCCGTTGTTACTGAAGTCGACACTCACGGTTATTGTTGGATTGGGTTTGGCGTCACGGAAGATGCAGGTAATGAGTCCCAGTACTGCGGCCACTCGTTTGGCGTCCCCCCAGAGTTCCTTGAGCCTGCGGGTACTGATTCGATCTGACCCGGTAGTTCGGTAGCAATGCAAAGCGGGTGACGCCGGCGGCGGACAGCGAAACGGGGACACGAAGCTCATCTTCGGCTGGCAGGGCTGGGCGAAGCCACGCAAACTGGAGCAGGCCGAAGATGACCATCATGTCCCCGAGTTCACCCACCCACGACGTCACCAATCAGTCGACGCCCTATCGCGACATCAACCTGTTCACCTCCGACCGCGTGCTGCGCGAGGCGGTCGAGCGCGAGGGCGGCGGCGCGGCGATTCCGCAGCTGATGACGTTCGGCGCCAAGACTGGCAGCGCGGAAGCGTTCGAGCGTGGGCGGCTGGCCAACGAGCAACCGCCCCGGCTGCGCAGTTTCGATGAAAAGGGCCGCCGGCTCGATATCGTCGAATTCCATCCCGCCTACCACGAATGCATGGCGCTCAGCATGGAGGCGGGGCTGCATTGCGGTGGCTTCGAGCATCTGGCGAGCGGACCCGGGGCCCAGCCCCAGCCAGGCGCCAATGTCATCCGCGCCGCCGGCAGCTTCATGGCCGCGCAGATGGAGGCCGGCCACTGCTGCCCGATCACCATGACCAACGCGGCCATCGCCACGTTGCGGCATCAGCCCGAGATTGCCCGGGTCTGGCTGCCGCGCATGCTCAACCGCTCCTATGACCGCTCGTTCAGCCCGCTTGCCGACAAGACCGCCGTCACCATCGGCATGGGCATGACCGAAAAGCAGGGCGGCACCGACGTGCGCGCCAACACGACCCTGGCCGCGCCCGCGCAAGGCGCTGGTGGGGCGGGGACGGAATATCTGCTCACCGGCCACAAATGGTTCATGTCGGCGCCGATGAGCGACGCCTTCTTGATATTGTCCCAAGCCGCGGGCGGGCTGTCGTGCTTCCTGGTGCCGCGTTTCCTGCCGGATGGCAGCATCAATCCGCTGCAGTTCCAGCGCCTGAAGGACAAATTGGGCAACCGCTCGAACGCCTCCTGCGAGGTGGAATTCGCGGGCGTGCATGGTTGGCTGATCGGCGAGGAGGGGCGGGGCGTGCCCACCATCATCGATATGGTAACGCACACCCGGCTCGATTGCGTGGTCTCTTCGGCGGCGCTGATGCGGCTCGGCCTGGCTTGCGCCATTCACCACTGCCAGCAACGGCAAGTCTTCGGCAAAGTGCTGAGCGCGCAACCACTGATGCTGTCGGTGCTGGCGGATCTGGCGCTCGACTGCGAGGCCGCCACCCAACTCGCCTTCCGCCTCGCCGGCGCGTTCGACCGTCAGCATGCCGCCGAAGAGCAGGCCTGGCGCCGCGTCATGACGCCGATCGCCAAATACTGGGTGTGCAAGATCGCGCCGAACTTCGCATCCGAGGCCATGGAGTGCCTGGGCGGCAACGGCTATGTGGAAGAGAATGGCCTTGCACGGATCTATCGCGAGGTGCCGGTCAATGCCATCTGGGAAGGCAGCGGCAATGTCATGGGGCTGGACGTGCTGCGCATCCTGATGAAGGAGCCCGATGCCGCCGCGCTGGTGCTCGACCGCCTCACCGATCAGGCCAATGGCGAGCGGCGGCTGACCGGGCATATCGAGCGGGTGCGCGAGTTGCTGCACCGGCCGCGCGAGATCGAGGCCAACGCCCGCACCCTGATGGAGGGCCTGGCCATGGCGGCGGCGGCCTGCCTGTTGCGCGCGCACGCTCCCGCGTTCGTGTCGGACGCGTTCATCGGCGGACGATTGGACGGTCCGCGCTACCGCACCTACGGCACGGCAATCGGCCGCGCCGATACCGCCGCGATCGTCGCCCGCGCCGCGCCGGGTGCCGGCCGCTGACCGGCGCCCTGTTGAAACATTGTTGCTTTGGCCGTTCAGGAGCAATTCATCAGGGATAAGCATAGTGGGTTCAACCAACTAGTGTTAGCTTGTGCTCACAAGTGGCTGAAACCAGGGAGACAAACATGAAAACGCTTCTGACGCTCGCCGCCGCCGCCGTCGCGATGGTTGTTCTTGCACCGGCATCGCAGGCCGCCAGCTTCAACTGCTATGGCAAGTTGACGAACACGGAACGTGCGATTTGCGGCAACGGCAACCTCAGCAACCTCGACAGCATCATGGCATCGCGATACTTTCAGGCGATTGGCGCGGTCAGCTATGGCGTTCGCAAGGGCCTGCAGCGGGACCAGGTGCGCTGGCTGGGGTCGCGAAACGCCTGCGGCGGCAATGTCGGCTGCCTGACCGCGTTGTACAATGACCGTCTCAGCCAGATGGATAGCTGGGGCGGCTGATATCGTTCGATGGGTGGCATAGTTGAGTATCTCCGCGAGATTGCTATTGACGGCCGCGCTGCTGGCTCTATCGCCAAACGGTGCTGGCGCCGCGCCGCCCTTCAACTGCTCGATCGCCGCCGAACCGGCCGAGATCGCGATCTGCGACTCGGCCGATCTCAGCCTGCTGGATCGCGAAATGAACCGGCTCTACATCGACAAGCGCAAGGCGCTGAAGGCCGAAGGAAAGCTCGATGTCGCCGAGGCGTTGCGGCTTGATCAGCGGGCTTTTCTGAAGATCCGCAATGAGTGCGGCTACGAGATGACCTGCCTGACTGGGCTCTACAAGAAGCGCAACGAGCTGCTCGGCAAGCCGTGAGCGAGCCTGCGCCGGTTCCGGCCCCGTTCGATCCGGATCGTTTTGAATCGACCATTCCCTATTACATCGCCCATCGGCCGCGCTTTCCATTGCGCCTGCTCGAGCAGGTGCTGACGCAGTTGGGCTTGGAGCCCCGCGCCCGCGTGCTCGATCTTGGTTGCGGGCCCGGCTTTCTGGCAAACGATTTCGCTGGGCTGGGTTGTCATTGCGTGGCTGTGGATCCCAGCGCGGGGATGCTGGCGGCGGCCCGTGCCGAAGCCGACATGCGCGGCGTTTGGGTCGAGTACCGGTTCGGCTCGTCATACGACCTTGACGCGATGGATGGCGCCTACGACCTGGCTGTCATGGGCCGTTCCTTCCATTGGATGGACCGGGTACAGACCTTGCGGTCGCTCGATCGCTTGGTACGACCGGCCGGAGCGGTCGCGCTGTTGTACGACCATCACATCCGCAGCGCCGAGAACGCCGCCATCACGGTGGCGGATCGGGTGCGCGAGAAATACGGGCGGATGACGACGGCCGCGGTTGCACGCAAACCCGGTCCGCTGGTGCCTGATGAAAGCGTGTTCCTGGATTCTGAGTTTGCGCAACTTGTGCGGTTGGGCCTGGTCGAGCGCCGCACGGTAAGTGCCGACGACCTGGTTGGCCGAAGTCTCTCGACCTCGTTCACGTCGCCCGACGCACTCGGGGATCGCAGGGCGGCGTTTGAAAGCGAATTGCGAGCAGGCCTGATAGCATTGCGGCCAGACGGCATGTTTACGGAACTTATTGAGTTCACGGCGCTGCTGGCACGGCGGCCAACACCGTAGGGTGCGTTGGGCCCAAAAATGGGTCCGCACCCTACGGATCGGCAAGCATCAAGATTACTCAGACGTGCGCGCCCATCATCTGCTCGACGTAGTCCCAGTTCACCAGGTTATCGACGAACGCCTCGAGATACTTCTGCCGGGCGTTGCGATAATCGATGTAGTAGCTGTGCTCCCAGACGTCGCACCCTAGCAGCGGCTGGGCGCCGTGCATCAGCGGGTTCTCGCCGTTCGGAGTCTTGGTGACGGCGAGCTTGCCGTCCTTGGCCACCAGCCAGCACCAGCCCGAGCCGAACTGGGTCAGGCCGGCCTGCACGAAATCGGCGCGGAACTTGTCGTAGCCGCCGAGATCGGACGTGACCTTGGCCGCCAGCTTGCCCGGCAACTTGTTGCCGCCGCCGCCCTTTTTCATCCAGTGCCAGAAATGAGTGTGGTTGTAGTGCTGGCCGACATTGTTGATCAGGCCGGCCGTCTTGTCGGCAAACGCAGTCTTGCAGATCTCTTCGATGCTCTTGGACGCGAGCGGCGAATCCTTCAGCAGATTGTTGCCGTTGGTGACATAGGCCATGTGATGCTTGTCGTGATGGAACTCCAGTGTCTCCTTCGACATGAACGGAGCCAGCGCATCGTAAGCATAGGGAAGTGCGGGAAGTTCAAGGGCCATGGGGGATCTCCATTTGGGGCATCGGCCGCGCCTGATGCGGCTGCAGCGCTAGAACAACGGAGTCCTAGTGATTAAGTTCCCCAGTGGCAAGCCAAGTGCGTCTCAGCCTTCGCCGCCCTTGGGACCCCAGAACACCACCCAGGTGACGAAATCGTCGCTCATCTGCTCGAAATGGTGCTCGTGTCCGGCCGGCACGAACAAGGCATCGCCGACGGCGGCCTTGAGGCGTTCTCCGGCGTGCATGAGGGTCGCTGTGCCCGCCACGACAAAGTAAAGTTCATCCTGCGAGTGCACCTCCTGCAGGTCCTTGCCCCGCGGGGCAAAAACCTCAAGCGACATGCTGCCATGTTCGATGGCGGTGGCGAACGGCTCACCTTGCGGCCATTTGGCGGTCGCGGGCCTCGGCAGCGAGGCCAGAAACGGGGTCAGCGAAACTTTCATGGTACGCCTCGTCATCCGGTAGACTGGCGATCAACTGCCCTCAATACTGTTGTACATTCTATTGGCAATACGCCAAGCCCGCAAGATAGGGCGTCGCGGTGTGGTTACGACTGCAGGGCAGAGACACCGAGCCGGCCAGCTGCCGCTTCGGCGGGCGCCGGTAATGGTCCGTCAAGGTCAGCAATGAAGGCGGTAATCCGGGCGGCTACCATTGGCCAGGCAAACGTCTGCTCGGCGTAGCGGCGGGCCCGGCGGCGGGCATCTGACCAATGGTCCAGGTCACCAGTCTGCGACTCCAGCCAGACGCCCAGCGCGCTGGCGAAGTCGGCCGCGTCATCAGGGGCGTGCGTCATCAGCCACGGTTCGGCGCTCAACTCGACGTTGCCAGGAACCAGACCCGTCAACACGATGCGACCCGCCGCAGCGTAGTCGCGCAGCTTGATGGCCGAGAAGCCAAAGCCGATGTCCTGGCGCAGTGACAGCGGCAGGATGGCGAGGTCAAAGCAGTTGATGGCGATGTTGGCGAGCGCGAACGGCACCTTGCCCATGATGCGCACGCGTTCGGACAAGCCGAGGCGGCGCGCCATGTCCACCAACGGAGGCAACCCCGGCCCATCGCCGAACACCAACATGTCGGTGTCCGGATGCTGCGCCGCCAGCTTGGCAAAACCCTCCAGGGCCGTGGTCAGGCCGTGCCAAGGCATGATGTTGCCGATGAAACCGACGTAACTGCGCTGCTCGGGCAGCCCGAAGTGCTGCAGTGCCCGGGCGCGCTCGATGGGAAAGAAATGCTGGCAATCGGTGCCGTTGCCGATGGCGTGCAGCCGGTTTTCGTCAACGCCGCTGCGCACCAGCCGGTCGACCAGCCCTTGCGTGACGCAGCGCGAGGCATCGGCGAGGCGCGCCGCTCCGATCTGCAGCCAGCGCTCCAGCACCGCCAGCTTGGGCGAGCCGCCGCCAACCCGGCGTTGGCTTTCAAGCCAGGAATTGTGCTCCAGCACCACGCGCGTGCCGAGCAGTTTGCCGACCGCCACCACCGCGATGCTGAGCGCATTGCAGCGGCTGTAGATGACATCCGGGCGGAAGCGCATGATCAGCCCAACCAAGGCCGGCAGCTGGGCGATGGAGTTGAGATTGGCCGGCAGCCCGAATTTGCCGACGGTCTCGACGATGGTGGCGACTTCGCGCACGCCATACGGCATGGCCGCGCAGTCGCCCGCTCCAACCGTCAGGACGCGTATCTCATGCCCCTGGGAGCGAAACGCCTCGAACAGTCCGAGCTGATGCTGGGCACCGCCCGACATGCCGCTCCAATCGGTGAGATTCACCATCAAAATGCGCATGAGTCAGCCTCCGGAAGCAGAAAAACCAGCTGGTCGCAGGACCGTGGCAAGGGCGCGTTGGGCCATCGGCGCGGGCATCCCACGAGGGGCCGCGGCGACGGCGTCATAGACCTCGATCAGCCGCTGCGCCTGGCGCTGCCAGCCATAACGGGCGCGCAGGGTCAGGAGCGCGGCAGGGGTCGGGCGCAGGTCCTGGCGCGCGGCGAAAACGCGGACGAGACCGTCGGCGACGGCACCCACATCGGTTGCATCGACAGCCAGTCCAGTGCCAGTCTCGGTGACGAAGCGCTTCAGTTCCGTGGTGTCGGCAACCAGCAGCGGCAGTCCGGCCAGCGTCATTTCCAACAGCTTGTTGGGCATGCAAAGTTCGTAACTGAGGCAGCTGCCGGGGATCGTGCAGACACCGAAATCGGCGCTGGCAATATGCCTAACCAGCTGGTCATGCGGCACGGGTGCCAGCACATGAAGGCGGCCGCCCAGAACCTTGCGGGCGGCGGCAAGCGCGGGCTCGAGCTCGGGCCGGACGGTGCCCAGAACGGCCAGATGCAGGCCGGGAACCCGAGCCAAGGCGGCCAGCAGGGTTTCGATGCCGCGGCCAGCGCTGACCAGTCCGATATAGGCCGCCAACGGTGTATCGGCGGCCAGGCCGCAGCGCTGGCGCAGGTCCGGAGCGCCGTCGCAGGCAGCGCCGAGGCGCGGGCCGTTCAGCACCAGCGTCGGCTTGGGAATGTTGTAATAGCTCGCCTTGGCGGCGGCATAGGACGGGCTGGTGGTGATGGCGGCGGCAATGCGCGTGTGGGCGTGGCTCTCGATCCACATCTTCCAGCGCCGCAGCAGCGGTCCGGGGCCTGGATGGCGGCCCTCCTCCAGTTCGTGCATATCGTAAATCACGCGCGCCCCGCAGCGACCGGCGGCGCGCAGAGCGGCCGTCAGGGTCTCGAAATCATGGGCGTGGATGATGTCGGGCTGGCTTTGCGCCGCCGGTGCCGCAAGCGCCGCCGCCAGCAGCTGGTTGCGCAGGAACGGCTCGATCATACCTTTGATGGTGCTGATCAATCCTAGCGATTTCCGCGCCTTGGCCGCGCCTGCCGAAGTCTCCCCGCCGACGCCGCGTAGCACCCTGCGATGCGGCTCGGCACAGCGGCGATAGTTGACGCCGTTGAGGTGCTCCTGGGCTGCCCGTCCGGCCCCCGCGAGGCAGAATACCGTCACCGCATGTCCCGCAGCGACCAGGCTCTCGGCCTCCTTCATGACCCGCGCATCACCGACGCCGGCATTGGCCACCAGCATGGCAATGCTCAAAGGCCGCACGGCGGCGCGCGGACGGTCATGACGAGAGCTGTAGGGTTGCGTTGGCATCGATCCGCTTTGAGTTTGCTGAAGGACGCACAACTTTGCTGTGGCAAGGCTGTCACGAGTCGGATTTACAAATGGTTAAATGGGGCACAAGGGTGCCGGCTCTCGGACAGTTGAAGTCGCGATGATTTGCCGGTCTTGCTGTCAGTAGTGCAAAAGGCTGCGGCGCTATCCCTTCGCGCATGGGGAAAAGGAAGCTTACCGCGCCAGTTGCCGACGAGGATAACCTGGATCGCCCTTGTGTTCAGAGCCATGCAGAAGATCCCCGCCAATTCGTCACCGCCGCACAGGCGGGAATGACGAAAACGGCGGGTACGTTATGATTGTTACGGAACACTGGGTGCCGCTCCGGACCGGTCAAAATCATGGTCGAGGATTGTGCGTGATGGCGTTTTGAGTACTCGGTGCCCCTCAACTCCAACCTTGGACCCGCATGACCAGCGCCTATCGCTATCTCCGCACCTACGCCGTGTTGCTGCAGCACTTTGCAGGTAGCCGCGGCTGGCGCTTCGGGCTAATGCTGGGGGCGGTGCTGCTCAGTGCGGTGCTGCATCCGGTGCCGTTCCTGCTGCTTGCCGAGCTGCTGCGCGGCGCCCAGGCCGGCACATCGGATATCGCGCTGGGCTGGCGGGCTTTTTCGCTGCATTTGCGCCCCGATCTCGGTGTGCTGCTGGTGTTCCTGGCTGGCGCTGGATCCTACCTGTTCAGCTTTGCGGTCGGTCGGCTGGTCAATGCCGAGACCATCGCCTGGCAGGGCCGCATCTTCTGGCAGCTGCTTGGCGAGATCGGCCAGATCGCGCGCTGGGACCGCAGCCTCGATCTTGGCATCGTGCTGCGGCCGCTGACGCTGTCGATCCGTATCGAATCGGCCTTGCGCGGCGCTTTTCCGATCGGCCGGCTGGTCGAGACCGGCGCGCGCGATGCCATCATGGTCGCCGTCCTGTTCAGCATCCTGGTCTGGCAGGATGCGCGCGACATGGCCGTCCTGGCCTTCATCAGCCTGCTGTTTGTGCCGGCCTATGCCACGGCCCTGGCGCGCCTCGTGCGCATGCAGGCCAAGTCGAACGCCGGGCTGACGCGGCTTCGGCAGCCAGTGATCGATCTGTTGTCGGGCGAGCTGGTGCGGCGCCCCGGCCGCCGGCTCGACACCGGTGCCGTTTCTAGCCAGACCGTCGAGGCGATTTCACATGGCTATGGCAGCCAGAGCTACCTGCTGAACGAGCAGAATGCCGTCACGGCGGTTGCCGGACTGCATGTGTTTGCCTCTTTCTATGGCGTCTATCTCTCGGAGGGGCGCAGCCTGATGGCGCTGCCGGTCGCGAAGCTGTCCTTCTTTTTCTTCCTGGTGCTGATGCTGCGCTCGCTGATCGGTCTGGTCGGGCTGATGTCGCGGCTGTCGCGCGGCTATGAGCGGCTGGGCCTGATGCGTTCGCTCCTGTTTCCGGCGCGCAAGGCCATCGACCCGGGCCGCGCCGGCAGCGGCATCACGTTCCTGGTCGCGGCCGGCCGCGACGATGCCGATGCGGCGTCAATGTCGATCCTATCGGCGGGCGAAATCCTGCTGTTTCTGGCGCCTGACACCAGTTTCAGCTATCAGCTGTTGCCGCTGGCAAATGCCCTGCAACCGCAATTTATCCCGCCGGCCGGCCTGGTCCGACATATTCCCTTGCTCGGCGCCGCGGACATGCCGGCCCTGCGGGCTGGCTCAACCATCGAGGGTGATGCCGGTTCGCTGCGTCTGCCGCCAGCCGGCGTGGTCGCGTTCCGGCCGGACCCGATCGTGCTGGCCAAGGCTCCGGTGGTCGCGCTGACGCTTGAGGCCTGGAGGCGGCTGGTAGCCGAGGATGCGGTGGCAGAGGCCAACGCGGCGCGCATCCTGGTGATTGCGATCACTGGGCGAGTGATACCGTCAGGGCTGCCCGTAACTGCGCTTGCTGCGCTTAGCGATGGCCGGGCACTGACCGCCTGCGGCCGACAACCGGCGATGCTGGCGGAACTGGCTCGGACGTCGAAGGCGACAGTCACCCAGCCACTGCCCGCTGGTGACGAAGACGAGACGGAGGGCAGCGTATGAGTGCCGCCGCGCAAAAGTACAGCAATTCTCAATGTGGGGGGGCAGGACACCAAAGCGTAGCGTAGGGGCGAGACTTGTCTCGCCCGTCTCGCCACACGCAGCGGCTGTCGCACCAGGGGCGAGACAAGTCTCGCCGCTAGTGTTCTGACTCATTCAAATGGTTTGCGATTTTTCGTCATCCCGGCTAAGGCCGGGACCTGTCCAACCATCGGGACCTGCAGCAGTTGGCGATTCGGAAACAGTGCTTTGAAACAGAGGCTTGCCGCGTACGTCCTGAGTGCCTCGCATCGACTTGGACGGGTCCCGGCCTTCGCCGGGATGACGATTTTTCGGGGTTCCAAATGATTGTTACAGAACACTAGGAGCCCGTCCAGATAGCCATTGTAGCCATGGCGGCGGGGCGGTTTTGCGATCATAACCCGCCTCAGGCGGGGTTTGCACCCCTGAACAGCTTGCAGAGGTTGTGGGCAGCGCATACCAGGGCCCATTCCGAGCGCACTTTGGCGACGCCCCGCAACAGGAACTGGCGGAAGCCGCGGGCTTGTTT
>JANLQJ010000310.1:0-26197 GCA_031367715.1 Hyphomicrobiaceae bacterium | reverse complement strand
GGGGGTGTTGTTACTAATGGGCGAGACATGTCACGCCCCTACGCCATGGCCATCTGGCCATAGACTCTCATGGAAGTTCAACAAATGGCTGAGCTGCGCTCCTTCATTTTCCTCGACCGGCTGCAGCCGCAGACGCTGTGCGCGCTCGCCAGCTGGATCAAGGGGTCCTTGCCGCGCGCCGATGTGGCGGCGCAGATCATCGAAGTCGCGCCCGGTCTCGATATCGAGGGCCTCACCGACATCGCCACCAAGAGCGCCGAGGTGCAGGCCGGCATCCTGATGGTGGAGCGGCAGTTCGGCTATCTGGAATTCCACGCCCGCTCAACCTCGGTGGTGCAGGCCGCCGCGCAAGCCGTGCTGGACGCCATCGGCGCGCGCGCCGAACAGGCGGTGCGCCCGCAAGTGTTAGCGTCCAAGATCATGACCCGCATCGATCATCAGCATGCGTTCCTGATCAACCGCAACAAATCCGGTTCGATGATTCTGGGTGGCCAGTCGCTCTATGTGCTGGAGATGCAACCCGCCTCCTACGCCATCCTCGCCACCAACGAGGCGGAAAAGGCGGCCAACATCACCGTGGTCGACTACAAGATGATGGGGGCGACGGGCCGCGTCTATCTGGCTGGCGACGAAGCGGAAATCCGCAACGCGCGCGAGGCGGCTGAAGAGGCCTTGGGCCGGATGGGGACGCGCTGATGGATGGCTCGCTGCGCGCAATGATACGGGATGTCCTGGCCGAAGAAATCGGCAAGGCCAAGGCGCAAGGGCTGTTGCCGCCGCAAGCTGGCGCCGCGCCCAAACCGAAGGTGCGTGAAGAGACGGTTAGCATTCGGAACGATGCCGAGTTGGCCGCGTTCGTGGCGCGGCTCACCGAAATACTCAAGGATGTCCGCTCGCGCGATGAAATCGAGCGCGGCCGCTGGGTGTTCAAGTTCGGCGCGTCGGCCGCCAGTACCGGCGCGGGCATGCAAATCACGACATCGCCCGCGGCCCCCCCGCCCAGCACCGCCCGCATCGACAAGGGCATCGTCGGCGAGCGCCAGATCGAGGCATTGCCTGCCGGGACCACAAGACTCATGGTCGGCAAGCCGGTCCGTTTCACACCGCTCGCCAAGGACCGCCTGCGCTTGCGCGGCATCACACTCGAAAGGATCGGCTGATGCTGAAGGGACGCGTCAAGGGCCGCTATTGGTCCAGCAAGCGCCTGGCGACGCTGCCGCAGGGGCCGCTGCTGGAAATCGAAATGGAGAACGGCCAAAAGCTGATCGCACTCGACCCGCTCGGCTGCGCGGAAGGCGAACTGGTGCTGGTGGCGACCGGTTCGGTGGCCGCGCGCTATTTCGACAAAGCGAATGCTCCCATCGATGCGATTATCGTCGGGAGTTTGGATGAAAAATGAAGATGGGCAGTAAGGCAGTAGGCAGTAGGCAGTCGCTGAACAGGGATACACTCGATGCTGATCCCCAAACTGCCTACTGCCCACTGCCTACTGCCCCCTAGCTCTCTAAACTCACACAGGAGCCTCAAACAAATGTCCAACCAAGCCATCGGCATGATCGAAACCAAAGGCTACGTGGCCGCACTTGCCGCCGCCGACGCCATGGTCAAGGCCGCCAACGTCACCATCGTCACCCGCGAGCAGGTCGGCGATGGCCTGGTCGCGATCGTCATCCGCGGCGACGTCGGCGCGGTGAAAGCCGCCGTCGAAGCCGGCGCCGAGATGGCCAACCAGGTCGGCGAGTTGGTGTCCACGCACGTCATTCCGCGCCCGCACCCCGATCTCGCCAACAGCTTCACGTCGATCAAGCAGAGCTGATGATTCGCACCCCCCTTCTCGTCATCCCGGCCCTTCTCGTCATCCCGGCGCAGGCCGGGACCCGACCAAGTTGGAGGGGTGGTGGGTATCAACGGCTTGGACAGGTCGCGGCCATCGCCGCGATGACGACTATTGAGGCCCCATCGCCAGGCTGAGAGGCCCCATGACCGACTTACGCGTCTATTTGCCGATCCATGATCTGCAGCCGCAATTTGCGGCCTATCTGGCCTCGCCCATCCGCGCGCGCGGCTATCCGCCGATCCAGGGCGACAACAGCCTGATCATCGAGGTGGCGCCGGCGCTGGCGATCCACCGCATTGTCGATCTGGCGCTGAAGGCCGAGCCGGATCTGGAGCCCGGCATCCTCTATGTCGAGCGGCAGTTCGGTGTCCTGGAGCTGCACGCCAAGGACAAGGCGCTGGTCGAACGGGCGGGGGCCGCGATCCTGCGCGGGACCGGCGCCAAGGCCGGCGATCAGCTGGCCCCGACCACGCTCTATGCCGACATCATCGAGCGGGTGGCCGATCAGCACGCCATCATCCTGAACCGTTCGCGCGAAGCTTCGATGATCCTGCCCGGCCAATCGCTACTGCTCTACGAGATGGCGCCGGCCCTGTTCGCGGCCATTGCCAGCAATGAAGCCGAGAAGGTGTCGCCGAGCATCACGGTGGTCGATATCCAGATGATCGGCGCGTCGGGCCGGATTTTCCTGTCCGGCACCACATCCGACCTGAAACGCGCCCGTGACCGCATCGATCAGTGCCTGGCCGGCATCAAGGGCCGCAAGGGAGCGTGAGCTGACGGCGGCGCCCTACGCCCCTCCTCGGTCATTCTCGGGCTGGTCCCGGGGACCCATGTTGCAGCACTCCCGGGCGCGCGATCGATCGCCGCGCTGGCCGCGCCGAAACTGATGCTCGTCCACGGATGTTGGCCGATGGGTCCTGGCGACCAGCCCGAGGATGCCACCAGTGGCGGCTGGCCCATCCCAATGCACCAATGTCAAGCCCTTGGCAGCCCTGGCCAAATATGCTGCATAGGGTGCTCATCTGTTCCCTTGGCGAGGCCCCTATGCTGCTCGGTGTGCGTGTCTTCATTGCGTTCGTGTTCGGCATCATCGGCCTGTCGTTCCTGGCGGTCACCGCCACGCTGATCTATGAGTATTGGAACGCCGAGTGGTTCACCATCGCCACCTTTTACAGCCATCTGTTCATTTTTTTCCCGATCTTCGGCCTGGTTGCGGTGTGCGCGTTCTACTTTCCCGCCGTCGCTTTTCTCGACATGTATTGGCGGCATATTCCGGGCGGAAAAATCCGCTTTGTGCTGGGAGCCTGCGTGGTCGCCGCGCTTTCCTGGGGCATCGCCCATGCCATGCTGGCGGGCACGCAGCGCTCGATGTTCGAGGTGCCGACCGAGCGGCTGTTGGCCGATGCCGGCGAACCGGCCAATTGTGACGGCACCGCCGCGCCGTGCGACCGGTTGCCGGCGCTGGTCGGGCTCAAGAACGTGCGCCGCATGAGCCAGCGCCGCATCGGGCTCAGCGATCTGGGGCGTAACTGCGCTCCCGACCCGCTGATCGAGGTGCTGGAGGATCGCCTGCCGCGCCGCTATTGCTTTGTCACCACGGCAGCGCTGGCCAATCCCATTCTGACCACCGACAAGGAGTGCTGCCGGGCGCAGCGCGTCTTCATGTCAATGGCTAATGACGATGCCAAGCAGAGCCGCTCGCTGACCGGCATGGTGCACAGCTACACGTTGCCGCTGAAAGTGTTCTTCCTGCTGACCTTGGTTGCCATCAGCCTGATGCTGGCGCTGCGCCGGCGGCGGCTGGAAGAGCACTATCGCCAGCATATGGGCGCGATCGAAAAGGGCGTGCTGATCGGCGCCGTTGCGATGCTGTTCTTCCCGGTCATGAACCACGCCTTCCTGCAGTCGGCGGCCATGCTGGACGTGGCGGGCGGCAGCAACAACTATCGTGGGCCAGCCCCCTTCATCAGCTTCATCTTCGGCGCCTGGGCGCTGATCCTGTTGTTCTTCTTCTATCGGCGCCGCGACAAGGAAGTCGAGTTTCTCGGCCGCATCGGTGGCGTCATCGCTAGCGCCATCGCCATCCTGAAATACGACGTCATCATCTCGTATTTCGTGCGCTATGCCGGCTCGGGTGCCAGCCCCAACGACATCGGCGTGCTGGTCGCCATCGGCCTTGGGCTGTTGCTGCTTTTGCGCTTGAAGACCAATGACGAGTTTGTCGGGGCCAAGATATTCGGCGCGGTCGGAGCGGCCAAGCTGGCCACCGATGCGTTGGCGGCGACCCGGCAGGGGACGGGCGGCGGGGTGCCGTATGATGATTCGTCACCGCTGCCGAACTTCGATGGCCCGCCGCAAAGCTGAAAAACAAATGGGGCCGGCACTGGGCCGACCCCTTTGCGTCTCGCCGGCTGCACGGCTATGAACGGCGCAGCGGCAAAGCCTCACACGCTATTTACATGGCGGACGTTGGTGGTTGACCAGTTGCAGCAGTTGCCAGGACCTCCACTCATTGAGCGCAAGCGCTCCAATGGCAGTGGGTTTGGTTTTCGCTGGAAGCTCGTCACAGACCCGGCAGATACGCTTCAGCATAGGTCGCTCCATCGATCGAGTTCAATGGACTCAACGCCAACTTGCGACACGTCAAACGCGCTACAAATCGGTCGTCGCGCATCAACGCGCGACGAATTAAGACGATAACTGAGTTTTGCGACATTTCTGAGCCGAGATTGGCGCGGTGCTTAATGCCGGGTTAGCCGGCAACCCTGGCGCGTTCACCCGTGCGCCCATCCGATCCATCGGCATCCGATTGCTCCCGCCATTGCTGGCCGTGACCAGCAAATTGCAAGTTATTTCAATACCATTAACAGATTCGGCCCTGCCACGGTGCGAATAGCGATCGGGGCCAGCAGCGCTCGCATGAAATTCAATTCTTGGCCAGCAAGCGGGCGAGCCAAGCCTCGCCCGCTTGCAACAGGTGAATTGAACCTAATCTTACCGAGTCAGAAAGGCGCGCCCGCACGACCTCGCGCCTGGGATACCGCCACGTAGCCGATTGGACAAAGGTGCCCCGCCGCGACTATCTCTAAGCCATGAAGCAACTCTCTCCTGTTAACCCAGTCGATGCGCGCTTCAGTATCCTGCTCGGCGGCGAGCTGACGCTCACCAGCCGCGTGCGGGCACAGACGGCGGGAACGCGCACCATCGCGGCCGACAGTGGCATGGCGCACGCCGCGGCGCTCGGGCTCGGCGTCGAGCTGTGGGTCGGCGATTTCGATTCCGCCCCGGCCGCGCTGCAAGCCGCCTATCCACAAGTGCCGCGCCAGACCCATCCGGCCGACAAGGACAAAACCGACGGCGAGCTTGCGATCGATGCGGCGTTGGCGTTGGGCGCGCGGCAACTGCTGCTGGTTGGCGCGCTTGGCGGCCAGACCGATCATGCGCTGGGACACCTGGCGTTGCTGTTGTCGCTGGCCGGCCGCGGCGTGCCGGCGTTTGCCACCAGCGGCAGCGAGGAAGCCTATCCGCTGCTGCCAGGCCGGCTGCCGATCAGCCTGCCGCCAGGCTCGCGGCTGAGCGTGATTGCGTTTTCCGATCTCGGGGGGCTCGATATCTCGGGGGTGCGCTGGCCGCTGCAGCAGGCGGCCGTCGGGATCGGCAGCACCTGGACGCTGTCGAATGTCGCGACCGGCCCCGTCGAGATTGCGCTGCGCAGCGGCACAGGAGTCGTTCTGGCCTATCCTGGCGGTGGCTAGGCCGCTACGACGATTGCGATCACGATGCCGATCCACTAACCAGTGCCGATGACCCAGAACATCCTGATCGTCGATTTTGGCAGCCAGGTCACGCAACTGATCGCGCGCCGTGTGCGCGAAGCCGGCGTCTATTGCGAGATCCATCCCTTCAGCAAGGCGGAAAGCGCGTTCGACCGACTGAAACCGGTGGGCGTTATCCTCTCGGGCGGTCCCAGCAGCGTCTATTGGACCGACGCGCCAACGGCGCCCAAGCGAATTCTCGAGGCTGGCGTGCCGCTGCTGGGCATCTGCTATGGCAATCAGACCATGGTGGCGCAGCTCGGCGGCACTGTCGAAGGCGGGCACGCCGCCGAATTCGGCCGGGCCGAGATCGAAGTGACCGCCGACAGCCCATTGTTCAAGGGCATCTGGCAGCCAGGCAGCCGCGATACAGTCTGGATGAGCCACGGCGATAAGATTTCACGAATTCCGGACGGCTTTACAGTTCTGGCCCGCTCCGAAAACGCTCCGAACGCCGTCATCGCCGACGAAGCGCGCCGCCGCTACGGGGTGTTGTTCCACCCGGAAGTCGCCCACACACCCAAAGGCGCGGCGCTGATCGGCAATTTCGTGCGCGGCATTTGCGGCGCATCCGGCAGCTGGACCATGGCGCAGTTCCGCAGCGCCGAGATCGAGAAGATCCGCAAGCAAGTCGGTAAGGCGCGCGTCATCTGTGGTTTATCGGGCGGGGTCGATAGCGCCGTCGCCGCCGTGTTGATCCACGAGGCGGTCGGCGACCAGCTCACTTGCATCTTTGTCGACCACGGCCTGATGCGCCAGAACGAAGCCGATGAAGTGGTCAAGCTGTTTCGCGGCCACTACAACATTCCGCTGGTGCACGTGAATGCCGGCGCCAAGTTCATCGCTGCACTAAAAGATATTTCCGACCCCGAACAAAAGCGCAAGATCATCGGCGGCCTGTTCATCGAAGTGTTCGAGGCCGAGGCGAAAAAGCTGGGCGGCGCCGGGTTCCTGGCGCAGGGCACGCTCTATCCCGACGTCATCGAGAGCGTCTCGTTCACCGGCGGCCCGTCCGTAACGATCAAGTCGCACCACAATGTCGGCGGCCTGCCCGAGCGCATGAAGCTCAAGCTGGTGGAGCCGTTGCGCGAACTGTTCAAGGACGAAGTGCGTGTGCTCGGCCGCGAGTTGGGGCTGTCCGAGAGCTTCGTTGGCCGCCACCCGTTTCCCGGTCCGGGCCTGGCCATCCGCATCCCCGGCGACATCACAGCCGAAAAACTCGACATCCTGCGCAAGGCTGACGCCGTTTATCTCGACGAAATCCGCAAGGCTGGTCTCTACGATCAGATCTGGCAGGCATTCGCCGTGTTGCTCCCCGTGCGCACCGTCGGCGTGATGGGCGACGCCCGCACCTACGATCAGGTCTGTGCCTTGCGCGCGGTCACCTCCACCGATGGCATGACAGCTGATTTCTTTCCGTTTCCCTACGAGGTGCTGGGCCGCGCCGCCACCCGCATCATCAACGAGGTCAAGGGCATCAACCGCGTCGTCTACGACGTCACCAGCAAGCCGCCGGGGACCATCGAGTGGGAGTAAGGTGTGTACAGAATATTTGGGTGCTATCGCGATTGATCTAGTGTTCAGCGGGCCAGCGTGGCATAAGTGACCAACGAGATGGTCAGGAACCCAAAATGACAGACGTTACCTTGGCAGACGCCAAAGCCCAGTTGAGTGATCTGGTCGAACGGGCGACGCGCGGCGAGGACGTACGGATTACGCGCCGCGGCAAGCCGGTCGCACGAATCGTCCCAGTTGAACGGGAGCGCAAGCCAATCGATTTCGCGGCGCTCAAAGCGCTGACAGATTCAATGCCAGTTCAGGCCGAGTCGGCCGGAGACTGGCTCCGGAAGGTTCGCGATGGATCGCGGTACTGATGCTCTATCTCGATACGTCAGTTCTCGTTAGCGCTTTGACCAACGAGGCCAAGACCGACGCCGTGCGGGCGTGGTTGTCGCAACAAGCGACCGACCAGCTTACAATCAGTGATTGGGTAGTCACGGAGTTCTCGTCGGCACTATCGATCAAGGCCAGAATTGGGGCGATCGATACTTCGCAACACGCAGCAACACTGGCACAGTTTACTCAGTTGGCGGTCAATACGTTCGGCAGGCTACCGGTCGAGACAACGTCATTCCGCACCGCAGCTCGCTATTGCGATCAGGCGCATCTCAACTTGCGAGCTGGAGATGCGCTGCATCTGGCAATCAGTGCCGAGTACGGCGCCACGATGTGCACGCTCGACCTGGCCTTAGGCCGGGCGGCGCCGCTGGTTGGTGTCGCATTGGTTCTGCTTTGATCGGCACGTCAGTGGCTCGCCGCGAACTGACGGTGGAATTGACGGTCAATCAGCGATCCCGGCCGAAATAATTTAATGTTATGAATGCGTGTTGAAGCTGGTTGACCATCGAGTGGGAGTGATGGATGCGGCATGACGGCGGCGAAGCCTTCTGGCTTGTATATCTGATGAGACGAACAGGCGACACGGCGTGGCGGCGACCCTCGTGTCGCCGCTACGCTATAAACCCCGACCGAAGCCAAGCAGGATTTCGGATGACCAAAACCATCCCACGAAAGATTTGACCGACACTTTCATTCAGACTTGGCATGGTTTTTGTCGAAGTTCATGACGGAGCTGCGCTCGCCCTCTTGGGACGTGCGTTCGCTGATCGGGCGGCTGCAAGCCGCCTACGCCATGAGGCCTGTGCGTCCTATCGCCAAGTCAGCCTGAAAGAACGGCCGCGATCCTTCGGCCTGGGTCTGGCAACCGGTCAAAAGATAGGTTGCACGGTACAAGACCGGTCAAATCTATCGTGCCGCGGTACTACGCTCCCGATTCTTCGGTATTGGCGGCCCATGGCGAGGCCTGGCGAGACAGAAAACTGTCCATGCCCGCGCGGGCTTCGTCCGTCTCCCAACGATCGGCCAGGCGCGCTGCCGTCAAGCCTGATGGATCGGAGGCAATGTTGCGCGCGAGGTATAGGCACAGGGCCTTGGCGTCTGCAATGGCGCCTGGAGCACTCATGAGACACGCGCCTATTTCGGCCGCCACGGTGCTATCGAGCGTGTCGCCAGTGGTCACAATGGACGCCAGGCCAACGAGCTTGGCCTCGGCTGCGTCGATCACGCTACCCGTCAAGATCATGCGGCGGGCCGCTGCCTCGCCAATGCGGGCAATGACATAGGGGGCGATGGTGGCTGGGATCAGGCCAAGCCTCACTTCGGTCAGGGCGAATCTGGCGCTGTCCGCGACGATCACGACATCGCAGACGGACATCAAACCGACACCGCCGCCATAGGCGGATCCGTGCACGCGCGCGATTACCGGCTTGGGCAGGGTGTTCAGGTCGCGGAGCAAATGGGCAAGCTCGCTGGCCTCAGCCAGCTTGCCGGCCCGATCCTTGCCAGCCATGTCGCGCATCCAATTGAGGTCTGCGCCGGCGCAAAAACTCTTGCCATCGGCCGCAAGGACCACGACGCGAACGGACGGATCGGCGCCAAGTTTCGCAACGGCCGCCCGCAGTTCGCGGATCATGGCCGCATCGAGCGCATTGTGGCTGCCGGCGCGGGCAAGCATGAGCCGTGCTACGCCACGCGTGTCCTGCTCGATCCTGATGGTCTGAAAGGCGGTCATGGGAAACCTCGTTTGAGTGTCTCGGCAAAGCCTGCGGCTGCTGCCAGGCAGTCTGGATCGATCCCGGTCGTAAAGCCGCGGCCGTGCATCCGGGCGACCACCGCGCCAGTCGAAACATTGCCCTTGGCGCCCGGCGCAAACGGGCATCCGCCAAGGCCGCCGACGGATGTATCGAATGTCCGCAGCCCGCTATCGAGGCTGACATCAATGTTGCCAAGCGCGTTGGCGTTGGTGTCGTGATAGTGGCCGGCAAGGCAATCTGCGGGAATGGTCGTGAGCACCACGGTGAGCATCGCGGCGATCGTGTCAGGTGCTCCCGCGCCGATTGTGTCGCCGAGGCTCACCTGGTAGCAGCCCATTTCGAGTAACACGGCAGCCAGCTGAGCTACCGCCGCGGGCGCCGTTGGCCCATCGTAGGGACAGGCGACGACGCATGAAATGTAGCCACGAACCGGCATGCCATCGGCCAAGGCAGCCGCCATGACGGGACGGAACCGCGCGAGGCTCTCGGCGATCGAGCAGTTGATGTTCTTTTGCGAAAAACTCTCCGAGGCGGACGCAAAGATCGCGACCTCGTCGGCGCCAGCAGCCTTGGCCCGCAGATAGCCCTGCAGGTTCGGCGTCAAGGCCGTGTACTTGACGCCCGGCCGGCGCTGGATGGCACGCAGGACTTCGTCCGCGTCGGCCATTTGCGGCACCCATTTGGGCGCAACGAAGCTGGTCGCTTCGATCTTGGCAAACCCGCAGCATGACAGCAAATCGATCAGACGGATTTTGTCAGACGCTGGAATGATCCGTGTCTCGTTTTGCAGGCCGTCACGCGGCCCGACTTCGAAGATGCGGACTTTCTCGGTCATCCGTCCGCTTCCTTTAATCTCAGCAGAACCATTCCCTCGTGCACCAGGTCACCGGCGGCGACCCGGACTTCGGCGATCTCGCCATCGCGTGGGGCGACGACCGAGTGCTCCATCTTCATGGCCTCGATGACGATCAACGACGCCCCCTTGGCGGCATGCGCCCCGGCGGCAATCTTGACGGCCCGAACCGTTCCCGTGATGGGCGAGATCAGGCTGTTGGACTGCGATCCGCGATCAGCTTCGGCAGAGCGATGAACCGGTAGAGCGAATGCGTGCATTGCGCCGTCGACGAACACCGTAATCTGGCGCGCGCTCGCGATGATCACGGCGGTAACGATCTGGTCCCCGAAATCGAAGCGGTAGTGGTCGCCCTCACGCCAAAGACACGCGCAAGTCAGCGTTTGCGCGAGCGTTGCAATCTCGAACGACGCTGAGTTCAACACAATCACACGCACAGACATCGGCTCGCCACGCCATTCCAGGCGGACGGTGTGCTCAGCCGCGCCCCAGGACCGCCATCCCACAAGCCCTGACCACGGATCATGATCCGTCCTGGCTTCGAGCAAGCCGAGCGACATCAGAGCGGCAAGGGCAGTCGCTTGATGCGTCGGCTTTGCGGTAACGGTCAGTGTCCGGACGTTCCGCTCGATCAGCCCGGTATCGAGGTTGCCCGCGACGACTTCGGGATGAGCGGCCAGGGCAGCCAGGAAGCCGATGTTTGTCGTGCAGCCAACCGCACGGCACTGGCGAAGCGCGCGCGATAACTTGTCGAGCGCGTCGGCCCGGGTGATACCGTGCGTGATCAGCTTTGCGATCATTGGATCATAATGCGGCGTGATCTCGTCGCCCTGGCGCACGCCGGCGTCGACGCGAGCGATGGTGCCTGGCAGATGGAGATGCGTGAGGCGGCCCGTCTGCGGCAGGAAATCGCGTTCCGCGTCCTCGGCATAGATGCGCGCTTCAAAGGCGTGGCCGTTGAAGGTCAACTCAGCCTGAGACAGCGGCAGCTTCTGGCCAGCCGCGATCCGCAACTGCCATTCGACCAGATCCAACCCGGTGATGGCTTCGGTCACGGCATGCTCGACCTGCAACCGCGTGTTCATTTCCATGAAATAGAAGCGATCGGGGTTGAGGCCCTCGGACGTATCGGCGATGAACTCGACGGTGCCGGCGCCGCGATAGCTAACGGCCAGGGCCGCCTTGACGGCCGCTTGGCCCATGGTGCGCCGCAGCTGTGCCGTCATGCCCGGAGCTGGCGCTTCCTCGATCACCTTCTGGTGCCGTCGTTGCAACGAGCAATCGCGCTCGGACAGATGCACAGCCTGACCGTGCGCGTCGGCAAAAACTTGAACCTCGATATGGCGCGCGGTCTTGAGGAATTTTTCAATGAACAGGCTGCCGTCGCCAAAGCTCGCCGCCGCTTCTCGTTCAGCCGACGCAAAGGCCGCTGCGAACTCCGCCGGGCTGTCAACGCGGCGCATGCCCCGGCCACCGCCGCCTGCGGTTGCCTTGATGAGGATTGGAAAGCCGATCTTGTCGGCCTGTTTGGCCAAGAACGACGCATCCCGGTTGGTTCCGTGATAGCCGGGGACAATCGGCACGCCGGCCGTCTGCATCAGCCGCTTGGCGGAATCTTTGCGGCCCATGCTGCGGATTGCCTCGGCGGGCGGGCCGATGAAGGTCAGCCCTGCGGCTTGGCAGGCCTCGGCAAATTCAGCGCTCTCGCTCAAGAATCCGTAGCCGGGGTGGATGGCATCCACTTTGGCGGTTCTGGCCACAGCGATGATGCTGTCGATCGCCAGGTAGCTGTGCGCTGCCGGCGCCGGCCCCAGCCGGTAGGCTTCGTCGGCCATCGTCACGTGCAGAGCGCCCTGATCAGCATCGGAATAGACGGCGACACATGTGCACCCGAGCTGCCGCGCGGTTGCCATGATGCGGCAGGCAATTTCCCCGCGATTGGCGATGAGGAGTTTAGCGAACACGTCCGTAATCTTCCTGTTGGAAGTTATAGTCGAAACAGACTGAAGCGCGGTTCCGAGATGGGAGCATTGAGGGCTGCCGAGAGCGACAGGGCCAGCAGGTCTCGGGTTTTGCGTGGGTCGACAATGCCGTCGTCCCATAGGCGGGCCGAGGCATAGAGCGGGTCGGCCTGGGCTTCGAACTGCTCAAGCAGCGGCCGCTTGAAGTCCGCC
Source organism: Hyphomicrobiaceae bacterium (assembly GCA_031367715.1). Classification (GTDB taxonomy): domain Bacteria; phylum Pseudomonadota; class Alphaproteobacteria; order Rhizobiales; family Hyphomicrobiaceae; genus JANYHF01. Next base: position 13,862 of record JANLQJ010000310.1, on the reverse strand, counting down.
TCTTGGTCGGCGCTCCACGCCCCGCCGCGCCGCTCGATGCCGTCGCGCCGGACGGTTGCCAGCACTCCGGCCGCTTGCTCGCCGCCCATGACCGAGATGCGCGAATTTGGCCAGGTCCACAAAAAGCGCGGGGAATAGGCGCGGCCGCACATACCGTAATTGCCGGCGCCGAACGAGCCGCCGATGATGACCGTGACTTTCGGCACCTGTGCCGTCGCCACGGCGGTGACGAGCTTGGCCCCATCCTTGGCGATGCCACCGGCCTCATATTTGCGGCCGACCATGAAGCCGGTGATGTTCTGCAGGAAGACCAGCGGGATGCGCCGCTGACAACACAGCTGGATGAAATGTGCGCCCTTGAGCGCGCTTTCCGAGAACAGAACGCCATTGTTGGCCAGGATGCCGACGGGAATGCCCTGGAGATGGGCAAATCCTGTCACCAGCGTCTGACCATAGCGCGCTTTGAATTCATCGAAGCGCGAGCCATCGACGAGCCGTGCCAGCACGTCGCGCACGTCATATGGGGAACGCTGATCAGCCGGAATGATGCCCAACAGTTCCTCGCCGGAATAGCGGGGTTCCTCCGGTGAAGTCAGTTCAATCCCGGCGCGCTTTGACGAGTTGAGGGATTTGATGGCAGCGCGCGCCAGATCAAGTGCATGCGCATCATCATTAGCCAGATAGTCGGCGACACCGGACAACCGCGTGTGCAGGTCGGCGCCGCCAAGATCCTCTGCCGTCACGATCTCGCCGGTGGCCGCGCGCACCAGCGGTGGGCCAGCGAGAAAGATCGTCCCCTGGTCCTTGACGATGATCGAGACGTCGGACATCGCCGGCACATAGGCGCCGCCCGCCGTGCATGATCCCATCACAACCGCGATCTGGCCGATGCCGCGCGCCGACATGTTGGCCTGGTTGAAGAAGATGCGTCCAAAGTGCTCGCGATCGGGGAATACCTCGTCCTGGCTCGGCAGATGCGCGCCGCCGGAATCGACCAGGTAGATGCAGGGCAGCCGGTTCTGTTCAGCGATCTCCTGGGCTCGCAGGTGCTTCTTGACCGTGATCGGATAGTACGTTCCACCTTTAACGGTGGCGTCGTTGCATACGATCACGCACTCGCGCCCACTGACCCGTCCAATACCGGCGATGAGACCGGCCGAAGGGGCGTCGCCGCCATAGAGACCGTGCGCGGCGAACAGGCCAATTTCGAGGAATGGCGAACCTGGATCGAGCAGGCGGCTGATGCGGTCTCTCGGTGCCAGCTTGCCACGCGCGACGTGCCGTTCGCGGGCCACCTTGCCGCCGCCAGCCATCGCCTCGGCGGCGGCCGCGCCAACCTTGTCGAGGCTCAAGCGCATGGCTGCGGCATTGGCCTTGAAGGCTTCGGAATTGGGCGAGATCGTCGACTCCAGGATGGCCATGTCAGGTCGTTTCCGCGAACAGCTCACGGCCAATCAGCATACGGCGGATTTCGCTGGTGCCAGCGCCGATTTCATAGAGCTTGGCGTCCCTGAGCAACCGCCCCGCCGGATAATCATTGATATAGCCATTGCCGCCCAGCAGCTGGATGGCGTCCAGCGCCACCTGCGTCGCCTTTTCGGCAGCATGGAGAATGCAGCCCGCGGCATCCTTGCGCGTGGCTTCGCCACGGTCACAGGCGGCGGCCACGGCATAGACATAGGCACGGCAGGCATTCATGGTCGTGTACATGTCGGCGAGCTTGCCCTGGACCAGTTGGAACTCGCCGATGGCCTGGCCGAACTGCTTGCGCTGGTGCACATAGGCGACCACCAGATCGAGCGCCGCAGCCATGATGCCGATCGGTCCGCCAGCCAGCACGACGCGTTCAAAGTCGAGACCGGACATGAGAATCGCGACGCCACGCCCGACCTCGCCAAGAACATTTTCGCCCGGGACTTGGCAGTCCGTGAAAACCAGCTCACAGGTATTTGAGCCGCGCATGCCCAACTTATCGAGTTTCGGTGAGCGCGAGAATCCTGCAAAACCTTTTTCGATCAGAAACGCAGTGATGCCGCGCGAGCCGGCCGCAAGGTCGGTCTTGGCGTACACCACCAGCGTATCGGCATCGGGGCCATTGGTGATCCACATTTTCGTACCGTTCAGGAGGTAGCCGCCCTTGCTCTTGTCGGCCCGCAGCTTCATTGCCACGACATCCGAACCCGCCCCCGCCTCTGACATCGCTAGCGCGCCGACATGCTCCCCAGAGCAAAGCTTGGGCAAATAGCGCTCCTTCTGCGCCGCAGTGCCGTGCCGGTTGATCTGATTGACGCAGAGATTGGAATGGGCGCCGTAGGACAGTGCTACCGACGCGGATGCGCGACTGATCTCCTCGATCGCCACGCAATGGGCCAGATAACCAAGTCCCGAGCCGCCATAGTCCGGTGACGCCGTAATACCCAATAGCCCAAGCTCGCCAAGCTGCCGCCACAGCTCCTCGGGGAAGCTGTTGCTGCGATCGATCTCGGCGGCACGCGGTGCAATCTTGTCTTGCGCGAACCGGTTGACCGCAGCGCGCAGGGCCTCGATCTCCTGGCCCAAGCCAAAGCTCATTCCGGTCGTGAACATCCCGGTCCTTTCCGCGGCGCGCCTGGTCGACACCGGTCCGTCACAATAGCACCCTTCCACTATCGACCGCGATAGTCTGACCGGCACTCAACCGGCTGGCATCGGACAGCCGCCAATCGAAGCATCGGATCGACGCCTCGCAGCCGTTCCAACAGCCTTTCACCGTCACAGCCATGGCCATTGGCACCGCGTCCTTGACCAGGGCAATTGCGTGAAGCGTTTTGTTCCACCGCACGGCCGCTCATAAATCATGTCACGCCCCGCGTGCCGTCGCACGACACGCCCGGCGTGCAGCCGCACGACGCGGCCATGACAAAACGTGAGCAATATCTGTAGCGATGTTCGTTCATGCGCTTGCCGGGCGTTGTTGACATCGTGCTTGCAGGCAAATTCCAAATTGACGTATCGTCTGGTCACTTATCACCGTCCTTGTCTTGCATTTAACTGAACGAGCGCGGGAGAACATTCGACGACGACTGGTGAACCTGAAATTTGGGCCGGACTGCCCGCATCGTCCGGACCAAATCAATGTTGCAAAAACGAAAGGGAGCAACGCCGATGAACCTGAAAACGGAACTACTCTCGCGCCGCATGGTGCTCGCAGCCTTGGCCTGCGCCGCCTCAATCGGCATGGTCATGCCAGCTCAAGCCGACACGCTCGATGACATCAAGAAGAATGGTGTGCTGATTGCCGGCACGGGCGTCATGGGCTCCAAGCCGTGGATCTGGAAGAACGATGATGGCAGCTACGCCGGTATCGAGCACGAAATGCTGCAATACGTCGCCAAGAAGCTGGGCGTGGCCAAGGTCGAGTATGTGCCGGTGGAATGGGAAACGCTCATTCCGGGCCTCAAGTCCAAGCGCTTCGACATCATCTTCTCGGGCATGACCGTGACCGAGGAGCGCCGCCAGGGCGCCGGCATCGAGTTCTCTCGGCCCTACTACTTCGAGAGCGACCGCATCGTCGTCAAGGGCGACTCGGCCTTCCAGAAGCCCGAGGACCTCGCCGGCAAGATCATCGGCGTGCCGATCGGCACCGTCGAGGAGATCCAGGCCAAGCAGCTGATCGAGAAGGGCATCGGCAAGGAGAGCAAGTCGTTCAACGACATCTCCGGCGTGTTCCTGGCCCTCAACAGCGGGCAGGTCGATGCGGTCATCATGGATAACACCTCGCTGGCCGGCCAGATGCAGGTGACGCCCAACCTGAAGACTCTTGGCGGCGTCTACAATCTCGTCGCCGATGTCAAATGGCAAGATGCCCAGTCCAAGGCCGCGTACAAGTATGGCGGTGACGGCGCGGGCATCCGCAAGGAGGATACCGCGCTGTTGACGGCCATCAACGACGCGCTCGACGCGATGGATGCGGACGGATCGCGCCCGGCCATCCTCAAGAAATACAATGTCTGGGACGAATCTCTGTCGCGCGAAATGATGATGAAGAAGTAAGCGTCTTTCGTGTTTGTCGCGCGGTTCATCAGCTCGTTTGGGCGTCGCGTCCGCAAGGTCGCGGCGCCCGAAGTGTTTTTCCCCGCTCGCAGTGCCCATCCCCACCGCCAAGGCCACGGCCCATGCTCGTCTTTTTCACCGAATTCGTGCCTAAATACCTGCCCAGGCTGCTCGGCGGGGCGGTTGTCACGTTGGAACTGTGCTTTTTCGCCATGATCTGCGGCATGGGCATTGGCCTGCTGTGCGCCATCGTCGGCATAACGGGCGGACCGATCGCGCGCAATCTGGTCAAGGCCTATGTCAGCATCTGCCGGGGCGTGCCGCTGATCGTCATTCTGCTGTTTATTTTCTTCACGCTGCCGGATCTGAACATCCGGTTGACGGCCTTTTGGGCCGGAGTGGTGGGCCTGAGCTTCAACCTTGGCGCCTATCTCAGCGAGGTGTTCCGGGCAGCGATCCTGGCCATCGATGGTGGGCAGATGCAGGCCGGTCTCTCGCTCGGCCTCAACCGCTTTCTGATCTACCGCAAGGTGATCCTGCCGCAGGCCATGGTGATCGCCGTGCCGACCGTCGGCGGCTATTTCATCTCGCTGCTGAAGGATTGCGCGCTGGTCTCCTTCATCTCGGTCGAGGAGCTGCTGCGCCAAGGCAACTACATTATTTCGGCGACCTTCCGCACCATGGAGACCTATTTCCTGATCGGCCTTGTCTACTATGTCATGAGCATGATCGCGGCCTATGCGATCCGCGCGCTGGAGCGCCATCTGCGGCCGGCCTATCTGCGGAGTTAGCCCAGTCGCGGTTGGCCCAGTCGCGGTTGGCCCAGTCGCGGCAAGACCGTTCAGGCTCCTGAATCGTAGCGTTCCAGGGCAATTTGCTCGCCGGCAATCAGCACGGCAAGGTCGCCCGTCTTGAACGATCGATCGACCAGCGCCAGCGCAACTGACCGGCCGAGCGAGGGAAGGAATGCGCTGCTGGTGACATGGCCAACCACGCGGCCCTGCGCCAGAATTGGGGCGTACTCGAACAATCCGGGCGCGGCAGCCGCGACCGAAAAGGCGCAGATGGTTCGCTCCGTCCCCTGCTCAATGTCAGTCTTCACTGCCTCGCGTCCCGTGAAGTCCTGGTCCTGGCTGAGGTCGAGCAGGAGGTGGAGGCCGGCCCCAACGGCAGCAGTGAACGGCGTTGCCTCGCTGCCAAAACGTGGCACGCCATGCTTGATCGCAAGAGCCGCCGCCGCCAGCGATCCGACATGGCGCAGGCCGAAACGTTCGCCAGCTGCCATCAAACGTTCATAGACAGTCAGGGCGCACTCGGCCGGCACCAGCAGCCGGATCACGCCCGTCAGCGCCGCGCGCTGCACCAGGACGGTGACATAGCCGATTTCCAGGTTGAAGGGTCCTGCTTCCGCGCCGCAGTTCGCCCGTTCGAGCAGCTGCTCGGCTTTTGGCCCGGCGAGGCCGATCACCGCCCAGCCTGAGGTTACGTCAACCAGCGTGGCCAATTGCAGCCCACGCGCCTGCTCGACCCAGGCCTTCGTCCGCACGTCCTGCTCGGGATCGGAACAGAGCAGATAGGCATCGCTCTGCATGCGCATCACCAAGGGCAGCGCCTCGACCCCGCCGCGCTCATTCAGCATGGGTGCGAGCACTGTCGCCCCGATCGGCAGCTCGCCGATGGCACCGCTGAGCTTGCGCAGCAGGGCTTCTGCTCCAGGACCCTGCAGCCAAAGCTTGCTGTCACTGGAGAAATCGATGATCGCGGTCGCTGTCTGTGCCGCCGTCACCTCGTCGCCCAACACCTCGGGCCAAGGCTTGGCTGCCTCGCCCGGCGGCACGAACCAGAGCGGCCGTTCCCAGGCCGCAACACTTTTGAAATGAGCGCCCGCGCGCTCCAGCACAGCATGCAGCGGCGAGCGCCGGATGCCGCGAGCGCGCTCGAAATCGAGATCGGGCGCCGCCGCACGGCACAGATGGATGATCACCTCGCTCGCCCGTTCGCGCCGATAAGCGGCACCGTTCTGGCCATCGGCGAAGCGGCGCACATCAAGGCGCGTAGCGTCCATGCTGGGTTTGCCGTGTCTGATCCATTCGGCGGTCAACCGTCCCGCGGCCGCCGAGAGCGCGATGCCGCTCGAGTTCATGCCAGTGGCCAGGAAGCAGCCCTTCAAGGCTGGGGCCTCTCCGAGCAGCATCTGCATGTCCGGGGTGAAGCTTTCCGGACCATTGAGGAGCATCTTGACCTCAGCATCCTTGAGGACCGGAAAGCGCTCCAGCGCGATTGCCATATTCGCTTCGACCTGATCCCAGTTGCTGGGCAGCAGGCTGAAGGAAAAATCCTTCGGCAGTTCGGCGGGTGTAATGGGAATGGCGTTGGCGTCGAAGAATCCGACCAGCAACCCGCCCACATCCTCGCGGCCATAGAGCAGCTCATCATAGGAAATGAACAATGGAAAATCGCGTCCGATCCCGGCGATCGGTTTGGTCAGGATGTAAAAGTGGTGCACTGCATGCAGCGGTACCGCGACGCCGGCCGCGCGACCGATCTCATGCGACCACAATCCGGCAGCGATCACGACGGTCTCGCATTGGATTTCGCCCTGGTCGGTCAGCACCGCGTGAATGCGGCCCTTGGCCTGTTTCAAGCCAGTGACGGGCGTATCTTCGAAAACCTTCGCGCCTTTCATGCGGGCGCCACGCGCAAAGGCCATGGCGAGGCCGGTCGGATCGATGCGCCCGTCGCTGGGTATCCATGCGCCACCCGCGAGGCCTTGCTTGCTGGCAATCGGCAGCTTGGCGACCACGCCTTCTGGAGACAGCAGCTCAATGTCGATGCCGCGCGCGCGCCCCAGAGCCGGCAGCCCGCGATACTGCGCCATGCGGGCAGGGTCGGCCGTGTACATCACCCGGCCCGATTGCCGCCAGCCGAGCGCCTGGCCAGTTTCCCTTTCCAACTGCGGATAGAGATCGACCGCATAGGCGATCATTTCGCCGATCAGCGGATCGGCCCGGTAGGTCTCCATGTTGCCCGCCGCATGCCAGGACGTGCCGCTGCCAATCTTGGAACGCTCCAGCAGCAGCACATCGCGGCAGCCAAGATTGGCCAGATGGTAGGCGACGCTTGCGCCAACAACCCCGCCGCCGATCACGACGACTTGGGCATGACTGGGAAGTCGATCCTGCATTGTCGATAGCCCTATCGATTGGCCAAAGGCGCTGAACTCCCAGCGATGCCGGTCATCTTGAAGGAGATCAGAGCACGGTGGTTTGCCTGCCTGTCATACCGTCCAACCTATCGTTTGACTCGTGCTCGCAGGCGTAGGGGCGCACAGCGGTGCGCCCGTCCAAGAGCTTGCCGCGCAGCTAAACGGGCGCACTGCTGTGCGCCCCTACGCCATGACCTCTGTCACGAACCTTCAAAGTGACAGGTCAAACCATAAATTGGACGGTATCATTGCACGATACGACATCTTTTGGCTTTGTGCATGAGAGCGCCTGAACCTGTTTTTCCTGGGTTCGCCGGCAAGCGGCCCCCACCAGCATCTTGGTTGGTTTCATTGCGGTCAACCAAGTGCCGCTGGACCGATAGGTTCCCGACTCGACGCATGAAATGAACATGCGATATCGTGCGGTCGGTTGCGCGCGCCGTTTCCCCGTCCCAGCAATCACCGAGAAGTTGGAGCACAGCACCTTGTCCACCGGCTTTATCTTTCACGAACTTTATCTTTGGCACAACACCTGGAACTTTGCCCAGGTGTTCGCGCCCAGCCTGACCATCCAGCCTGGCGAGCACGCCGAGAACCCGGAAACCAAGCGCCGGTTCCGCAATCTGGTCGAGGTCTCGGGACTGCTCGATCATCTCGTGACCCTGAAGCCGCGCTATGCCACCGAGGACGAGATCGCGCGCTTCCACACCCGCGAACAGATCGCCGATATCAAGGCCAAGAGCGATTTTGGTTATGGCGATGCCAGTCAGCTGACGCCGTTGGGCAAAGGCAGCTACGAAATTGCCTTGTTGGCAGCCGGGGGCGCCATCGTGGCAGCCGATGCGGTGCTGCAGGGCAAGGTCAAGAACGCCTACGCCCTGATCCGTCCGCCGGGGCACCATGCGACCGCCACCACCGGCATGGGTTTCTGTCTGTTCGGCAACGCGGTGATTGCCATCCAGCATGCGCGTGCGGTGCATGGCGTCAAGCGCGTGGCAACCGTGGATTGGGATGTGCACCACGGCAATGGCACGCAATCGGCGTTCTATGCCGATCCCGATGTGCTGACCATCTCGATCCACCAGGACAATCTGTTCCCGCCGGACTCAGGTGGCCTGGCCCAGATCGGCGATGGCAAAGGGGCAGGTTACAACATCAATGTGCCGCTACCTCCCGGTTCAGGCAATGGCGCCTATCTGGCGACCATTGAACGGGTGGTCATCCCGGCGCTCAATCGCTTCAAGCCGGAACTGATCGTGGTGCCGTCCGGCTTCGATGCGTCGGGCGTCGATCCGCTCGGCCGCCAGATGGTGTCGTCCGATGGCTATCGGGCCATGACGCGCATGTTACTCCAAGCCGCCGACAGTTTGTGCAATGGGCGCCTGATGATGACACATGAGGGTGGATATTCGGCGATGTACGTGCCCTATTGTGGACTTGCCGTGCTTGAGGAAATGGCGGGCATACGCACTCATGTGGAAGATCCCTGGGCGCCGATGATGGCGCAATGGGGTCAGCAGGATTTGCAGCCGCATCAGGCGGTCCTGATCGACAAAGCCGCCCAGCTTGTGCAAATAATTGCCAAGTAAGGACGCATTCCAAACAAGGATCCAACCGGGAGGACGCGCATGACCGAGATCAAGACACCTGAACTAGCCAAGCCGAATGTCATTCCTAGCCGGCGCGACATGCTGAAGGGCGCAACGGTGCTGGGTGCCAGCGCTGCAATCTTGGCCTCGGTCAACGACGGCGCGCGCGCCGCGGGCGATCCGATCCCGGTTGGCCAGGCGGCGCCGCTGACGGATTTTGCCGCCGCCGATGGCGTCGAATTCAAGAACGGCCTGACGCTGGCCTGCGAGGAAATCAACGCGCTTGGCGGCATTCTCGGCCGCAAGGTCGAGCCTTATTTCGAAGACACCAAGCAGATGGGTGACGCCACCAACGTGCAGGCCGTGCAGCGGCTGATTGATCGGCACGCGGTCCATGCCATTCTCAACGGCTACAATATTGGCTCAGGCGCCGCCATCCAGGATGTGATTGCGGATGCCGGCAACATCTACGTGCATTACGACACGACGATCGGCCACAACAATCTGATCAAGTCCAATCCGAAGCGCTATTTCGGTTCCTTCCAGGGCGATCCGGCCGAATACTGGTATGGGCCGGGATTCCTCAAATTCGTACAAGGACTGGAGCAAAGCGGGCAGTACAAGCGCGCCAACAACAAGATGGCGGTGATCCTGTCGGCGGGCGTCTATGCCGCCAATATCGCCAACGCGGTCAAGGCCACGGCGAAAGACTATGGCTGGGAGATCAGCCTGTTCGAGACCGTGAGCGTGCCGATCTCGGAGTGGGGCCCGACGTTGGCCAAGTTGCGCCAGGACCCGCCAAGCGTCATTTGCATCACGCATTTTCTGCCCGCCGATCTTGCCCAGTTCTGCGTGCAGTTCGCGCCCAATCCGACGCCCTCACTCATCTACATGCAATATGGCCCGTCAATCCCGGCCTTCCGCGATATCGGCAAGGAGGCGACCAACGGCATCCTCTACGCCACCGTGGTCGGCGCGCTGCAGGACGAGATCGGCACCGCTTTCGAGAAGCGCTACAAGGCCAAGTTCGGCGCCAATGCCGGCCACAACTCGGGCGCGCAGTCCTATGATGGCGCTATGGTCTGGGCTACTGCGGCGGCGCTGGCCGGCGGCTCCGGGGAGCCCGGCAACGCAGACCAGAATCGCAAGGTGGCCGACCGCATGCGCGCGATGATCTGGCGTGGCGTGACCGGCACCACGCGCTTCATTCCCGATGAGCAGGCGGCGGTGACTTATCCGACGCAGACGAACGATTCCTCGCTCGGCATGCCACACCAGTTCCTGCAGATCCAAGACTACACCAAGGGTCCGGGGCTGATTGCCCCCGCGCCCTACGCGACAGCCAAGTTCGTCACGCCGCCATGGATCAAGGGCTGATCGTATCCGGGTGCAGCGCCGATTGGCCCCTTCCCCGCCAAGGGGGAAGGGGTTCTCAATTCTGATCCATCCGGCAACGGCCAATGACACTCCAGACACCTTCGCCGCTGCTGTCGGTTCGCAATGTCACCAAATCCTTCGGTGCCCTGGCGGCCGTCAAGGACCTCTCCTTCGATGTAGCGGAGGGCGAAGTGCTTGGCATCGGCGGTCCGAATGGCGCGGGCAAGACGACGCTGTTCGAGGTGATCTCGGGGCTCAATCCGGCAACCGCTGGCTCCATCGTGTTTGCCGGCCGCGACATCACCAGGGCTTCGCCCGAGGCAATCTGCCATGCCGGCATCGCGCGCACATTCCAGCTCAATGCCGGCTTCGATTCCATGAGCGTGCGCGACACGGTCCGCGTGGCTGCGTATTTCGGCGGAGCGAACCGGGGCATCCCGGGGCTGGCGATTGGGAGGGACGTCGAGGCAAAGGTCGATGCAACCATCGCAGCGGTGGGCCTGAGCGGGCGCGAGCATCTGGTGACCGGCCAACTTGCCGTGCTCGACCGCAAGCTGCTGATGCTCGCCAGTGCCATCGCCACGGCCCCCAAACTGCTGTTGCTGGATGAGCCGGTTGGCGGGCTGAACGCCAAGGAGATCGACCAGATGATGGCGCTGGTGCGCGGCCTGCGCGCGCGCGGCATTACAGTCATCCTGATCGAGCATGTCATGCGGTTCTTGGTGCAATTGTCCAGCCGGGTGCTGATCCTGCATCACGGCACGCGCATCTACGAGGGATCGCCCAGTGGCCTTGTGCGTGATCGCACGGTCATCGACGTCTATCTCGGCGAGGGCGCGTCCAAGCGACTCGGCTCGCTGCTCGAAGCGCGGGCCGAGTGATGGCGGAACCGCTGCTCAGCATCGACGGTCTGTCGGCGGGCTATCGTGGCCAGCATGTGCTGCGCGGCCTGTCGCTCGCCATTCCAAAAGGCAGCTTCACCGCCATCGTCGGCCCGAACGGTCACGGCAAGTCGACGCTGCTGCGCGCAATCTCGGGCCTGATCAAGCCGACAGCGGGAACCATTCGGCTCGGCGAGCAGCGCCTCGATCGGCTGCGGCCCGATCAGATCGTCAGCGCCGGTGTCGTGCAGGTGCCGCAAGGTGATCTGCTGTTTCCCGAGATGACGGTGCTCGAAAACCTGCAGATGGGCGCGTTTCTCCCGAGCGCGGCTGCCCACATGTCGCATCGCCTGGAAGAAGTGTACGCGCTGCTTCCCAAGCTGAAAGAGCGCCAGGATCAGGTTGCAAGCACCCTGTCAGGCGGCGAGCGGCGCATGGTCGGCATCGGTCGCGGCCTGATGGCGGATGCCAGACTGTTGCTTCTGGACGAACCCTCGCTCGGTCTCGCCCCCATCATCATCGATCAGATCTACCAGGTGGTGATGGCGCTCCGGCGCTCGGGCCGGACCATCCTGCTGGTGGAGGAAAGCGCCACGCGCGTCGCCGACAAGGCCGATCGCATTCATCTGCTCGACCACGGTGCGTTCGTGTGGTCGGGCGCCGGTTCCGAGCTGATGGCGCGGCCGGAAATTCTCGCAACTTATCTCGGAGCCTGATTAGCCGTGGACGTCGTGATCCAGATCATCGCCTCGGGCCTGACACTCGGCGCCATTTACGCGGTGTCGACCGTTGGGCTGTCGCTGGTTTACGGCTCGCTCAACATGCTGAACATGGCGCATGGCGCGCTGCTGGCGCTCGGCGGATACATCTGCTTTTACACCATGACGGCGTTCGGACTTCCAGCCCTGGCCGGTGTGCTCGCCGCCATCGCCGTCTGCGGACTGGTCGGCCTCCTGATCTATTTCAGCACCGCCGCTCCGATGCTCGAGGCTCCCCAATTCGAAACCCGCGTGTTCATTGCCACCATCGGCTTTGGCGCCGTGATCGAGAACATCGTGCTGCGGTTGTTCGGGCCGCAACCGACGCGGCAGCCGCTGAAAATTGCCGGCGATATCGTCGTCGGCAACGTGCACATCCCGAACCAGAATCTGCTGATCTTGGCCGTAGCGCTTGGGCTGATGGTCGCGGTGGCGCTCCTGCTCAAGCGCTCGCGTCTGGGTCGGGCGATCCGGGCAACCGCCCAGAACCGGGAGGCCGCGCAACTGATGGGAGTACGGGTCGGGCAGATCTATGCGTTGGTTCTGGCTATTTCCGGTGGGCTGGCGGCGATCTCCGGCATCATGGTGAGTTCGCTGTCCTCGCTGCTGCCAAACATGGGCGGCGATCCGATGCTGAAGGCCTTCATCATCTGCATCCTGGCTGGTCTCGGCAATGTCACCGGCGCGGTGATCTCGGCCATCGGGCTCGGCCTGCTGGAGGCGACGCTGCAATACAATCTCGGCGTCCAATACAGCTTCGCCCTGCTGTTGCTGCTGGTCATCGTGGTGCTGATCTGGCGGCCCCATGGCCTGTTCGGCCGCCAGCACGTGGTGCGCCTGTGACCCCGCTGCGCCGCGACATTGTCCTGGCGCTCGTGCTGATGGCGCTGGCGGCGCTGTTGCCGCTTCTCACCTCGTCGCGTTATATCATCACGCAATCGACGCTTTTTTGCATCTGGGCGATTGTGGTCACGCAATGGAACCTGGTGCTCGGCGTCGGCGGCATTTTCTCGCTGGCACAGATGGCGTTGTTCGCGGCGGGCGCCTACACCACAGCCATGCTCGGTTATTACTGGGGCGTGCCCATCGCAATCGCCATGCCGGTCGCGGCGCTTGTCACTGTTCTCCTCAGCCTGGTCATCGGTCTCGCCTGCCTGCGCCTTCGCGGCCCCTATGTCGCCCTGCTGACGCTCGCCATTGCCCAGATGCTCTATCTGCTGATCGTCAACGATACCGCCTGTTTCAGCATGCCGCCCTCAGGTTGCATGCCCCTGTTCGGCGGCGTGCGCGGCATTTCCCGCTTCGGCGATCTGGGTTTTCGCGAGCTGCTCGGAGCCAAATGGTTCATCGCCCATTTCTATCTGGGGCTGGTCCTGCTCACCGTTGTGATGCTGGTCACGATCGTGATCATCCGTGGACCGCTTGGTCTCGCCTTCCAGGCGTTGCGTGACAATCCGGGCTACGCCATGTCGCGCGGCATCAGCCGTTTCAAATACCAGCTTTGGGTATTTGCACTGTCTGCCTTCTTCACCGGCCTGGCCGGGAGCTTCTATGCCGCCCAGTTCGCGGTGGTTGGCCCGACCGTGTTCTCGCTCTCGCAACTCCTGCTGCTGCTGTCGATGATCGTGGTCGGAGGGCTCGGCACCATCTGGGGCCCGCTGCTCGGCGCAGCTGTCCTCATGCTGGCCGACGAGGGTGTGCGCGAACTGGGCGACTGGCGCGACATCGGCCTTGGCTTGACATTGATGCTGTTTGTCGTGCTGCTGCGGCGTGGTCTGGTCGGCGCTGGCGAGGACCTCTGGCGCAGGTTCGCTGGTAATGGCAGCCCTCCGAAGGTTTGACCGTTCAATATCCTTCGAACTTGGCATTGCGTTCTATCGCCGTGCATGGCGTAGCGGCGGGCCGCGCCCTCCCTGTCAATCCGAGCCGTGCCACACCAGGGCGGTTTGCATCACATCTGCATCAGCAGTGGCGCAGAAGTGGGGTCATACCAGCCCACCTATGGTTTGACCTGTCACTT
>JANLQJ010000269.1:0-3150 GCA_031367715.1 Hyphomicrobiaceae bacterium | reverse complement strand
GCCAAATGCCGCCGATAACCCACTTGCGCCCGATCTCGCGGTTCAGCGGCGTATCATCGGCGCCGAAGTAGTCGTACTGTGTCACAAGTTCAATCGCGTGGCAGCGCCGCCGTTTGGTGTTGTGCAGCAGGGACAACGTGACAGCGTCCTGACGAGTCCGACGATGAGACGGCGTCGGAGTGTCGGAATGGAATTGACGACGTGGCGTTCAGGCCTGAGCGGCGGCGCCTCTGGGTGGATAACTTCCGGAAACGGGAGATCGCGTGACGTTATTCCGGGATCGATATTCTGAGGGGGGAAAAGCTCCCCTTTCGGAGATCAGGAATCCATAAGCGGCAATGCACAGGGTCGCGTGGTGGTGAAAGCCTCGCCACCCCCGGCCTTCGAAGTGACCAAGGCCCACTTCCTGTTTCAAGTCCAGATAATCCCTTTCAATGCGCCAGCGCAGCTTTGCCATATCGACCATCGCAACGAGATCGATATCCGGGTCGAGCGTCGACAACCAGTATTTGGTGGGCTTTTTCTCATCTTCCGGCCATTCGATCAGCAGCCATTCGTCGCCCCGGGCGGCGGTCGCCTTTGTTCCGCCGTGCGTCACGCGAACCCGCACCCGCGCGAACCGTCCCGTGAGCGGCGCATTCGTGCCTTCGCGCCATTCGACCTTATGCCAAGCCTTTTTGTGCAAGCCGAGAGCGATCGCCTCGACCGATGTCGGCTCCGGTTCTTTCGCGCCCGCCGCGACCACAACCCTGGCCACGGTATTGGTGCGGATGCCCATGACATAGACTAGGTTCAATGCGGTGATTTCGGTCCGCAAATCGGTATCGGCACCATAACCTGCATCGATCAGCACCGGCGCGCGTGGCAAACCTGCGGCGCAGGCCCAACGGATCTGGTCGAGTGCGATTTGCGGTTTTGTCTTGAATACGACGTTGTCTGGAACGCCCGTCTTCCGGCGCCGCTCATCGTCCGCCGCCCAATCTTTCGGCAAATATAATCGGTACGCCGTCGGCAAACTGGCGTGGTGATTGGCCAAGGACAGGGAAACGGCAATCTGGCAATTATCCTGCTTGCCCAATTGCCCGCAGTATTGCCGAGCGACACCGACGGAGTGCCGGCCATGCTTGGGCATGCCGGTATCGTCGATGATCCAAGCCTCAACGGCGCCGTGGCGCTCGATCTCCGGCAGCACGATCTCCCGCACCTTGGCGAGCATCGCCTCGTCCGACCAGCCGCCCTCACCGACAAAATGCAAAAGCGCCTGATGCTGCGCCGAAACCCTCGCCGGCGCGGTCACAGCTGCCATCGGCTCCACGCTCTTGCGTTCACCCGGCAGCAACAAACCACTGCAATAATCACGCAGCGGAGCAATCCGCGCCGCATGACCGATCACGCTGGAAAGCCCATCAAGATAAGCCGAAAAACGCTCCGCGCTGTCGTCCGAGAGCCGCCGATCCATTCCCGCCTCCACCAAAAGGAATCGGCTCACTCGCTGATTCTCGACGGTCGGTGACGGTGACAAAATGACTATCCAGAAACTAAACTGGCTCCGCTTTTCTCATGCGGCCGCCCTGATGTCGACTTGGTAACCGAGATTGCGGATGCGGTCGGCGAGTTTTTGGGCGGCGCGGGCGGGATTACGGCGGGCGAAGTGATCATGGCCGAGGTCCTGATAGCAGGTGCCGTCGGCTAGCATGTGATAGGCCGTGGTGAGGATCGAGGCGGCGACGGCGATGGCGGCCTTTTTCGGACCCGCACGGCTCTTCAGCCGCAGGAACTGGGCCTGGAAGTAGCTTCGCTTTTTTCGAGAGGCCGCCCACGCACACTGCACGAGCACGGGCTTGAGCCACGGCGCGCCCTTTTTCACGCGCGTCGAACGACGCTTGCCCGCGCTCTCTTCGAGACGCGGCACGAGGCCGGCCCAGGACAACAAATGCCCGGCGGTTGGGAACTGGCTCATGTCGGTGCCGATCTCGGCCAGGAGAATTTGCGCCGAGGTCTCGCTCAGCCCGGGGATCTCCTTCAATCGGTCGATGGTATCGCGAAAGGGCGCGAGCGCGGCCTCGATCCGCGCGTCGAAGTCTGTGATTGATTGCTCCAACTGTTCAATCGTTTTCAGATGCTGGCCGATGAGAAAGCGATGATGCTCGCGCATGCGGCCGTGCAAGGCTTCGGAGAGTTCGGAACGGGAGGCGGCAAGCCGCCCGATCCCAAGTGACGACAGTTTGTCAGGGTCGGTTTCGCCCGCGATCATGGCCTTCAGGATGCGCCGTCCGCTCACACCTAAAATGTCCGTGATCGCCGAGGAGAGCTTGATATTGGCTTCCTCCAGCACCGCCTGGATACGCTGCGTATGCTGCACGATCTCGCGGGTCAGTTGCTTCCGCGTTCGCGTCAAATCGCGCAACTCCTGGATCGGTTGCGGGGGAACGAAACTCGCCCGGATCAGGCCATGCGCCAGCAGATCGGCGATCCAGGTGGCGTCATTCGTATCGCTCTTGCGGCCCGGAACGCCCTTGATGTGGGCAGCGTTCGCCAGGATCAGCTGAAAGCGGCCCTCCAGAATATGCCAGACCGGCTTCCAGTAGACGCCCGTCGCCTCCATCGCGACGTGGGTGCACTTAGCCGCTTCCAGCCACTCTGCTAACTCGATCAGTCCCTGTGTCGTCGTCGGGAACCGGCGCACCTCGTGGCTCGACTTGTTGCGGGCGGCGAGCCGAAGGCACGCCACCACTTCCTTCTTGTGCACGTCGAGACCCGCGCACCGCTTGTGTAACGTCTGCATCTGTGCACCTCATGAAAGGTGCGGCCAGCGTGAAGCCCTTGCTGGTTGAAGTCTATCCACCGTGCTCAGGGACATTGCAGCCGACCATTGCGGCCGGTGCACGCCGTGGCGACAATATCGGGTGCTCGAAGGGCTTCCGGTCAAACTCAGTAACGGGTTCGCTCACACCAAGGCACAACCGACCTCGCTGCCGACCGCACCACAGCCTACACCCGTTTCATCCATCCGGGTGCGCATCGCGAATGGAAACTCAGTAGGACTAAGTGCGCCCCGCTGCGGCTTCAGCATCACGATCGGCACACCAAGGCGCGGTAAAGTGGCGAGCCTGTCCTCCAATTCCGGGTAAAGCCGACGCACCACTCGCT
>JANLQJ010000204.1:0-19045 GCA_031367715.1 Hyphomicrobiaceae bacterium | reverse complement strand
ATCCCGCATGGCACCACCAGCATGTTCATCGACCCGCACGAGATTGCCAATGTGCTCGGCCTGCCGGGCGTAAAACTGATGCACGACGAGGCCGTCAGCCTGCCGATCAATATCTTCGTGCAAGTTCCAAGTTGCGTCCCCAGCGCGCCGGGCCTCGAAACCCCCGGAGCCACGCTCGGCCCCGCCGAGGTCGCCGAGGCCATGGGCTGGCCGGGCGTCATCGGGCTCGGCGAGATGATGAACTTTCCCGGCGTCATCGCGGGCGACGACAAGATGCTGGCCGAAATGGCCGCAACGCGAGCGGCCGGAAAAACCATCGGCGGCCACTACGCGTCTCCGGACTTGGGCCGCGCCTTCCACGCCTATGCGGCGGGCGGGCCGGCTGACGACCACGAGGGGACGCGCGCCGAGGACGTTTTCGCACGCGTGCGCCAGGGCATGCGCGCCATGCTGCGGCTGGGATCGGCCTGGTACGACGTAGCCGCGCAAGTGAAGGCCGTGACCGAGGGCGGGATCGATTCTCGGAACGTCATTCTGTGTACCGACGACAGCCATTCCGGCACGCTGCTCCATGACGGCCACATGAACCGAGTGGTGCGTCATGCCATCGCGCAAGGACTGAAACCCATCACGGCGATCCAGATGGCGACGCTGAACACGGCGCAGCATTTCGGGCTGGAACGCGAACTCGGCTCGATCACGCCGGGCCGCCGCGCCGATGTGGTGATCACGTCCGATCTGGTTGCGTTGCCCGTCGAGATGGTGATTGCGCGTGGCGTTGTTCTTGCCGAGCACGGTACGTTGACTGCCGATATTCCGCCCTATGCCTATCCCGCGCACGCCAAGGCCACTGTGAAACTCGGCAAGCGTTTGACGTCGCTGGATTTCAACATCGCGGCTCCCTTTGGAGCCAACAGCGTCACCGCCCGCGTCATTGGCGTGGTCGAGAACCAAGCGCCCACCAAGGCGCTGCAGCGCTCGCTCGCTGTCCGCGACGGCCTGGTGCAGATGGACCGCGCCGCCGACGTCTGCCAGATTGCGCTGGTGGAGCGCCACAAGGGCACTGGAAAAGTCGTCAACGCCTTCGCCTCGGGCTTCGGCTACGGCGTGGACTGCGCCGTTGCCTCGACCGTCGCCCATGACAGCCACCACATGATCGTGGTTGGCACCAACGCTGACGACATGGCGATGGCTGCCAATCGGCTCGGCGAGATTGGCGGCGGCGTCGTCGTTGTGTCGGGCGGCAAGGAGTTGGCGTTGGTGCCGCTACCGATCGCCGGGCTGATGTCGGACAGCCGAGCCGAAGTGGTGGCGGAACAGGCAGCGCAGCTGGTGGCGGCGATGCAAGCCTGCGGCTGCAAACTCAACAATGCCTATATGCAGCACTCGCTGCTGGCGCTGGTGGTCATCCCGGAACTCAGGATTTCCGATCTCGGCCTGATCGACGTGACGACCTTCAAGCGCACCGAACTGTTTGTCTAGCCCGTCTTTCAGGTAGTCCGAACGCATTGAACCGTGAACTGTCATCCCGTGCGCGGCAGCTTCCTTGTTTGCGCTCGGCGACTCCCGTTCCGGGAGCCGGCCGCCGAGCGCGTTGCAGCGCATCCCAAAAACTGTCATCCCGGGCGCAGCGCAGCGTTTTGACGGTGCGCTGCAGACCCGGGACCTTATCGGGCTCCTGCCGTGTTCCAACACGGCAGGCGCCCGTTGAGGTCCCGGAATAACGTCGATGCAGATTAAATCCACAACCTAAAGTCCAGACATCAGGTTGCGTTATCGATCAGCGCTGCACCATAAGAATGCTGCAGCGCATCCGGGATGACATCTGTTGTGAGATAGTTCAGCAATAAACTGTCATCCCGTGCGCGGCGCAGCGTTTTGACGGTGCGCTGCAGACACGGGACCTCTCAGGGCCATTGCTGTGCATGAACACGGCAGGTGCTCAATGAGGTCCCGGATCAGCGCTGCAGCTTCCCTGTTTGCGCTCGGCGACTCCCGTTCCGGGAGCCGGCCGCCGAGCGCGTGCCGCAGCGCATCCAGGATGACAGCATGCGGTTCGACCTGAAAAAATGCTCTACGCGAAGCGCGCCCCGAGCCCGCCATCGACGCGCCAGTTGGCGCCGGTGACGAAGCTGGCCTCGTCCGAGAGGAGAAACGCGACGCAATTGGCGATCTCTGCCGGCTTGCCCATGCGGTTCATGGGATGTACACTGAGCGCCTGCTGTCGCAATCCAGCCACGCCCCGAGAGAAATAGTCCTCCACCAGCGGCGTCAGCGTGTAACCCGGCGACAGCGCGTTGACACGGATCTGCTTGGGCCCGACCTCCAGCGCCAGCGAGCGCGTGAGCCCAACCAAGCCGGATTTTGCCGCCGCGTAAGGAAACATGCCGGCGCAGGTGTGATCGGCGTGCACCGAGGCGATGTTGACGATGCTGCCTTTGTTGGCCGCCAGCATGCCGGGCAGAACAGCGCGCGCGCACAGCCAGGCGGACTTGAGGTCGACGCCAAAAACGTCGTCCCATTGCGCCTCCGTCATAGTGACAGGATCGGCATAGGAGTTGCGGCCGGCATTGTTGACGAGGCCGGTGACCGGGCCGAGCCTGGCGGCGCCGGCAGCATGCGCGCGTTCGATGTCCGCGGCGCTACGCACGTCGCCGGGGGAGAACACGAGGTGCTTGGCACGGATGAGGTCGATGCCGATCAATTGATCCGTGAGCGCTGCACCACCGCCCGCGTCCATGTCCATGAAGGTGACGGAGGCACCTTCGACCAGACATTTCTCGACGACGGCCGCGCCGATGCCCTTGGCGCCGCCGGTGACGAAGACGTGTTCGCCGTTCAATCGTCCACGCACGCTCCGCTCTCTTTTGTTGGCCGCTTGCGACCCCCTTTGAGGGGAGCCGGTCGCCAGCGGCGACTCACCAATCAGCCACGCTGCCGTCGTCGTGATACCACTGCACCGGCTTCACCTGCTTGAACGGGTGCCTGGCCGCGGCCGCCTCGTCGATCTCGACGCCGATGCCGGGGGCGGTGGGCGGCAGCACATATCCGCCGACGATCTCGGGCACGCCCGTCACGATTTCATCCCGCCACGGAACATCCGATCGCATCACTTCCTGGATGAGGACGTTCGGGATCGACAGGCCGAGATGAATGTTGACCATGGTTGCGATCGGCCCGAGCGGGTTGTGAGGGGCCATGGTGACGCCGAAGGTGTCGCAGAGCGATGCGATGCGGCGCAGTTCCGTAATGCCGCCAGCATGGCAGACGTCGGGTTGGGCGACCGCAATGGCGCCCTGCTGCAGCAGCGGCAAGAACTCGCGCCGGTGCACCAAGCGTTCGCCCGACGCGATCGGAATTGTCGTTGCGCGGGCGACGCGCGCGATGCCTTCGGGGTCTTCGGGTTGGCAGGGTTCCTCCAGGAAGAACGGGTGGAACGGCTCCAGCACCTTGGCATACTGGATCGCCATCGCCGCCGACGTGCGGCCATGCAGATCGACCATGATGTCCATGTCATCGCCGGCGCCTTCGCGGGCCGCGCGCATCAGGGTCTCGGCCTCGCGCAGGGATTTCGTGCCGGCCAGCGGCATCGACTTCGGCACGGCCAGGATCTTCACCGCCGTGAAGCCATCCTCCCGGCTTTTGCGCGCGCGTTCGGCAAAACTCTCCGCCGCCGCCCCGTCATAAACCGCGTCCGAGCTGCCGCCACCCAAGTGATCGTACATGCGCAGTTTTTTGCGGGCGAGACCGCCGATCAGCTGCCACAGCGGAATGCCAAGCGCCTTCGCCTTGATGTCGTGCAGCGCCTGATCGATGCCGCTGATGGCGCTCATCGTCACCACGCCGCCCTTGAAGAACGGATGCCGGAACAGCACCTGCCAGAGATGCTCGATATTGCGCGGGTCCTCGCCGATGGTGAGCTGGCCGAGATCCTCAAGCGCGCCCGTCACAGCCTTGGCCTGGAACTCCAAACTCGCCTCGCCCAGGCCGTACAGGCCCGGCTGATCGGTCTCGATACGCACGAAAATCCAATTGCGTAGCTGCGCGTTCACCAGCTGGGTACGGACGGCGGTGATCTTCATTGACGGCTACTGCGTGAGAATGGGCCGGCGCTGCAATTTCCGTTCGATGATGGTCTGCAGCACAACCGAGACGACAATGACCAGACCGAACACAAGTTGCGTATAGAAGGCGTTCACGCCCGCCGAGACGATGCCGGCATTGATGGCGCCGATGATGTAGGAGGCAACCAGCGTGCCCAGCACCGTGCCAGTGCCGCCGAATACCGACGTCCCGCCCAGGAACACCGAGGCGATGGAACTGAGCAGCGCACCGTCACCCGTGGTGGGCCAGAAATAGTTGCCGACGAACGAGGTCATCAACCCGCTGAACACAGCGAACAGTCCCGTGAGAATAAAGCACATGGTCTTTATCCGCACCACATTTACACCCATCAGCCGGGCACTGGTTGGATTGTCGCCGACCAGGAAGACGTGGGCGCCAAAGCGCGTGCGGTTGAGCAGCACCCAGAGCAGCGCCGTGAACAGCACCGCCCATAGCGATTGGATCGGGATGCCAAACGGCCGCCCGGTAAAGATCTGCAACATGCTTGCGTATTTGTCGTCGGTCAGCGCCACGCCTGCGCCGTTCTGCATCACCAGCTCAATGCCACGATAGAGAAAGGACGTGCCAATCGTTATGACCAGCGACGGGATGCCGAGCCGCGAGACCAGCGCGCCGTTCAGCCAGCCGCAGGCCGCGCCCGTGGAAAAACCCGCAATCAGGGCCAGCCAGTGCGGATATCCAGCTTCGGCAACCTGGCAAAACGAGGCCGTGCCCAGCGCCATGATCGAGGGGAAGGAGAGATCGATTTCGCCGGTGATGACAACAAAGGTGAGAGCGAGCGCGGGGATGGCAAAGAACGGTGTTGATTCCGCGAACGCCTTATAGATATCGACATCGAGAAACACCGTTGGGGCCAGCACGACAAACGACAGCCACATGGCAAGGCCGACGCCGAGAATGCCGAGTTGCGAGCCGTGCCGGCGCAACATGGATGGTGCACCATTGGCATTGGTCTTGGGTTTGGCAAGTGCAGCCGCCGTCATGGTGCCGTGCTTTCTTCAAGCGAACCCGTGCGCGCGACGCGGTACAGCCGGTCGATCAGATCGTCCATGGAGATCTCGCTCTTGGCATAGACGCCAGCAACTTTGCCGCGATCGAGCACGTAAAGCCGATCAACCACCGGATAGACGTGGAAAATGTTGTGGTCGATGAAGATCGCCGACTTGCCGGCCTTCTTGATGTTGCCGACGAAATCGAGCGTCTTCTTGGTCTCGGTCAGCGACAGACCCATGGTCGGTTCGTCGAGGATAACCAGTTCGGCCTCGAAATACAGCGCGCGCGTGATGGCGACCCCCTGCTTCTCGCCGCCCGACATGGTCATCACGGTGTTCTCGGGATGCACGGCGGCCGAGGTGAAGCCCATGTGCTCGCTCATCAGGCGCGCGCATTCGGTTTTCATTTTGCCGACGTCGAGCAGGCCCCATTTGTTGAGCGGCTCGCGGCCCATGAACATGTTGCGCCAGATCGGCTGCTTTTCGGCCAGCGCCCGCTCCTGATAGACAGTCTCGATGCCGAGTTTGCGGGCGCGCGCGACTGACCAGTCGTGAATGGGCTCGCCCTTGAACAAGATCTCACCGCCCGCGTCAGGCCGGTGATAGCCCATGACGGTTTTGACCAGCGTGGATTTGCCCGCGCCATTGTCGCCAAGCAGGCCGACGATCTCGCCGGGATAAACCTTGAAGTCGACGCCGGAAAGAGAGCGCACTTCGCCAAAGGTTTTTGAAACGTGACGCAGTTCGATGACAGGGGTCTGTTGGTCCACGGCCTGCGGGCCCTCTTGCAAATCGTCGTCAGTCATACCGGTGCGCAAAGAACCCACTCGCTTCCCGGAATTTGACGCGCCTTTTTGCGCGGCAAATATCCGGGACCGTTACCTGTGCGGCTCCGGCACAACCGAAGCCGCGCGCGCGGAAACAGGACTCACGGTTGGTGCGCCAGCCTTCCCGGCAGGTAAGGATCCCGGATATTCGACGCGCGAAGAAGGCGCGCGCCGAATTCCGGGAAGCGTGGGAGCTATCCGTTTTGGTCTCAGACTACCTGATTTCCTTGGCGGCCAACGGTGCCACGGCGTCGACGTTCGTCTTATCCACGAACGCGCCGGCGGTGTTGATGTCCAGGCCCGAGAAGCCGAACTTCTTGGTCAGGCAGATGTTCATCAGCGAGAGGTAGCCTTGCAGGAAGGGCTGCTGATCGATGACCAGGTTCTGATAGCCCTCGGAGACCGCCTTGGCGGTATTTGGCGACATGTCAAAGCCGGCGAAATAAACCTGACCCGGCTTCAGCGAGGCGGCCTTGGCATAGACGCCGACATTCGACGTCAACCCGCCGTGGTCCGTCACGACGATCTTGACCTTCGGGTTCTTCTTGATCAAGCCGACGAACGTCGCGGTGCCCGAGTTCGGGTCCTTGTTGGTGGCGGCATCGATCTCCTGATAGATGACCTTGGCACCAGCCTTGGTGAAGCCGTCGATGACGCCGACGGTGCGCTGGCCACGGTCGCCGCCCTGGCCCTTCAGGCCCCAGACGAACACCTCTTCGCCCTTGGCGAGCTTGGCGCGGGACGCCGCCTCGGAAGCGAGTGCAAAGCCGGCCTTATAGTTCGGCGCGCCGACATAGCCAAAGCCATTGGCGGCATACTTCGCCTGGGCCTTCGGCAGCGAAGTGTTGAGGCTGGTGAAGACACCACCCGCGGCATAGAACAGGTCGACCAGCGGATCGGTTGCCGGATCACCGCCGAAACCGTAGGTCGCGATGCCGTCCACCTTGGTGGCCATCGCCTCTTTGATTTGGGTCAGCATCTTGTTCGGATCCCAGTCCGAGAAATAGTAGGTGACCTTCGGTCCGAGATCCAACTCAGCCTGCTTGAAGCCGTTATAGACGTTGTTGGCGAACACACCGCCCTGCGGACCGCCGGGGAACGCGGCGATCTTGACACCCGAACACCACTTGGCGACTGGATCGGTGCCTGCCATGGCTGGCGCGGCAAGGCCGAGCACGACAGCGGCAACCGTGCCAACGATGGCACGGTGAGTTGCGTGACTTGTCATATTGCTACTCCCCAGGACTAAGACATTGATTGATCTGTGGCCTGCGCAAAGCCGGCCCGCCCGGCTACGCTACGAAAGCACGGCAATTGTGTAAAGCCCAAGCTTGGATCGAACCGCCCTTGTTGCGCCACCGGTCCTCTGGCTATAGTCGGGCCCTCGCAAACCCATATCGACATGAGGTAACCATGCCCATCAAGCGTATCGAAGTCGGGCCACGCATGAGCCAGGCCGTCATCCACGGCAACGTCGTCTATCTCGCCGGCCAGGTCGCCTCGGGCGCCAAGGGCAAGCCAGTGAAGGAGCAGACGATCGATATCCTCACCAACATCGACCGCTTGTTGAAGGCTGCGGGTACCAGCAAAGCCAAACTGCTGACGACCAATATCTGGCTCACCGATATCTCGAAGTTTTCCGAGATGAACGAGGCCTGGGATGCCTGGGTTGGCGCCGGCAACACGCCGGCCCGCGCCACCGTCGAGGCCAAGCTGGCAGCGCCGGAATACACCGTCGAGATCATGGTCACGGCGGCGCTCGACTAAGGCCTCCCGCATGCGCGTGGTCGTGCTCGGCGCCGGTGTGATTGGCGTCACCACCGCTTATCAACTCGCCCAGGACGGTCACGAAGTGACCGTCATCGAGCGTGAGGCGGAGGCGGCCAATTGCACCAGCTTCGGCAACGCCGGGCTGGTAACGCCAGGGCACGCCTATGCCTGGGCCTCACCGCGCGCGCCTGGGATGATGTGGCGCTCGCTGATCAATGGTGATCAGGCGATTAAGTTCCGCCCACGTCTTGATCGGCGGCAGTGGCGCTGGGTCGCAGGGTTCCTGCGCGAGTGTACCGCCGAGCGGGCCCGCATCAACACCATCAACAAGATGCGGTTGTGCCGTTATTCGCAAAGCATGCTGGGTGAGGTCGTTGCCGAGACTGGCATCACGTATGATCGCGGGCAGGGCGGCATCGTGTACTTCTATCGTTCGGCCAAGACATTCGCGCCCGCCGCAGCAAAGGCGCGTTTGCTTGCCAGCGAAGGCGTGCCCGTTCAGATCCTTGATTCGGCAGCCGTGCTCGCCCGCGATCCAGGCCTTGGTGCGGCGGCCGATCAGATCGCTGGTGCGCTGTTCGTTCCGAGCGACGAAAGCGGCGACTGCCGGAAGTTCACGCAAGGGCTGGCCAAGGTTTGCGTGGATCGCGGCGTGACTTTCCGCTGGTCGACAAACGTCATCGGCATCGACATTGCAGGCGGCCAAATCGCGCGCGTGCTGACTGATAAAGATCCTGTCAGCGCGGACGCCTATGTTGTTTGCCTCGGCGTCGCTGCGCCGCAGTTGCTGGAGCGGCTCGATATCCACCTGCCGATCTATCCGGTGAAGGGCTATTCGCTGACTGTCCCGGTCACGGACAGATCTGCCTTGCCACGCATCGGCGGGGTGGATGAGGACAATTTGTTGGCGTACTGCCCCATGGGTGACCGCTTGCGCATCACCGCCACCGCCGAGATCGCAGGTTATTCCAACGCCCACAAACCATCCAACTTCGCTGTGATGACGGTGCGCGCACAAAAACTGTTCCCGCGCGGCCTCGACTATGCGCGGGCAAGCCACTGGGCCGGGCTTCGTCCCATGACACCAACCGGCATGCCGGTGATCGATCGCACGCCCTATGACAATCTCTGGCTCAATTGCGGCCACGGCCATATCGGCTGGACCATGGCCAATGGTTCGGCGCGCGTGCTGGCCGACCTGGTCGCCCAGCGCGCACCAGCCATCAGTCGAGAAGGAATGAGATATGGTGAGTAAAGAACAACACTGCGAGATGATCGAGCATCTGCCGTTCGCGACCGACGCGGGCATTGCCAACCGCGCGCGCCTCGGGCTGATCGTGCTGGCGACCGATTTCACCATCGAGCACGAGTACCGCCTCGCACTGCAGCATCTGCCGGGAGTGGCGCTCTATCAATCGCGCATCATGAATTCAGCCCAGATTACGCCCGAGACACTGGCGGCGATGAAATCGGGGATTGCCGACGCCGCGGCCGTGATCCTGCCCGGCAATCTGCTCGACGTGGTTGCCTATGGCTGCACCTCGGCGTCCATGGTGCTGGGTGAGGAAACGGTGTTCGAGCGCATCCACGCCGCGCGGCCTGGTGTCAAGGCGACCACGCCGATCACCGCAGCGTTTGCCGCGTTCGAGGCCTTCGGCGCGCGACGCATCGGCGTGCTCACCCCGTATCGCGCCGACGTCAACGAGGTGGTGCGCCACTACATTGAAGCGAAGGGCTTCGAGGTGCCGGTGTTCGGCTCCTACAACGAGCCCGATGACGGCATCGTGGCGGCCATTGACGGCGCCAGCATCGAAGCGGGCATCGCGGCCATCACGGCGCGCCATAAGGTCGATATGGTGTTCGTGTCGTGCACCAGCGTGCGCCTGATGCAGGCGGCAGCGGGCATCGAGCAGAAGCTCGGCGTGCCAGTGACATCATCCAACCATGCCATGATCTGGCATTGCCTGCGGCTAGCGGGCGTGGCCGACAAACTGCCACGCTTCGGGCGCCTGTATGAACGCTAGCCGTTGGCGCCGGTCAGCCAACTGACGGCGGCCAGCCACGGTCCGTTTTCTTCGGCCAAGGCAAAGCCCGTGCCATAGTGGTCCTGGCCTTCGAGAACCAGCTCCTCGGTCACCACGCCTTCGCGGCGCAAAGCTCGGACAAACTGGTGGCCCTGCTGGCGGGCATTGGGGAGATCGTCTGAGCCATACGAGACCAGGAAGGGTGGCGACTGCGGATAGACGTAGCGCACGGCGGAGGCAAAGCGCTCGCCCTTGCGCTCGTGGGGCCCGAGGAAGATCGGCCGCGACTTGAAGCCCGAATCAGGGCCAAAATCATAAAAACCCGATACCGGCAGGCAACCCTTTACGACGTCCATCGGTAACGACAGCGCATCGCGCCAGCCGGCCTTGAGGGCCATCAGCGCCGCATAATGGGCGCCAGCATCATGCCCACCGACAAAGATGCGGTTGGGGTCGGCGCCGAATTTGGCGATGGAGCGAATGGCGACATCGAAACCGTAGAGGCAATCTTCGAAGCCGTCGGGAAACACCGTGCCCGGAGCGTGGCGATAGCCGATGCTGACAAAGGTTATGCCGCGTGCGTTCAGGGCTGGCGCCAAGAACGAGAACCAGTCCTTGGAGCCATTGGTCCAGTTGCCCCCATGATAGAAGAACAGGGCGGGGCCGCTCGGCCGTTTGGCTGGGAACACCAGCATCGACTGCAACGGATCGTCACCGTAGCTGAGCAGCGTACCGCTGCTGCCGGCGCCACGCTTGATAGCTTCGCGGCTGAAGCGCTCGGCTCCCGGCGTCATCGGCTCGGGGGCAAGCGGCATATCATCGAGTGGCATCGGCAATTCCCAACTAGCGCCATCTGAGATTGCCGAGAATGGGCGCGAATGGTCGATATTTGGTAAACTTCGGCGTCACCGCGCGGCTTGACGGAAGACCGAGCGGCGCATGTTGACATAGGCAAAGACCATGGCGGCGAGCGAGGCGAGGAAGATCGCGAGCGTGGGCCAGATCGCCGGCCAGATCCAAAGTGTGGCGACAAAAACCGCGTAGTTGAGCACGGCGGCAGCCCAGGCGAAGGCCGCAAAGCGGAGAAATTCCGTCAGGCTCGGCGGTCCCGGCATCTTGAACGTCACGGTCCGGTTGATCAGCCACGAGACGACCATGGCGACCGCGATACTTAACGGGCGGGCGATCATGGGTGCGACCGCCAAAAGGCCATGCAAGCCCTGAAACACTGAAACGTCGGTGAGAAAGGCGAGCGTCCCGGCAGCGAGAAATCCGCCATAATGAGTGATGCGCTGGCGCAGCGATGCGGCGGGCACAGGATCAGTCACGCCAAGTCTCCCAAAGATCGTCCTTGCTGCGGTCCGGGCGCCACAGCCGCTCGCTAAGGTGCTCGGCAGCGAGCAGCGTCTGCAACTCCTGCTTGCGGCGCGTGGTGACGCTGTCGCGAGTGGCGAGCAGGTCGTCGGTATATCCGGGATGACACATCATCAGATGCCGCGGGCCAGTGGCAACGAAGTTGGCCTCAAGCTCCCTGGCATAGGGGTGATCGAAGTCGAAGTCTGAAAAGCCGGAGAAACCAACATTTATCGGATGTCCGGCCGCCCGCGCCGCCTTGCCGAAGCCAGCCGACAAGCCGCCGACCATGGTGGCTTTGCGCCAAAACAATCCTCGGCTCATGATGGCGGATGGCCGCTCCGTGGGGTTGCGCAAAAGTATCGGCCATCTGCCGCCCAAACGCCGCAAGGCCGTCACCACACCGGTACGAACCTTTGGCAGCGCATGGGCGTGCTGATGACCATCGAGGAAATCGGGCGGGTGGCCGACATACTCGGTAAAGCACACAAGCTGCCGGAGCGCTTCGGCTTCGATTTCTCCAGCATCGACCGCGCCGCGCAGCGCATTGCTGCTGAGCGTTCCTATCGTGGGCAGCGTGCCCGCGGGCGCCAAGTTCGGCATCGGCCCGAGCGGCGCGCCGGCCGTGAGATTGAGATGCAGCCCGATGGCGATGGTGCCGCGCAAGTGCGCCAGCCGCACGCCGTGTTGCGGCCATTCACGGAACGTCACCATTGCGCTTATGGCCGACAACCGTCCCGCGGCCGCCAGTTCCTCGATGCCCGTGCTAACTGCATCGCTGATGGCATAGTCGTCCGCGCACAGCATGACTGGCGGGCCGGGCGGAATGCTTGCAGGGCGCCCGTTCAATGGGGCCTGCCACCGTTCGGTGGGCTCGGCCGGTGGTCGCGATTTGACGCCTGCCCGTCCGCGCTGAAGCCCACTTCCTCGGCCACCAGGAACAGCGGGCGCGCCTTCACTTCCTCGTAAACGCGGCCGAGATACTCACCGACTATACCCAGCGAGACCAGCTGAACGCCGGACAGGAACATGATCGAGATGATCAGCGAGGGGAAACCCGGCCGGTCGATGCCATAGAGCAGCGTGTAGATCAGGAACCACAGGCCGTAGCCCACCGCGCCGAGCGAGATCAGAAGACCCAGCACCGCAGACAGGCGCAACGGCACGGTCGAGAACGAGAAAATGCCATCCAGCGCGAAGTGGATGAGCTTGCGCGGGCTCCATTTTGCGATCCCGGCTTTGCGCTGGGCGACCCGGTAGGGCACGCCGACGCTGGGAAATCCGATCCACGAGTAGAGGCCCTTGTTGAACCGCTCGCGCTCGCCAAGCCGGTTCATGGCGTTGACGGCGCGCCGCGACAGCAGCCGGAAATCACCGGCGCCAGGCGGCAGCTCGGTGCGCGACAGGATGTGGAAGGTTCGGTAATAGAGCCCGGTCAGCCGGCGGCGCAGCGGACCATCGGTATTGCGATCGATCCGTTGGCCATAGACGATATCGAAGCCCTTGCGCCACTGAACCAAAAACTCGGCGATGACTTCAGGTGGATGCTGCAGATCGGCGTCGATCAGCACCGCCGCATCGCCACCGGCATAGGCCAGGCCCGCCGCGATGGCCCGCTCCTTGCCGAAATTGCGGCTGAGCGATACCGCGCGAAAACGGGGATCTTCGACGTTGAGCGTGCGCAGCGCCGTCAGCGTTCCGTCGGACGAGCCGTCATCGACCGCGATCACCTCCCAGCCGATGTCGAGACCGTCCAGCACGGTGCGCAGCCGCGTGCTCAGCTCGCCAAGATTGGCGGCCTCGTTGAGAACGGGCACAATGATGGAGAGCAGCTGCGGCGACGTCATGCGGGACCGGGATTGGTGCAGAGTTTCCAGCCCGTCAGCCGGGCGCCACGATGGCATAGCCGATCAGCAGCGGCGGTGCACCGGTAAACAGCGGCCAATCGAACCGCTCGATGTGGATCGGTTTCTCACCGAAAAGCAATTTCAGGTCACCGGGCGGCAAGTCGGCGGGAGTGTGCATCTCCCAGACCACCAACACGCCCTGCCGTTGGATGCGCTCGGGCGTGATCCACGGCGACAAGTTGGTATCGCCGTTGGTGAGGATCGAGGGCATCTGCCCGGGGCTGAGGGCAACCAATCCGGCAATCCAGAAATTGCCCGCGACAATGCGCAACGGCTGCCCGGTCTGCTGTTGCCACAGCGATTTGAACCGTCGGTTCATCTCAACCTGTGGCCAGCCCTGACGCTTGGGGATTCCGGTCAGCCGCGGCTCAAGCAGCGTATCGGTGACATAGATCAGCGGCATGGCGACCAGCACTCCCGCCGCGATCACGGTCAACCGCCGCGACGTTGCATGATCAAGCCGCGCCGGCACCAGCGCCACGATCAGCAGTCCCAACAGGCTGAGCATCGGCGTGCCCCACATGCCGCGCGTGCCCGAAACAAACAGCCAGGCGAGAGCCGTTGTCATCAGATTGGGTATGACCAGCATATGCGCGAGATAGAGCACAACTGGTTCACCTTTGGGCAACTTGCGACCTAGCGATTGCCAAGCCAACGAGCTGTCGTCACGGTGGATCAGCCCGGCGAGCGCAGCCAGCGCGATGACGCCGATCGAAGTCAGCAGCTGCCCGCCTAGAAACTCCAGCGGACTTGCCCCCATCGATACGCCGCGCTCGCGGGCATAATCGAGCGCCGCAAACTGTGAGTCGTTCAGCCATGAGGCCAGGGGCAGGCAGCATAATGCGAACAGGACCAAGCCGAGCCACGGCGAGAGCGTCGCCAGTTGTCGTCGCAGCAGCGGATCGTAAAGGATCCACAGGCCGCAGCTGGCGATGACAACACCGAACGACAGTTTGGCATACAGCCCCAACGCGGCGACCGCGCCAATCGCCAACCAGCCAGCCAGAGTAGGCTTTGAGCGCAGGTGCCACAACAACAGCAGCACAGCCACCCAGATCGGCATCTGCGCCACGTCGTGGTTCATCAGCGTGCTCGGCCAGGCCGTATAAAACAGTCCAGCCAGCAGCAGGACGCCGGCCAGCGCGCGCGCCGGCCCCATCATGGCAGCGCCCAGCGCGTAAACCAGCAGGTAGGTTGCGATCAGGAACAGCTCGGACGTCAAATAGGCCGGCCAGCCCACTGCGCCGGTCAGCACACGTCCGGCCTCCAGCAGCCAGCCCGGCATGTTGGGATGCTTATAGGTGCCGATTACCCACTCATGGCCCCACAGATAACTCTCGACCATGTCGCGGGTGGGTGCGAAGTGCGTGAGGCTGGTCGCCAGGGTCCAAAACACCAGTTGTCCGGAACAAAACAGCGCGACCACGGCGAAGGGGCGGCGCAGGAGTTCGTCGAGCGTGCCCGGAAATCGGGTTGTATCGGACAAGATCGCACCTGACATGATCAGCGGCTCAAGCTGCGCTTTCGCTGTCAGGGGCTTGGAGTTTGGCGGGCGTGATGGCGACCGATTCGCCGCAACCGCAGGCGCTGGTCTGGTTCGGATTGCGGAAGACGAAGCCCGATTTCAGTTTGCCGACCTCAAAATCCATGGTGGTGCCAAGCAGGAACAGCACGGCCTTGGGATCAACCAGCACTTGCGCGCCCTTGTCTTCGACCAGTTCATCAAGGGCGTTGCGCTGTTCGGCATATTCCAGCGTGTATTCCATGCCCGCGCAGCCGCCATTCTTGACGCCAACCCGCACTCCCGCCAGCGGTTTGTCGGTGTTGGCCATGATGGCGCCGATCCGGTCGGCGGCGGCCTGGGTCAGCGTCATGACCTTGGGCAAAGGCCGGCGCGCCCGCTTGGGAGCAGGAGCGGCCGGTGCGTCGGAGAGTTCTGATGCAGATGTCATGCAGCGCAATATAGTGCATGTCGGGGCAAATGCGAAGAGCGTGATAGTCCGGACAATTGCTTGAAGCGTTTTGATCCACCGCACAGCTGCTGATAAATCACGTCATGGCCGCGAAGGTGGCCACCCCCAGCGACACAGGCGGACAGCAAACACCGCGATGCGTGGGTGGCCGCCGTCCCGCCCCGCGTGCAGTCGCACGAGAGCCTATAAAGAATTGGTATTGAACGTGTCGCAGTCCTGCATGTTGCCGCTGTCCAGGCCCCGCTTCAGCCAGCGCATGCGCTGCTCAGCCGAACCGTGCGTAAAGGCGTCGGGCACGATTCGGCCGGTCGCCTGTTTTTGCAAAGTGTCGTCGCCGATGGCGTGAGCGGCGTTCATGCCGCCTTCAAGGTCACCCGGTTCGATGGTCAGCTGCTTGGTGCGCGCGGCGTTGTTAAACCAGACGCCAGCGAAGCAATCGGCCTGCAACTCCATGCGCACCTGCAGCGCGTTGGCGTCCTTCTGGCTGACCTTTTCCTTGTACGCCATCACCTGATCGGCGATGCCAAGCAGCTTCTGGATGTGGTGACCGACCTCATGAGCGACCACATAAGCCTGCGCGAAGTTGCCTGACACACCAAATCGCGTTTCCAGTTCCCGATAGAAGGCGAGATCGAGGTAAACCTTCTGGTCCTCAGGGCAATAGAACGGCCCCATGGCCGCTTGGCCCGTGCCGCATCCGGTTGGCGTCTGGCGGTCATACAGGACCAGTGCCGGATGTGGGTAGGACTTGCCAAAGCCCTGGAAGGTGGTCGACCAGTAATCTTCGGTGCTGCCGAGCACCTGCTTGACGTAGTGCTCCAGTTGGCTGCCGGCCGGTTTGATGCTGCCAGCACCGGCTCCGGCATTCGAGGGCTGTGTGCCTGGCAATCCGGGCACGTTCCATTTCGGCAGCGCCTGTCCGCTCTGATCCTGGGTCGGCATCGGGAAGGGAGAATCGCCGCCCATGAAGCTACGCGGATCGATGCCGAAGAAGAACCACAGCCCGAGCATAAGCAGCAGGCCCATGATGCCCATGCCGCCACGTCCGCCGATCGGGATCTGCAATCCACTGCCGGAATCGGAATAGGACCCGCCCTGTCCGCGGCGATCTTCCACATCCGCGCTTTCGCGCTCGTCATTGAATTTAACCATGAAGCAGACCCTCGGACGGCGTCATTGAAGCAAAGTTCCTGAGCCTCCTTATTGGCACGCGCAATCAGGCGCCCGCAAGGGGAACCTGATTGCGCGCGGTCGAGCCAAGACCGGGTCGTGGCCGACGGGGTTGCGGAACCTGCGGAGTTACATCTGCAGGCCCTGCGGAACTTCAGTCTGTGTTCGAATGGCGGCCGGGATGCGCGCTCGCTCAAGTCCGGGCCGGGCCAGGACAGGACCAGTGACGCCCTTGGTGCGGCAGGTGGATTCCAAAATCTGCGGTGTCATATCGATGATCACCGCCACCGCCTCACCCTCCGGATAGGGTCTGGCCAGCCCGAGCGGGCGTACCCGCCATTCCATCGACAGCATCAGTTTGAGCAGGAAGGTATCGATGACGCTGGTGACCTGTCGCACATTGTTGGCAAGGCAATATTCGATCATGCCGGCGCACAGCACCCCCACCAGCCAGTCGCGCACCGCCCGGCTGGATTTGAACGGAGCAACGTAAAAGCGGGTCAACTCAAGAATGTCTGGCCCGCTTGGCACACCGTCCAGCGCCAGATGCGGAAACAGCTCACCAAGGATATGCGGCCTGATTGTCGGCAACAATCTGAGGCCGGCAAGGATTTCATCGTCCGCATCCAACGCCACCAGATAGATGGCGGAAGACGTATCGAACTCGTCCCGTTCCTCATCACCGATCGGCTTTAGACCACTCCACTTGCGCCGCTTGACGTAAATCTCGTAGCGCTGCCGATACATCTGGCTGAACAGATCGGGAAAACGTCCCTCGTCCTTGCCGGTATACGCAAACATCATAACCCCACCTCCATACGCAACGGAGGTGCGAGCATTAATCGCGGTTTATTTTTCGTTAAGCCGGGTATTCGCCTAGGTTACGCGAGTCGGAAAAATTCCCTATATTCAAGCCAGAGCGAGTTGCAAGGGTCACCGCGAGCAATAAATTTCGTTGTGCGTGGTGTTTTTGACCCACTGCGACGAGTTATACTCGCAGATTAGCCAATATTTTTCGCGAACAAAGGAGGGAATACGGCAGGCATGCGCATCTGATGCGCACGATGCTATAGGAGGCTATAGCCTCGGCATGCGCGCGGGGGGACGCCGCAATGGTGACCGGCAACGCGCTGCGTGATACGCGATCAGTTCGCCAGGCGGCCTAGCCGCAGGGCCGCGACGATGGCTTGGACGCGCGTGGCGACGCCGAATTTTCGTTTGGCATTTTCGATATGATAGTTCACCGTCTTGGCGCTGATCAAAAGAATCTGACCAATTTCCCAATCCGATTTGCCGGCCGCCGCCCAGCGCAGGCATTCCAGTTCACGCTCGGTGAGATCGAAGCGGGTTTGAGCCTCGCTACGGCGCAGTGTGGTCAACTTGTTATGCAGGTAGATGGAAGCCAGGGTCAGCGCACCACGGGTTTCCTCGGTGACCACCGGCTCGCGGCCAGCAAGGCTGACGAGGCCGGTATAACCACCCGCCTGGTAGATCGGGACCGTGAATCCCTGGCGCATCCCCGTTTCAGCGCACTCGGCCATGATCTGGGTTTCGATCGGACACATAGCTCGGCGGGTTGCAACTTCGGACCACAGGAACGGGTGATAATTGACGAACAGCTCGCGCACCACCGGATCGGAAGTGATGTACTGTTTTTCGTCGTAGTGGCTCACCCAGTCTTGTGGAAACGTGTTGAGCAGAAAGCAGGACGCCAGTTCCTCGCCCGCTTCGGGTACGCGCAGACAGATGGCGTTGGAAAAGCCCAGCCGGTCCGCTTAAGCCGAAAACAGCGGCAGGGCGGCAGTCGATGCCTCGACGGCATCCAAACTGGCCACGAAATCCAGTGTCTGTTGTTCGACTTCGCGTTGCACCACCGAGCCCCCACGGTTCCAGGACGTTGTTTGCCCACGGACGAAATCATTATGCATGAGATTGCCTAACGAAGTTCGTGCGAGCAAACAACTTATAGTTGTATAATACGTTTTAACTCGCAGGAGTAAACAATTCGTGAACCCGGAACGGGCCGACGCAATCGTCCGCATGCGGCGGCGGCTACTACAGGCCCAGTTTGACCAAGCGAAAAGCGTTGCAATCCTTAGGGTTTCCCCGAATTTGCAGCGAAATTGTCTTGGCAAGCGGCCGACCGCAACTTGGATTAAGCGGAAGCCCTACCAGGGAAATATGCATGGCTGTCTTGCAATTTTCTCATAGATAGCATAACCGTCTCGGAGCCCTGGGAACCAGCGATCAGCGCTTCTTGGCACGCAAAGCCTGCGGCTTGCTGGGCGCCGGCTTGGCGACGGCGGGGGCTTTCACCGGCTCGGTCTTGGCGATCTTGGCAGCAGCAGCGCCGGCGGGTAGCTGCTTGGTGCTGCCGGCAACTGGCGCTTGCACAGCAGTGGCCGTTGTCGAACAGCGGAACAGCACGCTCCCCGAAACCTCGACATAGCGCTGGATGCGCTTCAACCGATCCGCCGCGAGCGCTTTGGCCTCGTCAAGCTTCAGTTGCATATCCGTCTGCACACCAGCCGTTTCCAAACTCGTCTTTTCTTTCTCGAGCTCGGCGCAGGTGTTGGCCGAAATGGGAGTGGCGCCGGCAGGCCGCATCAGCCCAACCGCCAAAATCACCGCTATGACACCTGCCAGCCAAGCTACTTTGCGCACGCTTATGCCCCAAAACGTCAAGCGCCTTGGATGCCACGGACGGACAAACACGGCAAGTGGTCGACAGCGCCAAAGCGGGAAGGACACCTTGGCGAACTCTGCTTAGGACATCCGCCAAAACAAGTGAATCGGTTCGTGCGCTTGCGCCATGTGGTGATGTGACTCGGGTCTGCGGGATTCCGTGGCGGGCGCGCCGACAGTATGCCGGTCTGCATGATCGACACGCAAGCGATTCGCCAG
>JANLQJ010000209.1:0-5758 GCA_031367715.1 Hyphomicrobiaceae bacterium | reverse complement strand
ACTGCCTACTGCCTACTGCCTACTGCCTACTGCCTACTGCCTACTGCCTACTGCCTACTGCCTACTGCCTACTGCCTACTGCCTACTGCCTACTGCCTACTGCCTACTGCCTTCTCAGCCGCGGCCCGCACCTGCGCCAGCGTCATCTTCGGTGTCAGCGCTTCGGGATCGAGTTTCAAATCCAGCAGCGCCGGCGTGCCGGATTCAACTGCCCGCGCAAACGCACCGCGGAACTGCTCGGTCTGCGTCACCGTCTCGCCGAACGCGCCGTAGCTGCGCGCCAGCGCCGCGAAATCCGGATTGACCAGACTGGTCGCCATCACCCGTCCGGGATACTCGCGCTCCTGATGCATGCGGATGGTCCCGTACATGCCGTTGTTGGCCACCAGCACAATGACGTTGGCGCCGTATTGCACGGCGGTCGCCAGCTCCTGGCCGTTCATCATGAAGCAGCCGTCGCCGGCCATTGCCACCACCGTGCGCTCAGGATGCGTGAGCTTGGCGGCGATCGCGGCCGGCAGCCCAAAACCCATCGCTCCGCAGGTGGGACCAAGCTGCGTGCGGAACTGTTTATAGACGAAATACCGGTTCAGGAAGCCGGCATAGTTTCCCGCGCCATTGCTGACGATGGCATCGTCCGGCAGCATGTCCTCCAGATTGGCGATTACCAGCTCCAGTTTCAGCGCGCCCGGCGTCGGCTCGGGGCGGCAGAAGGCTTGATAGGCGGCATGCAGACCTGCCGTGCGCTCGGCCCAGCCGGTGCTGCGCTTGATCGCCAGCGACGACAGCGCATCCACAAACGTCCCCGCCGAGGCGCAGATTGGCAGCTCGGCGCGATACACCCGCCCCAGCTCGTCCGCCGACGGATGGACATGCACCAGCTTCTGTTTGGGCTCGGGCGCCTCGACCAGCGCATAGCCGCTGGTGGTCATCTCGCCGAGCCGCGCGCCGATCACCAGCAGCAGATCGGCCGAACGGATGGCCTCGGCCAGCTTGGGGTCCGGGGCGATGCCGGCATGACCGGCATAACAGGGATGGCGATTGTCGAAATAGTCCTGGCAGCGGAACGAGCAGGCGACCGGCAGGCCGAGCTTTTTCGCGAGGTCCTCGAAGCGCGCCTTGATGCTGGCGCTCCAGCCGGGCCCACCAAGAATCACCACCGGCCGCGCCGCGTTTGCCAGCAACCCCGCCAGCTCCAGCATGTCGGCGGCGACGGGGGCGGATTCGGCGGGGCGGCTCGCCCGCACCACGGCCACATCGAGGCTGGTGGCTAGCATATCCTCAGGCAAGCCCAGCACCACCGGCCCCGGCCGGGCCGAAGCCGCGATGTGGAAGGCGCGGCTGACATATTCGGGCAAGCGCGCAGGATCGCTCACCACCTCAGCCCATTTGGCCAGCGAGCCGAACACCGCGCGCAGGTCGAACTCCTGGAACGCCTCGCGGTCCTCGACGTCGCGGCCCGGCAGACCCACGAACAGCACCAGGGGTATCGAATCCTGCTGCGCTATGTGGATACCGATAGACGCGTTGGCTGCCCCCGGCCCACGCGTGACGAACGCCACGCCCACGCGCCCGGTCATGCGCGCATGGGCGTCCGCCATCATGGCGGCGCCACCCTCCTGCCGGCACACCACGGTGCGGATGCGGTTGCTGTCATAGAGGCCGTCCAGCGCGGCCAGATAGCTTTCCCCAGGCACGCAGAAGACGGTATCGACGCCTTGCGCTTCCAATTGCTCGATCAGGACTCGGCCAGCGTGCCGCATGGGTCGGTTGCTCCAGGATTGAAAACCGGAATAAACATTCGGTAACTTGCGTCTATAGCATAGGGGACGACAGGAGCGATGGCTCGCGGCTCGCGCAGCGCGGGCGGGCCGTCGATGGATCCGATGCAGCGGGAGACGACACTATGATGCGGCGGCTGGTCACACTCGGGTTCATCGCCGTCATTCTTGGCCTGGCCGCCTTCTGGCTGCTGACGGCTCCGCGCCCGCTCGATGCGGCGGCGTTGCCGGCAAGTATCAAGCTCGACATCAAGAACGGCGAGCGCATGTTCAATGCCGGCGGCTGTGCCTCATGCCACGCCAAGCCGGACGACGGCAAATGCGACAACCCGCACTACACCGATCATGAGCGCCTCGGTGGCGGCCGCTGCCTGAAAACACCGTTCGGCACCTTCAACGTGCCGAACATCTCCAGCGACCAGACCGATGGCATCGGTGCCTGGACCGATCTGCAGTTCGTCAATGCCTTGACGCGCGGCATCTCGCCGGCTGGCGAACACTACTATCCGGCGTTTCCGTTCACTTCCTATCAACGCATGTCGCAGCAGGATGTGCTGGATCTGAAGGCCTATCTGACGTCGCTGCCGGCCGTGACGGGCAAGGCCGCGCCACATGAGTTGCCACTGCCGTTCCAGTGGCGGCGCGTGCTGGGAGGCTGGAAGCTGCTCAACTTCGAGGGCCGCGCCTACGTGCCTGACGCCAAGCACAGCGCGGAATGGAACCTCGGGGCCTATCTGGTCGCCGGCCCTGGCCATTGCGCCGAATGCCATACGCCGCGCGATCCCTTGGGCGGGCCGCGCACCGCGCTGCCGCTGGCAGGCGGCCCGAACCCGGAGGGCAAGGGCTGGGTACCGAACCTGACGCAATCAAAGGCCGGGCTGGCCGACTGGTCGAAGCAGGACATTGCCAGCTATCTGGGCAACGGCATGACGCCGGCGGGCGATTTTGTCGGTGGCTCGATGGTTGCCGTGCAAGCCAACCTGGCCAGGCTCGCCGTCACCGACCGGCTGGCGATCGCGGAGTTTCTCAAGTCGCTGCCGCCAGTGGAGAACCCGCGGCCGAAACCATAGTACTGGGTCAGAGCCCTTCAACGACCGGGCTGACCCGACGACATTGCCACAATACCCATGTCGCAATACCCATTGCCCCGGCTGGTGCGCAACGCCATGGTTATCCGCGCACCACCCTCTTGGACCCCTCATGCACATCACAATCATCGGCGCCGGCATCATCGGCATCCAGACGGCGCATGCGTTGCTGGACGACGGGCATACGGTCGAACTGATCGATCCGGACGGCCTGGCCACCCGCACCTCGCGCGGCAATGCCGGATATATCGCGCATACGGACATCCTGCCGCTGGCCAGCCCGAAGATCTGGCGCCATCTGCCGCGCTGGCTGCTCGATCCGCTTGGGCCGCTCAGCATCCGGCCCTCCTACGCCTTGGCCATCGCGCCCTGGATGCTGCGCTTCATCGCAGCCAGCACACCGGCCCGCATCGAGGCGAGCACGCAAGCGCTGATCGCGCTCAATGGCATGGCACTTGGCGCCTGGGAGCGCAGACTCGGCAAGCTTGGGCTTGGCGAAACGCATCTCAGACGCAAGGGCTTGTTATCGGTGTTCAGTTCGGCATCCGGGCTGCCGGCCAGTCTGACCATGGTCGAGCGGCAGCGCCAACTCGGTATCGCCGTTGAGGTGCTGGACAGCACAGCGGCGGTACGCACGTTGGAGCCGGCGCTCAGTGCAAGCGCGGTTGCCGGCTTGCTTTATCCCGGCATGGTCAGCGTAGATGATCCCGCCAGCATCACAAGCGCGGTTGGCGAGGCGGCGCTGGCACGCGGCGCAGTGTTGATCCGGCAGCCAGTGAGCCGTGTACGGTTGGTTGAGGCTGGTGTCGCCACTACGCTGTCGGATGGTGTGGTTCGAAGCTCCGACCTCGCGGTGATCGCGGCCGGCGCCTGGTCCAGGGATCTCGCCCGGCAGCTCGACGACGAGATTCCTCTCGATACCGAGCGTGGCTACAACATCACGCTGCGCCAGGGCGCGCTCGGCCTGACGCGCCCGGTCACCTTCGAAGGACTCGGCTTCGTCAGCACACCGCTCGATAGCGGCGACCGCATCGGTGGCGCGGTAGAATTCGCCGGGCTGACGGCGGTGCCCAACTATGCTCGGCTCGATGCCATCCTGGCGCGCGCCCGGCCGTTACTGCCGGACGCCGATTTTACCGGCGGCACGCGCTGGATGGGGTTCCGGCCCTCGCTGCCGGACTCGCTGCCAGTGATCAGCCGCTCGGGCGCGTCCGACCGCATCATCTACGCCTTCGGGCATGGACACTATGGGCTGACGCAATCGGCGGCCACCGGTGAGTTAGTGGCGCAACTGGCGGGGCAACAGCGGACTGCGATTGATCTATTGCCATTCGATGCCAAACGGTTCTGACGCGAGCCGATGTGGGGTCTTGGCCGGCCAAAACGGGCCATTCGGATCTCGCCGTTGGTCACCAGGATATCATCTTCCAAAGGATCTTCCGTATAATTCATGACCGCTAACTCACCGCTGGCATGCCGCGGCCGGCCTCGATCTCGCGCCGGTCGGTTTGCGGCGACACCTGGTAGCGCTCGCGATAGCGCTTGGAAAAGTGCGACGCCGAGACAAACCCGGAGGCGATCGCCACCTCGACGATCGGCAATCCGGAATGCCGCAACAAGCGGCGTGCACGCTCCAATCGCACCTCGAGATAATAGCGCGCCGGCGACTTGCCCATATGCTGGCGGAACAGCCGCTCGACGTGGCGGCGCGACAGGCCCGACTGCCGGCTCATCTCCAGCAATGACACCGGTTCGGCGATATTGGCCTCCATCAGCTCAACAATCTTCAAGAGCATGATGTTCTGCACGCCGATGCGGGCGCCCAGCGGCAACCGCTGGCGATCGTCGGGCGCTCGGATGCGATCGATCAGGCATTGCTCGCACACCTTGGCCACGATCTCGGCGCCAAGGCTGTCGCCGATCAGGTTCAGCATCATGTCCAAAGAGGCCGTTCCACCGGCACAAGTGAAGATATTGTGGTCAACTTCGAACAGCACCGATTTCACCAGCGCCTTGGGGAAGCGCTCGGCAAAGCCGGGCAAATTCTCCCAATGAATGGCGCAGCGCTTGCCGTCCAGCAGCCCGGCTTCGGCCAACACCCAGGCCGCGGTGCACAAGCCCCCGACCCCCGCGCCTTGCGCATGCATGCGGCGCAGCCAGGCGAACATGGCGGGATCGGCGATGGTCTCGACCTCGATGCCGGTACAGACAATCACCATGCGCGAGCGCACCGGCCCGAGGCATTCGCGCTGCACCGCCGCGATCGACTTGGCGACCGCCACCTCGACGCCGTTGCTGGCGGTGACGGCCGCGCCGTCCTTGGAAATCAGCTCCCAGCGATAGTGCGGCTCTCCCAGCATGCGGTTGGCCAGCCGCAACGGCTCCACCGCCATGGTGAAGGCGATCATCGAAAAATTCGGGCAGAGCAGGAAGTAGATGTGCTCTGCGAGCGGGGCGGTGGTGAGCATGTGCGACGTTGCCGGGTCCGGATGCGACAGGGGGAGCGTAGCATGCGACGCGCGATGGTCAAGGAGCGACGTGGGCGAGGTCGCGTTTGCACTGTACCGCAATTGTGATACAGTGTCCGCAACTCAGGAGGTCGCCATGCCCAAGACCGCAAGCATCAATGTCCGCGTCGACGAAGTGATCAAGGCCAAAGCCGAGAAAATCCTGAGCAAGATCGGCATCAGCACCAGCGACACCATCACCATGCTGCTGCATCAGATCGTGCTGCAAAAGGGTATTCCGTTCCTGCTTATCCACATCACTCCGTCAAGATGAGCAGCCGATACGGCATCGGCAGCGTACGGACGGCGGCATAGGCCAGGCGGGGCATCATGGCGGCCAGGTCGTAGCGCCGGTTGAAGCGGTATTCGAACTCGGCCAGGG
>JANLQJ010000200.1:0-6489 GCA_031367715.1 Hyphomicrobiaceae bacterium | reverse complement strand
CGGCTTGGCATGCCGGCCGAGCGGGAACACCAGGGCGCGCATCACATTGCGCAGCACGACGTTTGGGAAATTGGCAAACACCGCCGCAAAGCTTTGCTCGATGTTGAAAATGCAATCACGCGCAATCGCATCGACGACCGGCCGGTCTTCGACAATCCGCCCCTCGTCCTCGAAGCGCTTCAGCGTCGCCGACAGCAGGTAGAGCTCGGAGAGGATATCGGCCATGCGGCCGGAAAGTCGCTGCTTGCGCTTGAGGTCACCGCCTAAAAACGCCACCGTCCAGTCGCCAACCAGCGCAAAGCTTTGCGCGTAGCGGGCGAGTTGCCGATACCAGTGCCCCATCTCACCAGCGATCGGGCTCGAGGCAAACAGGCCAAAACTGATCGCATGCAGGAAGCTGCCGACCATGTTCCTCAGCATGAAGCCGACATGACCGGAAAACGCCGCGTCGAACGCCGCAAGTCCGGCGCGCTTGTCCTTGTTCTGCACCGATTCCACTTCGCGATAGAGATAGGGATGCGCCCGCAGCGCCCCTTGCGCGAAGGTGATCAGCGAACGGGTAAGGATGTTGGCGCCCTCGACCGTGATGCCGACCGGCACCATTTGATAGGCCGACTGCAGATAATTGGCCGGGCCATCGCAGATGCCGCGCCCGCCATGCACGTCCATGGCGGCGTTGACGCTGGCACGCATGCGCTCGGTCGACTGATATTTCAGCAGCCCGCCCAGTACCGATGGCTTCTCACCGCGCGTCACCATCGCCGCTGTCACACCGCGCGCCGCTTCCAGCACATAGGCATTCTCGGCCAGCAAGGCGATGGGCTCCTCGATGCCTTCCATCTTGCCGACCGCCATGCCGAACTGGCGACGGATGCGGGCATAGGCGGTAGTCACGCGCAGCATGGACTTGGCGCCAGCCGCTGCCGAAGACGGCAGCGAAATCGAGCGGCCTGCCGACAGGCACTCCATCAACATGCGCCAGCCCTGGCCGACCTTTTCCTGACCACCGATGATGAAATCCATCGGCACAAAGACATCCTCGCCCCAGTTGGGACCATTCGGGAACGCTGCGCCCGATGGCAGATGGCGGCGGCCGATGCGCACGCCAGGATGGTTGCACGGGATCAGCGCCAGCGTGATGCCGATGTCCTCGATCTGCCCCAGCAGCTTGTCGGGATCGAACAGGTGGAAGGCGAGGCCGAGCAGCGTCGCATTGGGACCAAGCGTAATGTAGCGCTTGTCCCAGTTCAGCTTGACGCCGATCACTTCCTGGCCGTTGTGCGGGCCCTTGGTGACGACGCCGATGTCGCGCATGTTAGCAGCATCCGAGCCGGACGTGGGACCCGTCAAGCCAAAGCAAGGGATCTCAAGGCCTTTGGCCAGCCGCGGCAGGAAGTGCTCCTTCTGCTCCGGGGTGCCGTATTTCTCGATCAGTTCGCCGGGCCCCAGCGAGTTTGGCACCATCACTACCGTGACGGCATCGGGACTGCGCGAAGCAATCTTGCCGATGATCAGCGATTGCGCCTGGGCCGAAAATCCCAGCCC
Source organism: Hyphomicrobiaceae bacterium (assembly GCA_031367715.1). Taxonomy (GTDB): domain Bacteria; phylum Pseudomonadota; class Alphaproteobacteria; order Rhizobiales; family Hyphomicrobiaceae; genus JANYHF01. Next base: position 4,944 of record JANLQJ010000200.1, on the reverse strand, counting down.
GCCATGCTGTTTGGAAATCAGCATGCCGAGAAAGCCGTGCTCTGAGACAAAGCGCCAGATGCGCTCGGGGATCTCGTGCGCAGTGTGCCGGATTTCCCAATCATCGAGCATCTTGCAAAGCGCGTTGGTCGGGCCATCGAGGAAAGCGCGTTCTTCGGCGCTAAGTTGAACTGGCGGCACGTCCTGGAGCTTGGCCCAATCGGGCGTGCCCGAGAACAGCTCGGCATCCCAACCGACGGTGCCCGCTTCCAGGGCCGCCGATTCCGTCTCGGAGACCGGCGGCAGGCTCTTTTGCACAATGTTGAAGACCGGGCCGACCAGCGCCACGCGCACCTTATCGACATTCATGGCAAAGAAGATCGCGGCCGGGACGGCCATCAGAAGCACCGGCAGGAACGACAGCGTTTGGCCGGTCGGCGTCGCCAGCCAATACAGCGCCGCAAACGCCGCCGCCGCCGCCCCCCAGACCACCAGCCGCGCGCGGCGCATGGCCAGCACGAATACGGCCACGATCACCAACACCAGAACCAGCCATTCCGCCATGCTCAATCGTCCCTTATGGGCGGCCCAACTTGCCATCGCAGTGCCGCCAGGCCGGATTTTGGGACCGATACTAGCCGACAGCGCTACCGGCGTCGATTGACAAGGCTGCTCAATGCCCTGTTATCGGCGGCCGATGTCGAATCCCACGTTCATCTTCCGTTCGCATGGCGACCCGGGCTGCCGGTCAGTCACCCTAATCCGCGATCTGCAAAGTTATGGTAAAGGCCGGCTCCCGACCTCGTTCCGCTAAAACTGATCCGCGTTGTTCTGGCAAAGATTTCCGGTCATTGACCTGCCCGACAAGCCCCCGACAAGCCCGAATTGCCAGCGCTGCCCGGCCGGGCTATGATTTGCCTGCCCCGGCGGCTCATCCCGCGTTTGGGCTTGGTACGCCCGTGCGCAAGGAGCCTACATATCAATGGCCGCCAATACCGAAACGCAAATCACCGCCGCGGACGATTTCTGGGAGATCCTGAAGGTTGTGCTGCAGGCGCTGGCGATCGCCTTTGTCGTGCGCATCTTCCTGTTCCAGCCGTTCACCATTCCGTCAAGCTCGATGGAAGGCACGCTGCTGGTCGGCGACTACGTGTTCGTGTCGAAATACAGCTACGGCTACAGTAAATACTCCTTCGCCCTGCCGACCCTGATCGCGAGCGAGATCGTTCCCTTCAGCTTTTCCGGCCGCATTTGGCCGGGCCAGCCGCATGCCGGCGACGTCATCGTGTTTCGCAAACCTGCAGAGCCGAGCATCGACTACATCAAACGACTGATCGGCATGCCCGGCGATGAGATTCAGGTCCAGGACAGTATCCTCTACATCAACGGCAAGGCCGTGCCGCGCACCCGCATCGGGGACCATGTCGAGACCAAGGGCGGGGTCGAGGTGCATGTCGCGCAATTCGAAGAGACGCTGCCAAGTGGCGTCAAATATCATGTGCTCGACCGCTATCCCGACCGCAATCTGGAGAACACCGGCAAGTTCAAGGTGCCAGCCGACAATTATTTCATGATGGGCGACAATCGCGACAACTCCTCGGACAGTCGCGACCCCAATGGCGGCGTCGGTTATGTGCCATTCGAGAATCTAGTCGGCAAAGCGCAAATCGTGTTCTTCTCCTACAACGAGAACGGTTATCTGCTGCGCCCGTGGACCTGGCCGACCGGCATCCGCTGGACGAGGCTATTGGGCTTCATCCACTAATGGCGAGAAGCACCGACAAGCTTGCCGGCTTGCAAAAGGCGATCGGACATAAGTTCCGCGACAAGAGCCTGCTGCGCCAGGCGCTGACTCATTCCAGCGCCCGCGACGGCGATGGCGTCGAGGACAACGAGCGGCTTGAGTTTCTCGGTGACCGCGTGCTCGGCTTGGCCATTGCCGAGCTGATCTGCGAAATGAATCTAGCCGCGCATGAAGGCGACCTGGCGCGGTTGTTCAACCGGCTGGTGCAACGCGGCACCTGCGCCGACGTGGCCATCGATATCGCGCTTGGCGAACATCTGATCCTGTCCGGCAGCGAACTGGTGAGCGGTGGCCGCAGCAAGGCCAGCATCCTGGCCGATGCCTGCGAGGCAGTGCTGGGCGCGGTGTTTCTGGATGCCGGATTTCCCGCCAGCCGCAAGATGGTGCGCAAACTCTGGTTGCCGCGCATTGCCGAGGGTGGCGATGCGGCGCGTGACCCCAAGACCGCGTTGCAAGAATGGGCGCAAGGGCGCAAGCTGGGCCTGCCGGTTTACGTCGAAGTCGAACGCGCCGGCCCCGACCACGCACCACAATTCACTTCCGAAGTGCGCATCGACGGCGTCAAGCCGGCGCGCGGCACCGGGACCAACAAACGCATGGCCGAGCAGGAGGCCGCCCGTATCCTCCTGGAACGCGAACGCATCTGGGAGACTACCATTGGCTGATACCGAACCGACAGCGACGGCGCCGCCCGCAGCCTCGTTTACCGGCCCAACCAGAGCTGGCTTTGTTGCCATCATCGGCGCCACCAACGCCGGCAAGTCGACACTAGTCAACCGTCTGGTAGGCTCCAAGGTGTCGATCGTCAGCCGCAAGGTGCAGACAACACGCGGGCGTATCCGCGGCATTGCCATGCATGGCGCCTGCCAACTCATCCTGGTGGACACGCCCGGCATCTTCCGCCCGCGCCGCCGGCTTGACCGCGCCATGGTGGACGCCGCCTGGAGCGAGGCCAGCGAGGCCGATATGACCGTGCTGCTGGTGGATGCCGCGCGCGGCCTCAGCGAGGATGTCGAACGCGTCACCGAGCGGCTGGCCAATTGGCCGAGCAAGCCGGTGCTGGTGCTGAACAAGATTGATCTCACCCCGAAGGAAGAATTGCTGGCACTGGCCAAGACGCTGAACGAGCGCGCCACGTTCGAGGCCACTTTCATGGTCTCGGCCGAGCGTGGTTTCGGCGTCGATGACCTTGGCGCTCATCTCATCGCCGCCATGCCCGAGGGCCCTTGGCTGTACCCGGAAGATCAGGTCGCCGACGCCCCCATCCGCTCGATGGCGGCAGAGATCACGCGCGAAAAGATCTATGACCGTCTGCACGAGGAACTTCCGTACGCCTCCACGGTCGAGACCACGGCATGGAAGCCGCTCAAGGATGGCAGCATACGGATCGAGCAGACCATCTTTGTCGAGCGCGAGAGCCAGCGCGCCATTGTGCTAGGCGACAAGGGCCGCGCCATCAAGGCAATCTCGATGGACGCGCGCAAGGACATCGCCGAGATGGCCGAAAAGCCGGTGCATCTGTTCTTGTTCGTGAAGGTTCGCGAGAACTGGGGCGACGATCCCGAGCGCTATCGCGAGATGGGTTTGGAGTTTCCCAAGGAGTAGCGCAATTTCGTTTCGCAGGCCTTTGGATTGCTCATTTTGAGTGCCCGTCTCAGGCGTGTAATCACTGAAAGCCTGACGGAATCCTGACAATTGCTGTCAGCAGAGCATCATTGCGGCTCTGCTAAACCCTCCATCAGTTCCGGATGATCGGTCACCGGATCATAAACCTGAGGAGTACAGCACATGCGTAAATTTATCCCAATTGCAATCGTTGCGGCGGTTGGCGTTGTTGCCTTGTCGGCTTCGCCCAGTTTCGCCCGTCAGGGCGCTGACGACGGCGCCGGCCACGTCCGTCATGGCGGTGAAGGCATTGGCCATCCCGTCAAGGCTGTCGTTGCGATCACTGGCATTGTCTAGTCGGACGTACTGTTGGGGGTGGGACGACTGGGAAATCCATATACGTACTGAACCACGTCATGACAGGGCTTGACCCAATCATCCAGGAGCTACCAGCGGCATACTCTCGGCTTGCAGCCCCTCGATGGCCGCTTCAAGGGTGGCCATGACGACCGTGGACACCGCGAATCGAATCTCTGTGGAGTTAGCACGACGGGGCTGCGTCTTGGACGCGGCTCCGTTCGCGCGCAGCGTCGTGATCGAGGCGCTGAAGGAAATGCCGGTCGTCCCGTTCGGCGTCTCCCCCCGACTTCAAGCCGTTGCGCAGCACATGGCGAGGGCAGTTTGTGCTGACGCGCGATCAATGCCGCGTCAGCCGATTCAGCACGCCCAGCCCAACCGCCGATAGCACAAATGTCAGATGCAAACCGACCGCCCAGCCAATCTGTTCGTTGGTATAGTGGCTGGCATTCAACATCACTTCCAAGAGCTTGATCGAGGTGATGGCCACGATCGAAGCTGCGATCTTGATCTTCAGCCCGCCTGAATCGAGGTTGCCGATCCAATCCAGACCTCCCGCATTGGTCGTGATCGGCCTGATGAAATTGTCATAGCCGCTGATGATCACCATAATGACAAGGCTAGCCACCAGCGCGGCGTCGACCAGACCCAGCATCTGGAGGATGACGTCGTCCTCCGACATACTGAAGATCCTGGGGACGAGTTGGGCGAAATGCACTACGAACGCCACGGCATAGAGCGCGAGCGCCAGCACCAACACGACGTAAAAGATCAGCAGCAACCATCGGCTGGCCAGGATCAGCCGCTGCGGCATCGCCTCTAGGGTTTGTAGTCGCGTGTTTGCCCCCGTCTCGTTTGCCATCTCACCCTCATTGCCTTGCGGCCGGACCAAACTCTGGCACCTTATGGCCGGCCATCTCCGGTTCATGTTCCAGCCGATATGGTAACTTTGACATGAAGTGCAATGGGTCCATTCTTTGCCCCTGCCTTGAGCCGCTTGCCCCGATTGCGCCACTGAAACCAGCTCGTCATCCTGCATTTGCGGAGTTCAATCAACATGCTTAGGACATCCGCCAAAACAAGTGAATCGGTTCGTGCGCTTGCGCCATGTGGTGATGTGACTCGGGTCTGCGGGATTCCGTGGCGGGCGCGCCGACAGTATGCCGGTCTGCATGATCGACACGCAAGCGATTCGCCAG
>JANLQJ010000199.1:0-1914 GCA_031367715.1 Hyphomicrobiaceae bacterium | reverse complement strand
ATCCAAGGCAACCTGCTGATTGTTGCTGTCGGCGAACTGCGATTTGGTCTTTTCCGCCGACCAGCCGTTGGCCTCGCTCATGATGACTTCGGCGAGTTTGTGCGGATCCTGCACGCGCATGCAGCCGTGGCTGAAGGCGCGCGAACTGTTGGCGAACAAGTCCTTGGCAGGGGTGTCGTGCATGTAGACCGAGTAGTGGTTCGGGAACATGAATTTCACGTCGCCCAGGGCATTGCCCGGCCCCGGCGGCATGTAAACGTCGTAGCCGCGAATGTCGCTCGATCCGAAATTGATCGAGGACGGATTGAGTTCCTTGCCATTCAGACCGATCTTGAGGCCGCGCCGGGCCAGCGCCCCGCTGCCGTTACGAGCGATCGAGGGCAGAATTTCTTTCATCTTGATGGAGTCCGGCACCTTCCAGAACGGATGGAACTCCACATACTGCATGTTCTTGGAGAAAATCGGCGTCGGCGTATCTGTCTTACCAACCACGATGCGCGCCTGATGGATGATCTGGCCGTTGTCGACAACACGGGTCATGAACTCCGGAATGTTGTCGAAGATGAACTTGTCGCCGAGCGTCTCAGGCAGCCAGCGCCAGCGCTCCATGTTGGCCAGGATCTTGTCGATCTGGGTGCTCTTGGCGGGAGCGGACTGCAACTGGGTGTTCAGCGCGCGGCGGAAACTGGAAGTAATGACGCCATCAACCCGGTAGCCGCTGCGATCTTGGAAATCCTTGACGGCGACTTGCAGCGCATCGTCATAACGCTGCGGATCGGCGCCCGCGGCTACGGGAATGCGCAAGCGGGCCCGGATCAACGCGACATCGGAGCTGGTGTCGCCCAGCCGCAGTTTCGGCCCATCCGGAATGCGCGCCGGCGCTTCGCCAGGCCGATTGCCGCGCAAAGCCAGGTATTTCTGACGCAACTGCTCGAACTCTGCATGGCGGGGATTGAAACTGGTGAGGAAGGCGCCCGGGTCAGTTGCCGACGCAAGTCCGGTGAGCACCGCCACCGGATCAGGCGGAGTCGACATCAAGTCGATCAGCTCACTGATACGCGCCGGATCGAAGCGGCCGACATGGGCGTCGCGCGCGTACTTCACAGCGGCACGCGTCAGCATCAATTCAGCATCGGCCAACTTGGCGTTGGTGACGGTCGCGGCGTTGACCGGCGGCACGGCATAGTCGGCCGTTCCCAGGCCCCAATCGCTGGCGCGCTTGAGCTCTTCGATGACCTGCTGAGCTTTGGCGTTGTAGCCGCTGCCATCGACCCAGATCGGCAGATTGCCGTGCTGTTCGTAGGCGCGCTCAATGGCCTCGGCCGTGGCGATGTCGAACGGCCCTTTGCCTTCCTTGGCGGACGCAATCAGCGATTGCTTGACCGAGATGCCGATGACGTCGGCCTGGCTGATGAGCCGTGCGGGAGCGGCGGGCTCGGCAGCGATGGCGAGCTGGCCGCTGGCAACGATGCCGATACCGGCAACGAGTATGCGAAACGTCATAGACATCGCAGCTGACCCCACACGTGGTAGATTTCCGCCACCCTAGACCAGTTGCGGCCAAGCGCCAATGGGGCAAAAGCATGGCGGGCAGGCAATTGTTGAAATCCGTTACCGACTGTTGCTTGGGCGCATGAGGGTGCTGAGCTAAGGCGACTCCGAACAATAACCGCTACGAATGTCCAATACGTCTCGGCTTGAAGGTGTAGTTCCATTCCGGGTGGAAGTCATCGCCGGTGATGTTCAGCGTCTCCATCTCGGCGTCGCTGACCGTGACGCCTTTTTCGTAGGCCCGCTCATCGAGCGCGCATTCGACCGTCAAACCTGCCTTGGTCGTCGTCGCCCCGATCAGCTCGACGATGGCCATGTGATCGGTGAGCGGCCGGCCGCGCCAGTTCTGCGTGATGTGGCAGA
>JANLQJ010000194.1:0-15460 GCA_031367715.1 Hyphomicrobiaceae bacterium | reverse complement strand
TCGCACTCGTGCAGCATACCGCGCCGCTATCGGGCGACCCACGGGTCGCCCCTACGCCACCGGCCCCAATCGCGCATGTCCTTGTTTGGCTTTCGAACTCCTACGGACGACCCCAATGTCACACAACACCTTCGGACACATCTTCCGCCTCACCACCTGGGGCGAAAGCCACGGACCGGCCATCGGCTGCGTGGTCGACGGCTGCCCACCCGGCATCACGCTGACCGAGGCCGACATCCAGCCTTATCTGGACAAGCGCCGGCCAGGGACGTCGCGCTTCACCACCCAGCGCCAGGAACCCGATACCGTCCGCATCCTGTCGGGCGTGTTCGCCCGCCCAAGCGGTCCGCAGTTGACCACCGGCGCCTCGATTGCGCTGCACATTGACAATGTGGACCAGCGCTCCAAGGACTACGGCGACATCGCCCAGAAATTCCGCCCCGGCCATGCCGATTATACGTACCAGGCCAAATATGGCGTTCGCGACTACCGCGGCGGCGGGCGGTCGTCGGCGCGCGAGACGGCGATGCGGGTGGCCGCCGGCGCCATCGCGCGCAAAGTGCTGGCGGGAGTGACCATCCGGGGGGCGCTGGTGCAGATGGGGCCGCACAAGATTGCGAGGGAAAATTGGGACTGGGCCGAGACGGACAAAAATCCGTTCTTCTCGCCCGACGCCAAGTCGGTCGCGCAGTGGACGGAGTTTCTGGACGCCACGCGTAAAAGCGGGTCCTCCACCGGCGCCATCATCGAAGTGGTGGCCGAGGGCGTTCCGGTCGGCTGGGGCGCGCCGCTCTACGGAAAGCTCGACCAGGACCTGGCCGGCGCCATGATGAGCATCAACGCCGTCAAAGGGGTCGAGATCGGCGATGGTTTCGCCGCCGCCATGCTGTCGGGCGAAGACAACGCCGACGAAATGCGCGCGGGCAAGGACGGCAAGCCGGTGTTTCTCTCGAACCACGCGGGCGGCATTCTGGGCGGCATTTCGACCGGACAGCCCGTGGTCTGCCGTTTTGCTGTCAAACCGACCTCGTCGATCCTGTCGCCGCGCCGCACCATCGACGTCGATGGTCACGATACCGATATTCTGACCAAGGGGCGTCATGACCCCTGCGTTGGCATCCGCGCGGTGCCGGTGGGCGAGGCCATGATGGCGCTTGTGCTGGCCGACCACATGCTGCGGCACCGGGCGCAGAATGGCGCCGGGACGTGAACGACACTCCGCTCTCGGTGTCATCCTCGGGCTTGTCCCGAGGATCCATTCCTCAAATTGCGCTGGCGTTCATTACCTGCCGCACCCGACGCGATGGCGCACCGGCGGTGATCTCCATCGACTGAAGCATCAGCCGCTCAATGGATCCTCGGGACAAGACCGAGGATGACACCATCAGGATGCCTAACCTATGCCGGGACCGTCCAAACCCAAGCGCATCCTGATCCTCACCGGCTCAGGCATTTCGGCCGAGAGCGGGATTTCGACGTTTCGCGACAAGGGCGGGATATGGTCAAAATACAAGGTCGAGGATGTGGCGACTCCCGAGGGGTACGCCAAAAATCCTGCGATGGTGCTCGAGTTCTACAACATGCGGCGGCGTTTGCATCATACAGTGGCGCCGAACCCGGCCCATCTGGCGCTGGCCCGGCTGGAGCGCAAGCATGCCGGAGAAGTGCTGATCGTTACCCAGAATGTTGATCAGCTGCATGAACTGGCCGGCAGCCGTAACCTCCTTCACATGCACGGAGAAGTCTTCAAGGCCTGGTGCACGGCCTGCCACAAGCGCAGCAAGTGGCGCGAGGACCTGACGCTGGCGACAGTGTGCCCGAGCTGCTCACAGGTGGCGTGCATGCGTCCCGACGTGGTGTGGTTCGGCGAGACGCCGTACTATCTGGATGTTATTGGCGAAGCGCTGGCTGAGGCCGATCTGTTCCTATCCATCGGCACCAGCGGGACGGTTTATCCAGCGTCCGGATTTGTCGGCGTGGCGAAACGGAGAGGCACACGAACGGTTGAGTTGAACCTGGAGCCGTCGCATGGCGCATCGTTGTTCGACGAGGCCATCCACGGACCGGCGGGCACGATAGTGCCGGAGTATGTTGAGAGTCTGCTGGCGTAGGGGCGACCCGTAGGTCGCCCTCGGATGGCGCGCCGTGCCGTTAGAGGTCGACCCACGGGTCGCCCCTACATCGCCCGGCCATAGATCGACACTATTACCGCGCGCCGCGAAAACTGATCTCTGTTTGGCCCGACGACAACGGCGCCGCCGTCTGGGCTTGCACCGGAGCCTGAGCCTGCCCTTGGCCAACTGCCACCGACGGCGGCACGCGTCCGGCTGCAATGCTCACTGCAGCGCGACGCTCACCGTCATGGCCGCCCTGCTGGAACAGTTTTATGCCGGTCCAGGCCAGGCCACTGTCGGGGAACTCTTCTACGCAACGCAAATAGGTTCGTACGGCGTCCTCGCCGCGATCCTGCCAGAGGTCGCAATAGGCCATGTTCAGAAGGCCCATCTCGCGATAGCTGGTGCGGCTGGTCGAGAGCAGGAAAATGTAGCGCATCTCATCCAGCCAGGGATGGCGATGGAAGAATTCATAGCTCTTCTGAAATTCCGCGATCGCCAATTCCTGCCTGCCTTCACGCGCGTAATGCATGCCGCGGCGGTGATGCGAGGTCAGGAACAAGCGGATGACGATGGCCATGATCAGATAGGCAAGCGTCGCCGCCAGGATGGGCTTGATGACGCCGAAGTAGTTGGCTGCGCCGATGAAGATGGCGATGATCAGCAGCTGCAGGAATAGCGATACCCAGGCGATCTGGTGGATGACCGGGATCGGAATGCGCGGCGGCTCAACGGCAGCCTCTTGCGTCGCGCGCACCGCCGGACGACGACCCGGAGCGCCATCACGTCCATTGCTCATACTCATGGGCTACTCCTGGTCGTTACGCTCAAATGTTCCATGAGGCGCGGCATGATCTCGACAAAGTTGCAGGGCCGGTGCCGGCTGTCGAGTTGCCAGCGCAAGATACCGTCCCAGGCATCCCGGCAAGCGCCAGGGGACCCTGGAAGGCAGAAGATATAGGTTCCCTGCGCCAGACCGCCACAAGCTCTTGATTGGATGGTTGACGTTCCAATCTTGTCATAGCTGAGGCGGTGGAAGACGGCAGAGAAGCCATCGATCTCTTTTTCGAACAAAGGCTTAACGGCTTCGACTGTTACATCGCGGCCGGTAAAGCCGGTGCCGCCGGTGGTCAACACCACATCGACGCCCTTGTGCTCGATCCAGGATTTTACACGCGCACGAATGGTGGGAGCGTCGTCGCGTAACAGGTCGCGCTCCGCGAGACGGTGACCGGATACGATCAGCAGCTCAGCAAGCGTGTCGCCGGACTTGTCGTTCGTGAGGTCGCGCGTATCCGACACCGTCAGCACGGCGATGTTCAGCGGGATAAAGGCTCGGGTTTCGTCGATCCTGGTCATCGCGCCAGCATAAAGGACTTGACAGGATTTGTAGAGTCTCGACATGCGGCCTGCATCCCACAGGCGTAAGACGAGGAAACAGCGACTGATGAGCCGCCTGCGCGGTGCTGGGAGACGAGGTTCCGCCGTTACCCTAAAACCGCTTCGGAATGTGCGTGAATCGCTCCCGCTTCACCGGCACTGGAGCCTTTGCCTTTGGCGGCGGCGGCATGTCCTTCCTCGGCGGCGCCACCGCGATTTCCGTCAGTCCGCGGATCAGCACGCGTACCGCCTTCAGCCGCCCGACCGGATCGGGCCATTCGGCCTTGTAGACGAATTTCTGGTCGGGCGTGACTTTGGCCGTGTCCTGATTGTCGTGGATGAACCACAGCAGGCCGGCCGGATTGGGGAACGATTTGGCCCGGAACGCGATGCTCACGCCCTTCGGCCCGGCATCCACCTGCGCGATGTTGGCCTTGCGGCACAGGCCTTTAATTTCCATCACTTCAAGCAGATAGCCCACTTCGTCCGGCAGCGGACCGAAACGGTCGACCAACTCGCCTGCGAACGAGTCGATGTCCGTCTTGTCTTCGAGACCCGACAGCCGCCGGTAGAGGCCGAGCCGCAAGTCGAGATCGCTGACATAGGTATCGGGGATGAGCACCGCCGTGCCGATGGCGATCTGCGGGCTCCACTTCTCCTCGGTCTCGGCCCCGCCGCCCTCCTTGAGGTTGGTGATCGCCTCTTCCAGCATGGACTGGTAGAGTTCGAACCCGACCTCGCGGATGTGGCCCGATTGCTCATCGCCGAGAATGTTGCCGGCGCCGCGCAGATCGAGATCGCGCGAGGCCAGCGCAAAACCGGCACCCAACGTGTCCAGCGACTGCAGCACTTTCAGCCGCTTCTCGGCGCCTTCCGACAGCGCCTTGGTCGCCGCCGTGGTGAAGTAGGCATAGGCGCGCGTCTTGGACCGGCCGACGCGGCCGCGCAGCTGGTAGAGCTGGGCGAGGCCGAACATATCGGCGCGGTGCACGATCAGCGTGTTGGCCGTGGGCACGTCTAGGCCGCTCTCCACGATCGAGGTTGAGAGCAACACGTCATATTGCCCGTCGTAGAAGCCAGTCATGATGTCTTCCAGCGCGCCCGCCCCCATCTGGCCGTGGGCGCGCGCTAGCCGCAGTTCTGGCGCGGCTTCCTGGATGAAGGTCGCGATCTCGTCGAGATCGGCGATGCGCGGCACGACATAATAGGTCTGGCCGCCGCGATAGCGCTCGCGCAACAGGGCCTCGCGGAGAATCATCGGATCGAACGGCGTGATGAAGGTACGCACCGCGAGCCGGTCAACCGGCGGCGTCGTGATGAGCGACATCTCGCGCACGCCGGTCAGCGCGAGTTGCAGCGTCCGCGGAATGGGCGTCGCCGTCAGCGTCAGGACGTGCACGTCCTCGCGCATCTCCTTCAGGCGCTCCTTATGCTGAACGCCGAAATGCTGCTCCTCGTCGATGATGATCAGGCCGAGATCCTTGAATTCTATGTTCTTGCCCAGCAGCGCATGGGTGCCGACGACAATCTCGATTTTTCCCTCTTTCAGGCCCTCCTTGGTCAGCGCAACGTCCTTCGGCGCCACCAGCCGCGAGGCTTGCGCGATGTTCACCGGCAAGCCCTGGAAGCGGTTCGTGAACGTCTTATAGTGCTGGCGCGCCAACAGCGTTGTCGGCACCACGACGGCAACTTGCTTGCCGGACATGACGGCGACGAAGGCCGCGCGCAGGGCGACTTCGGTCTTGCCGAAGCCGACATCGCCGCAGACCAGCCGGTCCATCGGGCGGCCACTGGCGAGATCGCCGACCACGGCGTCGATGGAGGCCTGTTGGTCTTCGGTTTCCTCATAGGGGAAGCGGGCCGAGAACTCTTCGTACACACTGTCTGCCGCCTCCAGAACAGCGCCCTGGCGCACCATGCGGGCGGCGGCGATGGCGATGAGCTTGTCGGCGATGTCCAGCAGGCGCTGCTTCATGCGCGCCTTGCGGGCCTGCCACGCCGCGCCGCCGAGCTTGTCGAGCTGAACGCCGTCGGACTCCGATCCGTAGCGGCTCAAAAGGTCGATGTTTTCCACCGGCAGATAGAGTTTGTCACCGCCGTGATAGTGCAGCTCCAGGCAATCGTGCGGGGCGCCGGCGGCCGAAATGGTGGTCAGCCCCTCGAATTTTCCGATCCCGTGATCGACGTGCACGACCAGGTCGCCGGGCGACAGCGTGGCCGCCTCGGAGAGAACGTCGCTCGCCTTCTTGCCTTTGCGGCGAGGGCGAACGAGGCGGTCGCCGAGAATGTCCTGCTCAGCGATGATGGCGAAGTCGGGCGCCTCGATGCCGTGCTCCATGCCCAGCACGATGAAGCTGGTCACGCCCTTGGGCTGCTTCAACGCCTCGGCCCAGTTCTCGACTTTCACGATCTGGTCGAGGCCGTGCTCGGCGAGCAGATGCGCCATGCGCTCGCGCGCGCCATTGGTCCAGGCCGCGATGACGGTGCGGCGGTGCTGGCCCTGCAGCCATTTTATGTGAGCGGCGACGGAGTCGAAGACGTTGGCGGATTCGGTGACGCGCTCGCCGGCAAAGTTGCGGCCGATTTTCCCACGCATCGAAACCGGCGGCGTTGCGCCCGCCGGGGTTGCGATCTCGAACGGCGAGAAGCGGCGCACGGGACGGCTCGCCAGCGCGGCGCGCCAATCTTTTTCCGAGAGATACATCTCCTCGGCCGGCGCCGGGTTGTAGGGCGGAGCACCAAACGTGGACGCCTCCAGCGCCTGCTTGCGCGCGGAATAATGATCCGTGATCTGCTCAAAGCGCAGGCGGATGGCGTCTTCGGTCTGGTGGTCGAGGCAGAGCGTTGCGTTGGGGACGTAGTCGAACAAGGTCTCCAGGCCATCGTGGAACAGCGGCAGCCAGTGCTCCATGCCCTGGTAGCGCGTGCCGGCGCTGACGCTATCGTAGAGCGCATCGTCGGTTTTGGTCGCGCCGAACAGTTCCAGATAGCGGCTGCGGAAGCGCTTTACCGCGTCCGGTCCGAACGCGACTTCGCTGATCGGCAGCAGCGACAGGCGCTGAATCGGCGTGGTCGTCCTTTGCGAGGCGGCGTCAAACGGTTTCAGGCTTTCCAGTGTATCGCCGAAGAAATCGAGCCGTACCGGGTTGAGGCGCCCCGGCGGGAACAGATCAAGAATTCCGCCGCGCACGGCATATTCGCCGTGCTCCATGACGGTGGAGGTACGGCGAAAACCGGCGTGCTCCAGGCGGTAGATCAGGTCCTGCATATCCAGCCGCATGCCGGGGGCGAGATTTTTGATGGAGGCCTTCATGAAGGCGCGCGGCGGCACGCGCTGCAGCATGGCGTTGACGGTGGTGAGCAGCACGAGCGGCCCCGGCTTGGCGCCAACCGCAAGACGTGCGAGCGCGCTGACGCGGCGCGCGACCAGTTCGGCTTGTGGAGAGACTCGGTCGTAGGGCACGCAGTCCCAGGCCGGGAAGGCGGTGACGGTGACGTCGGGGGCGAAGAACTTCAGACCCTGCTCCAGCGCTTCCAGCCGCCGGTCGTCGCGCGCGACGTAGAGCACCGGGGCGAGTTCGGAGGAACCGGGGATCGGCTCCTGCGCCATGCCGCCAAGCACAAGCGCGTCGAGCCCTTCGGGCACGCCAGTAAGGAGGAGGTCTTTGGGGCGGGGGTCGGATGGGGACATGATGTTCAACTTTGGCCTGACCGGAGCCTGCGGTGTGCGTAATCGTCAAGCCAAAGATGAACTTCGTGTCCCCGCTCTGCCGTGAGCGTCATGGCAGAGCGGGGACACGAAGTTCATCTTCGGCGGAATGTAGGGATCGTCAAGTCGGCGACGCCCGGTGGCCGCCGAAGAGGAACATCATGTTCCCAACGCCAACTACTCCTGCGCGCCCCAGATCTTGGCCAGCAGGCCCTCGCAATTATCGGACATCGCCTGCTGGTCTTTTTTCAGCTGCGCGGTCTTGCAGGCCTCGGCCTTGACCAGCTTCTGCTGCTCTTTCGAGCGCGCTTTCACGGCCTCGGGGTCCTGCGGCAGGCTGGCCGAAACGGCGGCGGCGACTTTGTCGCCCGATCCCGGCTCGGGCAGTTGGGCCATCGGCGGCGGCACGACCAGGCCGGCGCGCTCGACCATGCGCGTGTCTTTTTTGGCGGCGCCGAGGCCGGACATGCTGCCGACGGAGTCGAGCAGTTTGCTGTTCACCTCGATGCCGTCGGCGCAACCGGCCAGCAACGCGGCTACGGCCAGCGCGGGCAGGAAAACGAACGGTTTTGCGGTAGCCATGCTCTTCCGACCCCCGGCCCACCTATATTCGGGCCTAACATCCTGCGGCTAAAGGCTATTTGCGGCCTTTTTCCGGTGTCCCATCAGCGACTCATATAGCAGGCCGATCACCCCGGCGACAATGGCCACGTCGGCGATGTTGAACACATACCACTGATAACCGCCCGCGTGCAGAGAAACCCAGTCGATGACGCCACCGCGCCAGGGCCGGTCGATGGCGTTGCCGATGGCGCCGCCGAGGATCAGGCCGAGCGCGAGGGCGGTAAGGCGGGGTGTGCCGCGCGCGAGCCAGATGGCGATGGCGATGGAGACCGCGACGGCGATGCCCGCGAGCAGCAGCTGGCCGGCCAGGCCGTTCAGCTCGAACAGGGAGTAGCTGATGCCGGGGTTGCGCTGGTTGACGATGGACACGAACGGGCCGGCGTCTAGGCGGCGGCCCTCTGCCACGCCGGAATAGGCGAGGAGCCAGAATTTGGTGAGTTGGTCGAGGATGGTGACGATGGCCGCCAAGGTGAGGCCGTGGCGGAAGTGGTTGGGGCTGGGGTTATCCACGATGCCCCCCGCCAATTGTATTCTCAAAAACCTCGGCTGGCTCGGCGCTATTTTTCCTTCTCCCTTTGGGAGAAGGTGGCGCGCAGCGACGGATGAGGGGGTTGGAGGTGCGTGTGTGCACGACCGGTGCGTAAACTTCTGGCCGCAACTCCCTCATCCGCCCCCCATTTACTTTTTGCGCCTCCGCGCAGGGGGGCACCTTCTCCCAAAGGGAGAAGGCCATGGAGCCGATGGTGCGTGGGGGAATTGAGTACGAGAAAAGTCTATCGGAACCGCTACTTCCCATGCTTGGCATCCCACTGCCGGGCGGCTTTGGCGTCGCGCGCGGACAGCGTCGGATAGTCCTTGTCCTTGCCGACGTCCTCGGTGATGCGCCAGGAACGCTCGCACTTCGTGCCCTTGGCCAGCGCGACCACCACGCCGACGTGGCGGGCTTCGTCGTGCCGGAACGCGCCCTCGGGGATCGGGCCGACCACCAATGTCGCCCCCGAGGTGATGCACAGTTCCGCCAGGTCGATGCCCTTCAAATACGCCGCGATCTCGGGATCGTCGATGTGCACGACCGGGGCGGCTTCCAGGCTGGAGCCGATGCGTTTTGCGGCGCGTTCCATCTCCAGCGCGCCGGTCACCGCGCGGCGGATGGTCCGCACGCCCTCCCATTTCTCGGCGAGCTTTTTGTCGGTCCAGCCCTTGGGGATTTCCGGCGCGACCTGATAGTGCACACTGTCGGTCTCGCTGGGATGGCGCGCCAGCCAGGTTTCCTCGGCCGTGAAGGCGAGCATCGGCGCGAGCCAGATGGTGAGGCAGTCGAGGATGCGGTCGAGCACGGTCAGGCAGGCCTGGCGATCCGAAGACTCCTCGGGCTCGCAATAGAGCGTGTCCTTGCGGATGTCGAAATAGAACGCCGACAGATCGACGATGCAAAAATTCGAGAGCGCCTGGAACACGCGCTTGAAGTCGTAGGCGGCGTAGCCTTCGCGCACGGTCGTATCGAGTTCGGCCAGCATGTGCAGCATGAGCCGTTCGAGCTCGGGCAGCTTTTTGTGCTCGACCTTCTTGGCCTTGTCGTAATGCGCAAGGTTGCCGAGCAGCCAGCGCCAGGTGATGCGGATTTTGCGGTAGGACTCCGCATTGGCTTTCAGGATGGCGGGGCCGACGCGCAGGTCTTCCGAATAGTCCGAGGACATGACCCAGAGGCGCAGAATATCCGCGCCATAGGTTTTCATCACGTCCTGGGGCGTGACGGTGTTGCCGAGCGATTTCGACATTTTCCGCCCGTCCTCGGCCATGACGAAGCCGTGGGTGAGCACCTGGTTGTAGGGCGCCCGGCCGCGCGTGCCGCAGCTTTCGAGCAGCGAGGAATGGAACCAGCCGCGATGCTGGTCGGAACCTTCGAGGTAAAGATCGGCCGGCCATTTCAGGTCCGGGCGCTGCTCCAGGCAGAAGGCATGCGTGCAGCCGCTCTCGAACCAGACGTCGAGGATGTCGTCGACTTTTTGCCAGTCGCCGGGCTTGTCGACTAGGCCTTTGAGGTACGCCGCAGCCGCGCCCGGCTTGTACCAGGCGTCGGCACCGTCCTTGGCGAAGCTCTTGGTGATGCGCTCGATCAGCTCGGCGGATTTCGGAAAATCCTTGCCCGGAATGACCGCTCCCGTCTCTTTGTTGACGAACACCGAGATCGGCACGCCCCAGGCGCGCTGGCGCGACAGCACCCAGTCCGGCTTGGCCTCGATCATGCCGCGCAGCCGGTTCTGCCCGGCGGGCGGGTAGAAGGTGGTGTCGGCGATGGCCGAGAGGGCGAGGTCGCGCAGGGTCTCTTGTGGAGCGACAGGGGCCAACGGCGTAGGGGCGGCTTGCGGCCGCCCTTTTTTCGGCGCGCTTGCCTCATCGGTTTGTGTTGTGGCGAGAGGGCGGCCGCGAGCCGCCCCTACGTCACTACCGCCGCCCGTACTTACAAACGCCCGGTCCATGGCGATGAACCATTGCGGCGTGTTGCGGAAGATGATCGGTTTCTTCGAGCGCCAGGAATGCGGGTACTGATGTTTCAGCCGGCCACGTCCGATCAGCGCATTGGCTGCGGTCAGCGCCTTGATGACGGCGTCGTTGGCGTCGCCCTTCTCGCCCTTTTCGGTGAGCACGCGCTTGCCCTCGAAGCCGGGCGCGTCCTTGGTCAGGAAGCCGTCGGCGTCGACGGTGAAGGGGATCTCCGTCTTGATGCCGCGCTTTTCCAGCTCCGGCGCATGGTGTGTCCAGACCTCGAAGTCGTCTGCACCATGGCCGGGGGCGGTGTGGACAAAGCCCGTACCGGTGTCATCGGTGACGTGGTCGCCGGCGAGGAGGGGGACGAGGAAGTCGTAACCGTGTCCGTGCAGGGGGTGAAAGCAGACAAGATCGGTAAGATCTTCTGTCGTCACATCGCCAACGCGCTCAAACTCTTCAACCTTGGCAGCCTTCATCACGTCGGCGGCCAACTTATCGGCGAGCACGTAAGAGTCTTCGGCTTTGGCCCAATTGTTTTCAGGAGCGCTGCGAACAACGTACAGCCCATAACCAATCTTCGGTGAAAAACTAACGGCTCGATTCCCAGGTATTGTCCAAGGCGTCGTTGTCCAGATAACAATGCTTGCGTCTTTGAGTTGAAAACGTCCGTTGAACTTCCTGCCTGGTAGACTGTTCACTGGCGTTGGATGAGGTTTCGAAGCCACCGGAAACTTCACAAACACCGTATCCGACTGATAATCCGCATACTCCACTTCCGCCTCGGCCAGTGCGGTCTTCTCGACCACGCTCCACATCACGGGCTTGCTCCCGCGATACAGCAGCCCGTTCATGGCGAACTTCATCAGCTCGGCCGCGATCAGGCTCTCCGCCTCATGCGTCATGGTCATATACGGGTGCCACCAGTCGCCCTCGACGCCCAGCCGCATGAATTCTGCGCGCTGCACGTTCAGCCAGTGTTCGGCGAACTCGCGGCATTCCTTGCGGAACTCCAGGATCGGCACCGCGTCCTTGTCCTTGCCGGCTTCGCGGTATTTCTCCTCGACCTTCCATTCGATGGGGAGACCATGACAATCCCAGCCGGGCACGTAGTTGGCGTCCTTGCCCAGCATCTGTTGGCTGCGCACCACCACGTCCTTCAGGATCTTGTTCAGGCCGGTGCCGATATGGATGTTGCCATTGGCATAGGGCGGGCCGTCGTGCAGGACGAATTTTTCGCGCCCGGCCGATGCCTTGCGCTGCTGTTCGTACAGCTTCATGGCCTGCCAGCGCTTGACCCATTCGGGTTCGCGCTCGGGCAGGCCGGCCTTCATCGGGAAATCGGTCTTGGGAAGATAGAGCGTCTGCGACCAGTCGCGGCCGCCAGAGGCAGGCACAGGCTGTGTCGCTTGGCCCGCAGGCTCAGCGGCGGTCGGTTTCTTGGTCATCGGGGTCCCGGCAATAGCGTTAAGGCTGATTTGCCGAAGGGTGTAGCAACGCGACGAGCGTTGATCCAGCCTTTAAGGCTTTGCGGCACCAGAAGCTTGGTGCTGCGTCAGCACGCATCCCGCACTGACTATTGACCGCCGGGCGCTGCCTCGCGCTGACCGCAGGCAACCGCCTGCGTCAGGCATAAACCAGCACGATAGCGCTAGCGACGACCACAACGCTGACGGCCGTGATGGCCATTCCGGTCGCTAAGGCTTTCACCATTTCCGCAATCATGACACGTATCCCGCAAGGCTGCATCGACACGCCCGCGGCGATAAATTGCCCTTGCCGCAGGCCTGTCATTCCCTTGCAACGACCGCGTTAGAGCGCGGCAGCGCGTTGCCCACCGCCGTGTCCCAAGAGCCAAAAAACGCAGCAACTTCTTGGTACACGACAGGCAGGAGTGGACGCTCCGCGTGGGTCTTATTCTAGTAGCTAGTCGCGAAAACGTCAGTTTTGCTGTGGATAACTTTATTCGGCCACAGGTTGGCGACGTTTCCGCCGCTTCAGGCCGACTCAAGCCCGGCTTTGACGCCCATGCGCACCAGCTGAGCAAAGCTGTCGACCTCCAGCCGGCGCATAATGCGCGACCGATGCACTTCGACGGTGCGCTCGCTGATCGCCAGCTTGGCGCCGATCGCCTTGTTCGACAAGCCGTCGAGCAATTCCTGCAGAACCTGCAGCTCGCGCTGCGACAAGCGTTGCGCGATCCATTGTTGGCGCAACGCCAAGCCGCGGCTCACACGCTCGGGCGGTGGTTCGAACGCCGCCGACAACGCGGCGTTGATGTTGTCCTTGCACAGCGGTGCTGGAATATAGTCCAGCGCGCCCGCCTTCAGGCAATTCACGGCATTGTCCACCGTGGGACTTTGCGTGACGACAATGACGCCAATGTCCGGCCGATGCTTGGCTAGCCACTCGACCACTGACAACGTTGTCATGTCGGGCAAAGGATCAAAGATCACCACCGCGCCAGCCGCCAACCCTTGCGCGCCGCGCAGGAATTCCCTGCCATCGAGCAACTGCTGCCAGGTGGAATCGCCGGTGTCCGCAGCCAGGGCAGCAAACTCGGTACGGGCCCAATCTTCGGCGGCGATGCCATATATGCAACGCCGTCCGTCATTTGAGGAAGCGGCAAGGCTTCCCCGTCTTGTGCGCATGCTTTTCATTTGACCATATGTTCCTATGGGCGCCGGAAGCAGCGGCGCAAGCGGGAAGCAGGAACCCCGAACATAGTGGGTTCCAAGAGGGCTATTCCGATGTGCCGGGGCCGCCTTGCGAGCTATCCACGAAACCGCTCACCAGACCATTGGATCGGCACTTGGTGGCCGACAGGCAGGGTGGTTTCAATTAAGCGGATACGTCGATCAAGCCAACTTGTCAGCTACAACACTGCGGACAGACCCACTAGTAGAGATACGCATGAAATGGTCAAGGTCTAAGAGGGTCTAGTTATACTAGTTGCGACGACATGGCGCTGTGCAGCTGGCGGTGGGCCTCGGCACAATCGGCGTGCATTTGCATTTTCAAGGCCTCGACACCGGTAAATGGCTGATCCGCGCGCAGAAATGCCACCAGATCGATGGCCAGCCGCTTGCCATAAAGGTCGCCATTGAAGTCGATCAGAAAGGTTTCAAAGATCGGCAGACCATTATCAAAGGTTGGCCGTTTGCCAAGATAAGACGCCGCCGGGTGCCGCACGCCATCGATCCACACCCAGCTGGCATAGATTCCGTGCATCAATTCGATACCCGATGGGAGCGCTATATTGGCGGTGGGAAATCCCAGCCCAGCGCCACGGCCGGCCCCGTGGATCACCTCACCCTCGATGCGCCACCAGCGCCCGAGCAGCCCGGCCGCCTCACCGACCTTGCCGACGCGCAACAGCTGCCGGATGCGGCTGGACGAAAAGGCCGCCTCGGGATCGCCCGCCGCCGTCTCGATGGTGACCACAAAGCCGCGCCGCGCGCCCTCGGCCAGCAGCAGCTCGCCCGTGCCGCGGCGGTCCCTACCGAAATTGAAGTCATAGCCGACCACCACATGACGGACCGCAAAACCCACAACCAGGACCTTGCCGATGAAATCCTCGGCCGACAGCGACGCCATGGCCTGATCGAACGGCAGCACGGCGGCAAAATCGAGCCCCAGTGCGGCCAGCAGCTCCAGCCGTTGCGAGATCGGCGTCAACGTGAACAGCGGTTGGCTCGGCTGGAAGAACGCTCGCGGATGCGGATCGAACAGCACGACACCGGCTGGGCCGCCCAGGTCATGTGCGATCTTACGCACGGTTGCGATGACGGCGGCATGGCCGCGGTGGACGCCGTCGAAATTGCCAATGGTCAGCACGCCATGGCGGGCGCCAACCGGCACATGCTCAAACTCTCGCAAAACCTGCATGTATCGATCCAGCTCACGCCCGGCAATTGCTGTAGGCCCGCCCATCAGGCCGCGCGGGACGGTACCATCAGCACCGCTTCGCCCTGCAATACCGTCTTACCGGCCACCGAGCAATCACAGGCAAAAATCACGCGCTTCTTGGGTACGATCAGCTCTGTGATGACGACTTTGGCCGTCACCTCGTCGTCGATGCGCACCGGGCCGCGGAAACTCATCGATTGCGAGACATAGATGCAGCCCGGCCCCGGCAAGCGGGTGCCGAAAATCGCCGACAGGTAGCCGGCCGTCAACATGCCATGGGCAATGCGCTGCTTGAACATGGTACCGGCCGCATATTCGGCATCGAGATGGAGCGGATTGTTGTCACCGGTCAAATCGGCGTAAGCGATGATATCGGCCTCGCTGACTTGGCGCACATAGCTTGCTTCCATCCCCACCTGGAGGTCCTCGAAGCAGCGACTTCTATGAACAATGGCATCCATTTGCGTCCCCTGTTGCGACCCCCCGGTCGCACACTCGATCACTCCGCTGCTTTGCGGCGCACAAAATTCTACGGGATTGTCTGTTGCAGCGCAATATGATTGCTTTGCCGCGCTGGCGGCCGCGGCACGGCATTGTCTCGCGGTGCTGGACAGGCATCATTTGTTCGGCTAATGCTCCCGCTTCCGCATCTGGCCGGGCGGTTAGCTCAGCGGTAGAGCACTACCTTGACATGGTAGGGGTCACAGGTTCGATCCCTGTACCGCCCACCAGGGACCGCCGCTTTGAGCGGTGTCATGCCTCGCCGCGGGGGGGAACCCGATCAATGTTCGGAAACCGAAGGCTTGGGCGGCGCTGGCGGTGGCTGATGAGCGTTGTCGCGCGTGCTTGCCCTGAAGCGTAGCTCAAAGCCGGCGGTACCGTCATCGGCGCCTGGCTATGGCCGACCGACCCGGTCGCGGCCGAACTGATGGCACGCGTCAGTTTCGACGATCTGTATCGGCCAAGGACGTTCCATGCGCAATGCCAATTGGCGTGAATTGCAGGGCGATTGCATGAATCTGTAGGTGACAACGGTCGGGAATGCTGAATCTGTGGTGCTCCTCTGATTCGTGAGGAGGACCGCAATGACGCATGCCCAATCCCAGGCTGAGCGCGCCTACGATCAAGTCATTGAATGGCTGGAGCATTTCGAGGACCTTGACGATCCGCGCCAGAGCGGGAAGGTCGCCTATCGGCTGGACGAGATGCTGCTGCAGTGCCTGCTGGCGGTGCTGGC
>JANLQJ010000193.1:0-27564 GCA_031367715.1 Hyphomicrobiaceae bacterium | reverse complement strand
ACCATTGGACTCGACCTGCCCAACAACGTCGAACACGCCGCCAGGTTCATAAGCAATACTTGATCCAATCGTATCGTCCCGCTCATTCTGCGGATGCGGTTTATCTCCGTTGCAAACACTATCTGTATTCTCAATTAACTTTATGCCGTTCCTTGCAACGAGCCTCGGAGCCAAGCTGACGGAATAAAACCACGCGCCAGCCTCTCGATGCACTTTCAATATCGTTGTGACTTCGCTCTCCCCACTATCTGTTGGTCTCAGTTCTCCAGTTCCGTTGGTCCGGATAACTTGCATCCCCCCCGTTGAGCCACATGATGATTGAATGACACGACTCGCCGTGCAAATGCCTGTAGCACCAGTCTCTGTATGGCCAGACAACACATACTCAATAGAACCGTCATCGTGATCAATACGCCGGCTATACTCCACAACGAACTTCCATCGGTGTTCTCCAGAAAGATGAAATACGTGTTCGTTCTTATACCAACTTTCACCTCCCGACCCCAAAGTGTCGTTGTGTTCAACGACTTTTCTATCAGCTAGCAGGAAACCCGCCTGCAGCGAAATGGTGCCAGTGTACCCGTTCGGCAACGGATTGCATGCCTCCCACTTCCCGCGAAGTCTTTTCTCCTCCACCTCTGAGAGTCCCAGAAATACAATTGCCTGCACTACTTCGTTAGCGTACGCCCCGACCAAGGTACTGCGGCATTTCAACACGGATTCGTCGATGCATCTTTTTAACAATGGTCTCATTTTGGCTTTGAACGCAGCATTGAAATTAGATTTGATTTGCATCAGTTCTTCTTTAAACGGAGATTCAGGAATATCTCGCTGAATTGGAACGAAAAAACGTGTGAGATCAACCACTGCTGCCGCGTCACTGCAACTTCTAGACTGCAAAGCGATGTTGATGCGCCCCAGAAGCACGACGTCGAAATAAGTTCGCCACAATTGCAGGAAATCGTAACGATCCGTCGCGTCAGTGAACGCCGGTAGCAACTTGATGGGAGACTCTCCAAAATTTCCGTCCGGATTGAGATGGGCGACGGCGTTCTGCAAGACAAACTCTTGCGATCTCTGGACACTACGGGCGACTGCCTGCTCTGCCCCTGGTGAAGTCGCGCGAGCGATACCAACGGTTGAAAAGTGTGGTACGATGATCGTTGCACCACTGCCCCGCAACGATCTTTGCGCCAAAGTGACATCGCGACCGTCCGTCCTCGCCGTGAAGGCAAAGGGTCGTTGCTCGCCAAAGGGAGCCAGCGTGGCAATTGTTAGAGTCGCAGGACTTTCAAACAACAGTCCAGAGGGCTGCAGCAAGACCGCCGACACTGGTCCAGCACCTTCTGGCAGTCCAGATGCACTTGAAATGGCAGACATCCGGACGGTGACCGGTTCGAGCAAGGCACCAGAGGGAATGTTGAGAGTGAACACGACTCCTTTCTTGTCGGTGAGGGATAGTGAACCGCCATTCGAACCGACTACATCCGAACTCGTTTGCGTGAAATCCGGCTGAATGCTGGCATCGATCGGGTCGGCAGGACGTGTCCAATACGATCCGTTGGCCAGCGCTTCCTTCAATGAGGCCGCCTGCGCGCGGTCACCCTGCACTTCCAAGACAAGTACTGACGCAAGCCAGAGGGAATAGTACCATTTCATCGTTAGTCGCTCCTGATGAAGTTTGGATCCCCCGTACCGAGTCGCGCGCGCCGAAGGGGCGGTGGTTCGGGAGTTGTATGGGTGGCCCGACAACAAGTTTCCGACAACAAGTGCCACACAGGCAGGAATTCCCGTGAAATCGCTTTGATCGCCGACTGGTATCGCCTCGACGCCACTGCGCCAGCGACTCTCTCGGCAGCGCATGTCGGCACTGTCGCCGGGGATAACAATGACAGTGTGAGTATTGAACACCTACGCATATGGCTCCGCTACCGGCAACCAACATGGGCGAATACTCTTTTAACAGATGACTAGTGCAGAACCTCGAACTGGACATTCGAGACAATTGTCCGTGCCTGTGGGCATACGATCCTCGTATCGCAGCCCAGGAATGTCGCCACCCCGACCGGCCCACTGCTGACACCCTGAGGCACTGTGACCCGAATCCGCGCGTCGGTGACGGGGTAGGTGTTGCTTGGGGGCACAACCGTCCCGCCCAAAACTACGGCATAGCTGCTGATCAGGTTTCTACCCTCGACGACGACCGTATCGCCTGGTCGAGCTGCTGCCGGTTCGATACGGTCTATCACCGGTTCCCCGGGGATGCCGATATGAAACTCGAATGACTGTTCTGATCGCACGCCATTGCGCTCAACCCACATCGGACCACTCGATGCATTCGGAATCGCCACAGATATCCATGATGCGTTGCAGTTTTGGACCTGCCCAGGTACGCCATTGAACATGACCGAAACTCTTTGGTTAGGGCTGTTGCAAAATCGCCCAATCAAGTTGACGGATTGGCCAGGTAGGCCGAACTGCCCTTGCACCTGATTCAATTCAGGAATGGAGAGTATAGTTGTCGAGAAGGGTACGCGAGCAACCGCGTTCTGTGGGGACACTGTCATCACTAGGTTCGTGGTCTGATCCTGGTCTAGTAAATAGCGTGGAACGGTCACTTGCAGTGTCGTTCCTTGCCCATTCACCGGCCCAACTGCCAGTTGGCCGATCCAGTTCGCCGATATTGAAGTGACTCGGTAAAGTCCAGTGCCAAAAATGGTGATTGTGTCTCCTGGACGTACATGTTCGGGCTGCGCATTGCTCATCGAGATAGGCTCGTAGCACTCGAAAGCTGGCGTTTCAGCACTTATACCGTTACCCGCAACAGTTATCGGCGCTGTGCCGCGGCACCCCCGGGGCACACGCACCTGCAGAGTGCCAACCGAATCATTGATCACATTTTCACCTTCGCGCGCACCGCTTGTTCCCCAAAGGAAATAGACTTGGCTTACTTTGTCAAAGTTTCGGCCCCACACGGTAACAAGTGAGCCGACCTCTCCTGCGGTCGGACTTGACCCCAGGACGGTAAATGCTGGACTCATCGACGGTTCTTGACCACCTGAGCGCGGACTGGGGCCTAAGTCGATGTCATTCCTACGTGCCAAGCCCTCATCCACGACGAACGGGTTACCCGTCGCCTGCGAGGTCGAGCTTGCGCACTTCCGTAGGCACGAGATAACGCCCTTGGATTGATTTTCCTTCAGATCTCCCGTCATCAATTCACAATCATCTGTACCGTTTTTTTGCGCATCGATTGTGTAATTGAACCCACTGCAATCGTCATAACTCTCGCAAGTAACAAGGCACTTCTCGGCACTACCAGTTTTAAAAGTTTTTAACATAGATCCAAATAGCTGTGTATCGACACGACCCCGCTCAGCCCGCGCAGTCGTCACCTCACAAAGCAGCCAGATGAGATATAACCCAGCAAAGACTATTGGGTGACGCATCGCGATCTCCTTCGCAAACTGAATCCAGATATTATGACTAGGTTGAACGATTTCACTGCGCCGTTGCGCAGACGATCATGATCCGGCCTTGCACGCTGTCTGGCGCGCCGAATATGTCGCGATTGCGTAACTCGGCAGACCAACTGGCGCGGTCGGCGCCAGGAACCAAAGTTCCGAAGATGTGCAAATTGTTGGAATTGTTACCTGACCGACCTGAAAAACCGCCACTGAGGGCGACTTTGCCTGCGGTGCAACGGAGCGCGAGTGTAGCAATGCCGCGGGCGCTCAGTCCTTGCCACGCCGACTCCCGAATCTCGTGGCCTTCGACGCTTCCCTGTTGCACGCAGATGGCCCGGACAGCATAGGCGTCGTGTGCCGCAAAGGCGTCGTAGACGACCGCACTCCAATGACGATCGATCGGACCCGTGCTGCCTAGATGTTGGGCGAAGTTGGCCCACGTCCCGCCGCCGATGATCACCTCGTCGTCGGCGCACCGTGCATCGTTCGTGTTTCTGACATCGACATTGTGCATGGCGGCGAGCGGATCGATGCAGACCGCGATCGCATGGCCGGTCGCGGTTTCGAGCGTGTTCGCATTGCGAAACTTTGTCTTGACGAAGCTGCCGCCGGCGCCGTCGGGCATCACGCCCTTGATCTCCAGGCCAAAACGCGCGCCGTGGTCCCTCGCCGTCATCACATAACCGCCGCTGATCGGCACTTTGCCGGGCGTGCATTCGGCCACGGCGTCAACGACGCCGAGCGGTGGGATCGTGACATCGGGCCCCGGAATTATCTCGTAACCGCTGATCCGCACAGGACTGCTGGCAGGAGCAGCCACGGCCGGTGTCGGGTCGGCAGGAGTTGGCTCGGGAGCCGGCGGCGCGGGCGGCGTATCAGGAACAGCCAGGGCCACATCGTCCGTCTTGATGTCGCGGCCCGGCTTCGAGTCCTGAACGGTAAGTTCGCCGTCTTTGATCGTCGACTTCTCTAACTCGGATCCGGTATCAGTGACGCCGTTCGGTAACTTGAGATTGGGGTTCTGTTTGGCCGGATCAAGCGACTCCAGTTCGCCTTTCCCCTTGGGTTCACCGATAGCGCCCTGGGGCACCGCAGTGACCTCCGTGTCGACGCAGGGCATGGCGCACGACTGTATCCCATCACCGGCCACGTAGCGCACTTGGCCCGACAACAGGGTGCAATTGGCAATCGGTTCGCGCTTGCCGTTCAACAGAGAGTTTTCGTCAGACTGGCCCCCGAGGATGATTTGACCACCGATACCGTCCAGTATGAAGTTGTAGCCTGTGCAGCCAACAACCCCCTGACATTGCGCCTTGCACTCTGCTGGCGACTTGGTCTCGACGCTGGCCAGAATACTTCCCTCTAAGGCCAAACCGATACGGTCGGAGTCGGCATTGGCTGATGTGATTGGTTGCAGTGAGCATAGGGCGGCGAGACCAGCTGCTGTGCAGCAGCGGACGAGGTAAGGCATTGGTGCCTCCGGAACGAGAGCGCAGTGCGAAGATGAAGGATCCCGGGCGGCCGAGGATCGAGTTACACAGCCGCATCAATAACAAGGAATGCCGCTGACATTGACGATGATCTCGCCGGTGGCCTTGTCCACGCGGTAGTTTTCGACCCATCGCTCGGCTAGCGACGGTTCGAACTTCTCGCCTTTGCCGACCGTCGACGCGACACGCTTCTGCCAGGCCGCCATGGCGCGTCCGAGCGCCTCTTGCTTATCCTTGCTGCGGCCTTGAGCATCGAGCGGCTGGTCCGTGAGGCACTTCAGAGCAGCAGAAGCGATTGACATTCCGGACATAGAAACGGCGGCTACCATGAACAAGCGAACGAACATATCACCCTCCAAAGTACACGGGAATCGCTGTACGCGCACTGGACATGCGCTTCTCGATCGGTAGTAGTCCTATGGATGACATGGTAAACC
Organism: Hyphomicrobiaceae bacterium; assembly: GCA_031367715.1. Lineage (GTDB taxonomy): Bacteria > Pseudomonadota > Alphaproteobacteria > Rhizobiales > Hyphomicrobiaceae > JANYHF01. The sequence goes on along the minus strand of JANLQJ010000193.1, from coordinate 22,170 downwards.
GTGGTCCGCATCCCCAACATTGGGGAGATCGACGAGGGAACTGGACCAGCAGAATCAAAAAGCTGAGGCATCGGATGGCGGGCAACGAACTTGACACCGACGACCTGGTCGACCGGGTCTACGACGTCGCTGTCGCGCCCGAGCGGCTGGAGCAATTGGTCGATTCCTGGCAACAACGCTTGAATTTGCAGAATGAACCCGGGGCACTGGGTCTGTTGTCTGGACCGGGAGTGCTCAAGCATGTCCAGCGAGCCGAACGCATCCTCCGAGAACTGATGTCCGTCGTCGGAGAGCAGCGCGACGGTATCCGAGACTGGATCGATGCGGCCCGTGCCGCAGCGCTGGTCGTGAATCGATCCGGCGTCATTATAGCGGCGAACGACGCGGCCATGCAGACGCTGTGGCTCAAGCCCGGCAATACGCTCAAGGTCCTCCAGGTCGTGCCGGATGATCTGGATGTGCTGGTCGATCTTGTTGAAAATCTTGGCAGCGCAAGCAGTGCCGATATTCGGCTGCTGCGATTGCGCAAGCTCGATGAGAATGCACCGATTCTGATGCGTATTGTCGACTCGGTCGGTGGCGATCCTGACCGCATTGGATTGGTCACAAGTATTCTAACTTGGCCCGCGCAGTTGTCTTCACGGTTGATGGTGACATTCCACCTGACTTTAACTGAGGCCGATGTGCTGAAGGCGCTCACACTTGGGTCCTCGGTCAAGGAGATCGCGCGGCGGACGGCGCGGACAGAGGCGACGGTTCGAAGCCACGTCAAGGCCCTTCTGAGCAAGACCGAAACTCAGTCACAAATGGAACTTGTGCGGATTACGCTGGGGCTCTTGGATGTCGTCGAGCTGGCACAGCCAATTGCGCCGCTACGTGGGCCGCCAGGTATTTTTCCTGAACCGAACCATTACAGCACGATCACACTCGTGGACGGGCGCCGGCTCGACTATCTGGCAATTGGTGATCCACGTGGACGCCCCTTTCTGATGTTGCCGACCGATATGGGTTTCACCAGATTGACGCCGCCAGCCGAGAATTGGCTCGCGGCCAATCGAATGCGCATGATCGTGCCAGTACGTGCAGGTTATGGGCAATCGTCGCCATTGCCACGGCGGCGGGACGCTTTCGAGGTCGCTATCGAGGACATGTTTGCCCTGTGCGATCATTTGCGGATCGACATCTGTCCAATCTTGGCGATGTGCGACGACTTTCATCTCGCGGTGGCGGCGGCTGTCGCCGCGCCAGGGCGTGTCACCGTGATTGTGGCCCTCGGGCCTACGATGCCAGCAACGCAACCGGAGCATTTCCGGCGCATGCCGAAATGGACCCGTTTCGTTTACGCAACGGCACGCTATGCTCCGTTAACCCTGCCCTACATGAGCATGGCGTTCTTTCAATGCATCCGGCGGCTGGGGCCGCGCCGGTTTATGGAAGCGGTGATGGCCACGTCAAAGGCCGATCTCGCGGTTTTGGCCGATGACGAGACCCTGACCGCGATGCTGCAGGGCACCGAAATCTCGGTGGGGCCACGCTTCACAGCCCACGTGGCTTGGGCGGCTGGCGCGATATCAAACTATGCCGTTGATTGGAGCGAAAAACTTGCGGCCTGCGCGGTGCCAATGGTGCTGTTCGCCGGCCATCAGGATCCCTTCGCGCCGTTCGAGACAACCAAGGAGTTTGCCGCCGTCAATCCAAACATCACATTGCGCGAATTCCCTGAGTATGGACAACTTTTGTATCCGTTGTGGCAGCAGTTTTTGACCGCCGTGCAAGTTGAACTCAGAAACTGAGGATTTGCGCCGACGAGCGACTAAGACGTCCAGATCGATCTTACTAGCTGAGTCCAACTTCCCAATTGCAACCCAACCCTTGTTGATCTCTGGAGCACCCGGCCAGCTTCCTTCCGCAGGCTTTTGAGGGGCGTACCCACGGTGCAGGTAGGACTGTTATGGATCATCTTGAGACAAGGAATCGACCAGCGCAAAGCGCATTTCTTGCGTTTCTTGGGCCCCAGTCGACAGACATCAAGCGTACCGAGCACGGTCGGTCCTCCTGCCTACCGCTTGCGTTTGCGCCTCGCAGCCTCAGCCAATCTCTCAGCCACCTCCTCCAGCGCCCTCCGAGCCTCCTCACTCAATCTCGCCCGCCCCTTCTCCAGCTTGTCGCGCCAACGCTCGCCCGTATCCCAAGCCGTCTTCCAGGCCCCGGCAAGTTCGATAGGACGCTTCTTGGCCAGCACCTGGATCAGCGTGTCCGCTTGCGCTGTGTCCTTGTGGGATTTCGCGGTGTCGCGGCGTTCGACGGCGACGATCACTTTGTGGACGGCGAAGCGCTCTGCTCGCGGCACCACGACCGGGACGCCGCCGCCTTGCAACAGCACCGAGCGTTCGGGCTGGTGGATAAGAAAATCGAGATGCCGCAGCGGTTCGGCGCCTGCACCGCTCAGCGCCTTCATCTTAGCGGGCTTGCCCTGGTAATCGTCGCTGCCCCGGTTGGGCGTCAGAAAGTCGACGCGGTAGGCGGCACTGTTGCGGTATTGCGTCGAGATGAACGGATCGCCCAGGTGAGGCACGGCCCGGAAGCTGTCATCGACGCCTTTGAGGATTTCGAGCGGCGGCTTCGTCGCGTCGCCGCCATTTTCGGACACGCCCCAGAATTGCGCGAAGTCAGCGTCCTGTGTCATCAGCTGGCGCGAGCCGAGCCGGACGCCGAGGATGCCGGCATAGGCCTGGTAGGCGAGCGTACCCACGAGCACGCCGCGCAAGCGGAAAAAGCCGGCGCGGCCCATGGCCTCGATTACCGCGCCAGAAACGCGATCAGGAACCGGCAGACCGGCCGCAGCCAGAGATCGCACCAGCTCTCGGCGGCCCTTGAAGTCTGACTTGATCTGCGCGAAACGGTTGACGCGGTCGGTGATGGACGCATCGGTAACAGGGCCGACATAGCGGCTCTTGACGACAGCGCCTTCGCGCCACTGGAACTGCCAGTAGAACCGGTCTTTGGATTTCTTGCGCCGGAAGGTGCCACGCTCGGGGAACTGCTCGTCGAAATCGGCATCCAGCGTGCGTTGCAGCAGCTCGGCGAAGGTGGTCTGGGTGGCGAGATCAATCGGTTGCATGGTGTTGTCCTACTTTTTGACATTGTAGGACATACGGCGGCGATTGTCCAGTTGTCCTACATTTCTCGATTGTAGGATGCTCGCTGCGCGATCGCAGGGGACGCACCGATGTCGTTGGCAGTGGAACACAATTGGCTTCCTCAGATTACCTCAAGCCTCCCGCCAGTTCCCGCTATTTCCTGCGATAGCTCCTTGACCTTTCTCGCAAGGACAACCGAAACTTGGGTATGCCCCAATAGGACACCAAGGCTATTCCACATGATGGCTGACAAGCCCCCCTCCAGCTCCGACGACCAACATTCGGATTGCGAACACCGCGCCGTGAACGACAACGGCACCGACGGGCGAGCGACAATGGATCCGCGCCTACTCACCATCGCGCGCGCGATCGGGAAGCAGATGGCGCGCGAGCAATTGAAACTTGCGGAGGCTGCCAACGACAACGATCCGGAGGATGCGCCATGACAACGGCCACATCTTCGGCGAAACTATTTCCGCAGTTGCCTGCCCGATCCGTTCGGGGCCGACAATGCCGAAACCCAAGGAGCACGCCATAACCCGTGTCGCCCTTTACGCCCGATACTCGTCCGACAGCCAGCGCGACGCCTCCATCGAGGATCAAATAAAGGTGTGCCGCGTTCACGCGGCGCGCCAGGAATGGACCGTGGTCGGGACATACCAGGATCGCGCCATTTCCGGCGCATCGCTGATCCGGCAGGGCATCCAATCGCTGCTGGCCGACGCCTTGAACGGCAAATTCGATATCGTTCTTGCCGAAGCCCTCGATCGGCTAAGCCGCGACCAGGAGGATGTGGCTGGCGTCTTCAAGCGGCTGGCGTTTGCCGATGTGAAAATCATCACGCTCTCGGAGGGTGAGATTTCGCATCTGCATGTCGGCCTCAAAGGCACGATGAACGCACTGTTCCTGAAGGACCTCGCCGATAAGACGCGGCGCGGCCTGCGAGGCCGGGTGGAGGCGGGCAAGTCGGGTGGCGGCCTTTGCTACGGCTACGAAGTCGTCAAGAGCATGGATGCTGCCGGCCAACCCATCAATGGCGAACGGCGTATCAAGCCCGACGAAGCCGAAATTGTCCGGCGCATCTTCCACGAGTTCGCTATCGGCCATCCGCCGCGCCGCATCGCGCTGAAGCTGAACAGCGAGGGCGTGCCAGGCCCGCTCGGCCGGGCTTGGGGCGACACGACCATCCGTGGGCATGTCATTCGCGGTACTGGTATTCTCAACAACGAACTCTATATCGGCCGGCTGATCTGGAACCGGCAGCGCTATGTCAAAGACCCGGAATCCGGCAAGCGAGTTTCTCGCCGGAACGCCGAAGCGGACTGGATCGTCACCGAGGTTCCAGAATTGCGCATCATCGACGATGCGCTCTGGCTGGAAGTCCGGGATCGGCAGGCCGAGCTGTCAAAGATCTTCGCAGCTTCAATCGTTGCGACCAAGGAGGCGAACGCCAAGCGCCCTCACACCGCGCGGCGGCCGTCGTTTCTCCTGTCGGGGCTGCTGACCTGTGGAGTTTGTCAGGGCGGTTATGGCATCGTCGTCGGAGACCGGTACGGCTGCCTCAACCACCATCGACGGGGCAGCTGCGACAACAACCGGACAATCCGCAGGCCTGCGATCGAGCAACGAGTACTTTCGGGACTGACCGAAAAGCTTGTGTCATCCGAAGCCGTGGCGGCGGCTGTGCGCGCCTATCACGATGAACTGAATAGTCTGAAGCAGGAACACCGGGCGCAGAACAGCTTCGACCGCCAGGCGCTGGCCAAGGTCGAGCGCGCGATAGCAAGCATGATCGACGCCATCGAGGCCGGGCTCTACCAGCCGTCCATGAAGGTCCGCATGGCTGATCTTGAACAGCAGAAGGCCGAAATCGTCGCGCGCCTGGACGCAGTCGAGCCGGTGCTGCCGGACGTCAATCCGAATATCGCTGAGATCTACCGCCGCAAGGTGGCCTGCCTGACTGATGGGAAAGTTGACCTCGAAACCAATATGGAGGCCGCCATGGCTATCCGATCCCTGATCGGTGAAGTTGTTCTCAACCCAGGTGAAAAGCGCGGCGAAGTGCGCGCCACGCTACGCGGCGAGTTGATGGCAATCCTCGATTTCGCCGCCGGGCGGAACACGCCAGGAACATTGCCGTCGCGCGCTATAACAGGAGTGGGTGGAAGTCCCCGCAACCACTTTTCTCAACAAAACAACAACCTAAAAATCCGGGTAGCAAGCCAAAAACCCGGAATTCCCCGCCGGGTAGCATATGGGTAGCACAACGAGCGGCGTTCGCAGGTTCCGCTAGGCGCTCGCCGACTCGGCCTCGTGAGCTCAGGCCTCCCTCTGCTACCCACCCCTGGCGACATTCCGCCACACCTTCGACCGACATCCCCACAATTCAGAGCGCCGTGGACGCGGCGTAAGTTCCTCTTTTGTTCGGATTGTTCCTCGGATATGGTCGCGATAGAGCCGGGGAGCGAATCATCATGCGCATCGCTGCACTCTTCGCCGGCATCGGCGGTATGGAGCGCGGGCTTCACGAAGCCGGCCACGAAACGATGTTGACCTGCGAAATCTGGGACCCGGCCGTCACGGTGCTCGGGGCGCAGTTTCCGCTCGTCACGAACTACCCCGACGTATCGTCGTTAAAGTCCTTGCCGGCCAGGACGGAACTGCTGACGGCCGGCTTTCCGTGCCAGGATCTGTCGCAGGCGGGCATGACGGCCGGTATCGGCGGCAAGCGCTCCGGTCTGGTCGATCATGTCTTTCGCCTGCTGGATCAACGGAAGGTCCCGGTCGTCGTGCTGGAGAACGTGTCGTTCATGTTGTCGCTCGACCAGGGCTCGGCCATGGATCGGCTGACGAAGGCATTCGAGGAACGTGGATATCGTTGGGCCTACCGGATCGTGAATACCCTCGCCTTCCTGCCGCAGCGGCGCGAACGCGTCTTCTTTGTCGCGAGCCGTTGCGATCTCGATCCCTCGACCGTGTTTTTCGCCGACGAGGCACAGCTCAAGGCGATCACGACACGTCTCGATACCCACGCCCACGGCTTCTCCTGGACCGAGGGGACACGCGGTCTCTGCTGGGCGCCTAGTGCCGTGCCGACCCTGAAGAACGGTTCGACGGTCGGCATCCCCTCGCCACCCGCCATCCTTCTTCCCGACGGGCGCATCATCAAGCCCGACATTCGAGATGTCGAACGGCTGCAAGGTTTTCCGTCCGACTGGACGGCGAGCGCGCCCGAGCGTTCGAGGTGGTCACTGGTCGGCAACGCCGTTTCCGTGCCGGTCGCGGCTTGGCTCGGCAACCGCTTGAAGAAGCCGGGGACCTATACGACCGATCGTGATCGCGCTTGGCCGACCAAGCAGCGGTCATTTCCCCGCGCTGCCAGATATGACGGTACGGCCCGGCACGCCGTCGAGATCAGCGATTTTCCGATCTTCGCGAAGCGCCAACCCTTGCACGAGTTCCTCCGTCACCCCGGCGCACCGCTCTCGGTGCGGGCCACCGCTGGCTTTCTGTCACGCGCGCAAGCGTCGAGCCTGCGGTTCGTGCCCGGATTCCTGGACGCGGTTCGGGCGCATCTCGATCATATGAAGGTGGTCGAAGCCGCGACGATCCGCTTGGTCCCGAGCAAACGGCGCCAATCGAAAACACCAGCTTTGGTGGCGATCGACACACAAACACGTAGCACGATAGCCCTCGGAAGTGTTCGGCGACCCAGTGTATGAAACTGCCACAGCTTTTGCAGGGGCGCGGCGCCTATGTCACTCTCGTTTCAAGTCCAAGGGCAAGGCACGCTCCATGCGGCACTCATTGAGGCGGCGGCGGGTGCGACCGGCGGATCCGCCGCGTTCGCGTTCGCAACTTCGATGGGCATCGACACCTGCTTTGCTGAGCCTGCGCTGCGCAAGGTGCTTGCTAGAGCGCTTTCCGCCTGATGTGAATCAGAAAAGCCGCAGGGGGTTCCCTTCTGCTTGCAAATCAGATTCAGATTCCCGCGACAGCAACGGCGGGGTGGCAACGACGAAGGGATACTCGAAGGATCTCAGGGTGCGGGCGGTCGCGATTGTCGAGGCCGGTGATAGCGCGCGGCAGGCGGCGCGTCTGTTGAATGTCGGCGCCTCGACGGCGATCCGCTGGATCGAGCGCTGGACGACGACCGGCAGCCTCGATGCCAAGCCCGGCACGGGCCACAGCCGCTCGCCGCTCGATCAGCATCGGCAATGGCTGCTTGAGCTGGTTGCCGCCGAGCCGGACCTGACCTTGAAGGAGATCGGCGCGCGGTTGCGCCGCGAACTGAAGCTCAAGTCCGGGACAACCTCGATCTGGCGCTTTTATGAGCGGCACGACATCACCTTTAAAAAAAACTCTGCACGCCGCCGAACAGGATCGCCCTGACGTTGCTGCCGCGCGCGCCGAGTTGAAAGCCGAACAGCCGCGCCTGGATGCGCCGCGCCTCGTCTTCATCGACGGTGAGGCGTGAGCGCGCCATCGGTCCGAGCGCCACGCCGAACGCGGTCACCACGAAGATGGTGCGGCACTACGGGCGTTCGCCGCGTGGCAAGCGCCTTGTCTCGAACGTGCCGCACGGCCACTGGAAGACGCTGACCCTGGTTGCCGCCTTGCGCATCGATGGTCTGACCACGCCCTATGTCATCTACGGCGCCATGGATGGGCCATCGTTCCTTGCCTATGTCGAACAGGTTCTCGTGCCGACACTGCACAAGAACGACATCCTCTTCATGGATAATCTGCGCACCCACAAGATTGTCGGAGTCGCCGAGGCGCTCGGCGCCGCCGGCGCCACGGTGCGCTATCTGCCCGCCTATTCGCCAGACCTCAATCCCATCGAAATGGCATTCTCCAAGCTGAAGACGGCACTGCGCAAAGGCGCCGCCCGCACCGTGACGACGCTCATAAAGCTGATCGGCAAACTCATCAAAACCTTTGCACCCGATGAGTGCGCCAATTATTTCCGGCATGCAGCGCCGCCTAATGTTCCACATCAAGCGGAAAGTACTCTAACCATCAGCCCGAATGTTTGTCTGTTTGGCAGGAGCCGGCACCCCGCCCAGTCTTTGCGTGATCCGCCTGGCACAAGCCAGCACCGGTTTTGCCAGTTGGGTCTTGCCACCACCCCAGTTGCGGCCCCGCAGTCCTGTGGCGCTGATCGCTCCGACCACCGTGCCAGCGCGGTCGAATACGCAGGCGCCGATGCAGGCTACGCCTTCGGTGTCCTCCTCATCGTCGACCGCATAGCCAAGGCGCCGGACTTTGGCGAGTTCCTTCAAGAGCGCCGCACGCGTGGTGATGGTCTGGGGCGTGCGCCGCTCCAGGTCGATGCTAGCCAGCAATGCCTGGGCCGTCTCCAACGGCAGGCTCGCCAGCAGTGCCTTGCCGACCGCCGAGCAATGCGGCAGCTCGCGCCGGCCAAGCGCGGCATCGAAGCGAACGGCGCCAGGACCGTCAACCCGGCCAACCACAACGGCATAGCCATCTTCCAGGATGGCGACGCGCGTGGTCAGGCCTATCTCGTCGGTCAGCTGCCGCAATTCAGGTAGCGCCGCATCCAGTAGACCGAGCCCATGCAGAGCCCTGTCCCCCAGCGTCGCCAGCGCCATGCCGAGCTTGTAGCGCCGCCCATGTCCGGCGCCACTGTCGCTCACTAAGCCGCGCGCCAACAGTGTCTGCAAGATGGCGTGCGCGGCAGCCTTCGACATTGCGAGATTGCGGGCGATGTCCGTCAAGCGAGCGCCAGAGGCCACGCTGGCGGCGATCGCATCGAGCAGATCGAGAGCCCGCCCGAGGCTCCTGACCTTGTAACGGCCATCTGGTGCTGCATGTTCGGTCTTCGTCATGGCCAGAGCGTCCAATGCGTCCGAAGTTGCAATTTGACTCGATCCCATGTGTTGGGCAATACTTTAGCACCAACAAACGTTGTTCGGCTATGCCAAACAATTGTGGGCGCTCACATGCCGGTACGCAACTTACGCAAACTCAGATCGTCCGAGTGGTTTGGCGGCCAGGGCATGAACGCGTTCATGCATCGCAGCTGGATGAAGAACCAGGGCCTGCCGCATGATTTGTTTGACGGCCGTCCGGTCATCGGCATCTGCAATACCTGGTCGGAGCTCACTCCGTGTAATGCGCATCTGCGGCAGGTTGCCGAGCACGTGAAGCGCGGCGTCTATGAGGCGGGCGGCTTTCCGGTCGAGTTCCCGGTCATGTCGCTGGGCGAGAGCAATCTCAGGCCGACGGCCATGCTGTTCCGCAATCTCGCCAGCATGGATGTGGAGGAATCGATCCGTGGCAATCCGATCGATGGCGTGGTGCTGCTGGTCGGTTGCGACAAGACCACGCCTGCACTGCTCATGGGTGCGGCGAGCTGCGATCTGCCGGCAATTGCGGTCTCTGGCGGGCCGATGCTGAACGGCAAGTTCCGCGGGCAGGAGATCGGCTCGGGTACGCATGTCTGGCGCTTTCACGCCGACGTCAAGGCCGGCACCATGTCGCTGGCCGATTTCATGGCCGTGGAGCAGGGCCAGAGCCGGTCAGCTGGCAGCTGCATGACCATGGGTACGGCTTCGACCATGGCGAGCATGGTGGAGGCCCTCGGTATCGGTTTGCCGGAAAATGCGGCCATACCGGCGGTCGATGCGCGGCGCGGCGTGCTCGCCCATATGGCCGGCAGGCGCATCGTCGACCTGGTACACGATGACGTGAGCATGTCGCGCATCCTGACGCGCCCGGCCTTCGAGAATGCCATTCGGGTCAACGGTGCAATCGGCGGCTCCACCAACGCAGTCATCCATCTTATCGCCATTGCGCGGCGGCTCGGCGTCGATCTGACGCTCGATGACTGGGACCGGCTGGGCCGCGACGTGCCAACGCTGGTCGATCTGATGCCGTCCGGCCGCTTCCTGATGGAGGACTTTTGCTATGCCGGCGGCCTCCCGGCCGTGATGCGCCAGCTGGCCGAGCGCGGCATGCTGCATAAGGATGCTTTGACAGTGTCCGGACAATCCATCGGTGAAATCGTGCGGGACGCGCCGACCTACGATTCCGAAGTAATCCGCCCATGGGATGAGGCGTTGACCCCGCAGGGCGGCATCGTCGTCTTGCGCGGCAATCTGGCCCCTAACGGCGCCGTATTGAAGCCGTCGGCGGCGACGCCCGGATTGATGCAGCATCGCGGCAAGGCGGTCGTGTTCGAGAACATCGAGGACTATCATTGCCGCATCGACGATCGTGGACTGGACATCGACGCAACATCGGTGATGGTACTAAAGAATTGCGGGCCAAAGGGCTATCCGGGCATGGCGGAGGTGGGCAACATGTCGCTGCCAGCCAAACTCCTGAAGAAGGGTGTCAAGGACATGTTGCGCATCTCGGATGCGCGCATGAGCGGCACGGCCTACGGCACCGTGGTGCTGCATATCTCGCCCGAAGCGGCAGCTGGCGGACCGCTGGCACTGGTGCAAAATGGCGATCCGGTGGAACTCGATGTTTCCGGGCGACGGCTGCAACTGAACGTCAGCGACAAGGAACTGGCAGCGCGCAAAAAGCTCTGGAAAGCGCCCGAGCCGGCCATGAGCAGCGGTTATCAAAAACTCTATGTCGACCATGTGCTGCAGGCCGACGAGGGCGCCGATCTCGATTTTCTCGCCTGCAGCCGCGGTGCGGCGGTCGGGCGGCATTCGCATTGAGGCACCTATGACAGGCGCAATCGACAACCCGGCCGACTATCCCAGCTTGCGAGACCGCGTGGTCTTCATCACCGGCGGCGGTAGCGGCATCGGCGCCAGTCTCGTCGAACATTTCAGCGCTCAAGGCGCTCGCGTCGTGTTTGTCGATGTGGCGAGGGAAGCTTCCGAAGCGTTAGCGGCAGAGATTGCAAGCAGCGGTCGCCGGCCGCCAGACTTCATCCCATGCGATTTGCGCAACATAGATGACCTGCGCGCTGCCATCGCTCGCACCTTCGAACAGAATGGCCCCATCCGGGCGCTGATTAATAATGCCGGCAACGATGACCGGCATCAGACTGCCGATGTCAGCGTCGCCTATTGGGACGACCGCATGGCCGTCAATCTGCGCCATCAGTTTTTCGCTGCCCAGGCCGTGCGGGCGAGCATGCGGGACGCCGGCGGTGGCTCGATCATCAATTTCGGCTCGATCACCTGGTATGTCGGCGATCCCGACTGTCCGGCCTACGTCACCGCCAAGGCAGCCGTCGCGGGTCTGACCAGGGCGCTTGCCCGTGAACTTGGGCCCGAGAAGATCCGTGTCAACTGCATCGTACCAGGCTGGGTGATGACCGAGCGGCAGTTGAAACTGTGGCTCACTCCGGCCGGTGAGAGGCAGATCGAAGAGCGGCAGTGTTTGCGCGAACGGGTGTTTCCGTCCGATATTGCGCGCATGGCGTTGTTTCTGGCGGCCGACGACAGTCGCATGTGTACGTCTCAGAATTTTGTCGTCGATGGCGGTTGGATCTGAAAATGACCTTCGTTTCGTGGAGTGGGCAATGCGCATCATACAGTATCGCAACAGCTTGGGCGGCAGAGGGGTTGCGCTGGTCGAGGCCGATGGCGATCATGCTCGCGAGCTGACCGGTGTCGGCAGCATCTACGAACTGGCCGAGCAGGCAATGGCCAAGAAGCAACCTCTGGCCGAACTCATCGGCCAGTTCGCCAATGGCAAGCGCATCGACTATGCGGGTCTGTTGGCGTCGGGTCATGTGCTCGCCCCGCTCGATCATCCCGAGCCCACGCGCTTCTTCATTACCGGCACCGGCCTAAGTCACATTGGCAGCGCCTCGGCGCGCAACAAAATGCATGTCATGACCCATGGCAACGATGCGCCAGAGTCCGACAGCATGAAGATCTTTCGCATGGGCGTGGAGGGAGGCAAGCCCGCCAAGGGCAAGATCGGCGTGGTGCCGGAGTGGTTCTACAAGGGCACGGGTGAATGCGTGGTTGCGCCGGGCGCTCCGCTGCTGCTGCCAAGTTTTGCCATCACCGGGGCCGAAGAGCCCGAGATTGTTGGGCTATACATCAACGATGCGAAAGGCTTTCCGCGCCGTATCGGTTTTGCCATCGGCAATGAGTTCTCCGATCACACCGTCGAAGCCAAGAACTATCTTTATACGGGTATCTCCAAGCTACGCGCCTGTTCCTTCGGGCCCGAGCTGTTGATCGGCGAGCCGCCCGCCGATGTTCGCGGCAAGTCGCGCGTCATCCGTAACGGCAAGGTGCTTTGGGAGGACGATGCCCTGCTTGGGGAGGCCAACATGTCCCACTCTTACTCCAATCTTGAGCACCACCACTTCAAGTATCCGATCTTCCGCCGGCCTGGTGATTTGCATGCGCACTATTTCGGTGCGGCGGTGCTGAGTTTCTCGGCAGGCGTCAAGACCGCGCCCGGTGACGAGTTCGAGATTGACGTACCGGCCTTCGGCAAGCCACTGCGCAATCCCATGCAGGCGGCCGAGGACGAGGGTCTGGTGACGGTGATGCCACTTTGAAGTCTGTGAGTGACTAGGACCCTTAAGGAGGAAATCATGGTGCTGACACTGACGAGACGTTTGCTGCTCGGCGCGGCCGCAACTCTGCCACTCTTGCTGGGGGCGGGGGTAGCAACGTCCGAGGCCAAGGAGCTGCGAGTTATGGCCTGGCAAGGCTATGCCGACGACGATTGGGTCAAGGAATTCCAACAGCAGTCGGGCGCCACCGTGAAGGTCGTGTTCATCGGCACCGACGACGAAATTTGGGCCAAGATCAAGGGCAGCGAGGGTAAGGACTTCGATCTGTTCGCGGTCAATACGGCGCAGCTGCAGCGCTACATCGATGCCGGCCTCACCACGCCGTTCGACCTCGACAAGGTGCCGAACCAGAAAGACACGCTGCCGCTGTTCAGCGATCTCAGCAGGGTCAGCGGCGTCGTGCGCGAGGGCAAGGTGCACGCCATACCGTTCGCTTTCGACTCGATCGGCCTGATCTATGACACCGACAAGGTCAAGCCTGCGCCCGACAGCATGGCTGTGATGTGGGACCCGAAATACAAGGGCAAGATACTGGCCTACGACAATGGCGAACACAATTTCTCGTTCACGGCGCTGACACAAGGTGTCGCCGATCCGTTCCATCTGTCGACAGATCAAATCGCTGCCGCCAAGGCCAAGCTGATCGACCTGAAGCACAATGTGCTGAGCTTCTATACCACTGCCGATGAGGCGACCCAGCTCTACAAGAGCAACGATATTGCGCTGATCTGGGCCAACTATGGCCAACAGCAGCTCAAGTCGATGAAGGATGCGGGCGCTCACGTGGCTTATATCAACGCCAAGGAGGGCGCGCTGGCCTGGCTCGATACCTGGGCCATGACGTCGGGCGTCAGGGACAAGGAACTGGCCGAGAGCTGGGTGAACTTCCTGTTGCAAAAGAAGATCGGCAAGGCGCTGTCGGACCGCAACGGCTTTGGCAACACATCGGTTGCCAGCACAAGCGCTGGCCCCAACGACAAGCTGGTCTATCTGCAACTGGTCGAGGATCCCACCAAGCGGTCGGATCTGTGGAACGAGATCAAGGCTGCACCTTAGGTTTCGAAGATGTGCGCAGACCCTCCCCGCATGCGCGCGGAGGGTCCGACGGCTGAGTGAGCAGACATCAATGAGGGGCGCAAGGACGATTGCGCAGCAGGCGCCGTGAGCATTGTGCCGTCACCGCCCGCCCGCCATCACCTGCTGCTCGGGTTGGTGGCTCATGCGCTGCCGGTGGCGTTCATCGTGGCGCCGCTCGCCAGCTTTCTGCTCTACAGCTTCTTTTCTCTCGATCACGGCACCGTCGATACGACTCTCACATTTGCCAACTACGTCCGCTTTTTCACCGATCCGATCTTTGTCCCGGTGCTCTGGCAAACTTGCCTGCTGTGCCTGGGGGTGGCGCTGCTTGCCATCCTGTTCGGATATCCAGTCGCCTATCTGCTGGCGGGCTTGAAGGGCCGCACGAAGTATCTACTCCTGATGCTTGTGCTGGTCCCGCTGCTGATGAGCTACATCATCAAGATGTATGCCATCCGCGCGATCCTCGGCGGCAATGGCTTCCTCAACCGGTTCCTGCTCTGGATCGGCCTCATCCATGAGCCCCTCACACTCTTTGTATTCAATCTCAATGCGGTGCTCCTGACGCTGACGGTACTTCTGATCCCGTTCGCAATCCTGCCGATCTTCCTCTCGCTTGAGCGCATCCCGCGCAACCTGCTGGACGCATCGTCCGACCTCGGCGCCTCTGACTGGCTGACCTTTCGCAAGATCGTTCTGCCACTGAGCTTGCCGGGCGTGGCAACTGCGGCCAGTTTCGTCTTTGTGCTAGCGATCGGCGATTTTCTGACGCCGCAGATGGTCGGCGGCAATAGCGGATTCACCTTTGGGCGCATCATCTATAGTCAGTTCGGCACCGCCTTCAATTGGCCATTCGGGTCGGCGCTGTCGGCAATCTTGGCGACAGTGATCATCGCCGCGATCCTGATCGGCAACTATTTCGGCCGCACGCGCACGGAGCTGGCATGACGCCGAACCGAGCCGTCAATGCCGGTCTCATTGCCGTCACCACATTCGTGCTTATGCTGCTCTATGGTCCGATCCTGTTGCCGATTCTCTCATCGTTCTTCGAGGTCAAGCAGGGCACTATCGATTGGTCCGCCCCCAGCCTGTCCGCCTATGCCGCACTGGCCCGCAATGAAGGCATCCTGACCGCCTTCGAGAATACCATGATCGTCGGCATCTCGGCGGTGCTGGCATCGCTGGTTTTGGGAACGCTGCTGGCACTCTATTACGGTTCCGGCCGGTCACTCGATCGCGAGGTGCTGCAATTCATCGTCTTCCTGCCCTTTCTCATGCCGCCGATCATCACCGGGCTGTCTCTGCTCGTGTTCTTGCGTGAGATCAACTTCGAGCGTTCGCTGCTGACTGTGGTCATCGGACATACCGTATTCGTCCTGGCGATCGCCTACCGAACCATCCTGGTACGTCTGCAAACCCTCAGCAGGAGCATGATCGAGGCGTCCTACGACCTCGGCGCCAATCACTTGCAGACCTTCCGCCATATCCTGCTGCCCAATCTCGCTGGCGCCATGATTGGCGCAGGCGCCCTCTCATTCGCGCTCTCCTTTGATGAGACCTTGATCACCATCCTGGTCACCGGAACCGACAGCACACTGCCTATCCGCCTATGGGCGATGATGCGCCTTGGATTCACGCCCGATATCAATGCCCTGGTTGCACTGGTGTTGGCACTGACTACGGCGCTTTGCCTGTTGGCGATGCGCCAACTGGTCCTGTGAGATGCTACGGACATAGTGTCCCGCGCCAATTCGGCAGCGGGCCAACGTCAGACATCTACGGCTCTGAATTCAGTTCGCCGGCATTGGCTGCGATCATTCCGCCGCTCGACCCCGCCCCGACGACAATGACGTCGGATCATACCATGGTGTCAAACGTTGTGGGTGTCGCAGATCAAATCCAGACTATCGGCGGCGCACTGAAATGCAAGCGCTCGCGAAATTTGGATAATTCCTCGGTGTGGCTCTGCCGCAAATCGTTTGACGACTTAGTCCTTGGCCGGCATCACGGTGTCCCAGTTCCAGTCGGCGCGCTTATCGCGTTTGCCCGCAAATGACGTCTTCATGCGATTACAGCTCCAACCATAGTGGATTCCATGCCAACTCGGTGAACGTCGTCCCTCTCGGCGAACGCTGCGTTACCGACCGCAGCGGCCGGGACGCCAGCCGCGACCGCTTCGGCGATGTTGTGCAAGGGACCCGATTTTGTCAAAACATACCAAACAGCAAGGGCAAGAAACCATGGATGACACTCGCCTGACACTGCTGTCCGAGATCGAGCGCAAGGTGCTCTGGCTGTCCTGCTGGACCATTCACCATGCCAACCACCTGCGTCCCAAAACCGACGCTCTGAAAATCGGCGGGCATCAGGCGTCCTGCGCCTCAATGGTCTCGATCATGACCGCGCTCTATTTCTCGGTGTTGCGTCCTGAGGATCGGGTCGCGGTCAAGCCACACGCCGCGCCAGTGTTCCACGCCATCCAATATCTGATGGGCAAGCAGACGCGCGAGAAGCTCGAGGCCTTTCGTGCCTATGGAGGGGCCCAGCCCTATCCCAGCCGCACCAAGGACATCGATGATGTCGACTTTTCCACCGGTTCGGTCGGCCTCGGCGTTGCCATGACGGCCTTTGCTTCGCTGGTGCAGGACTATGTGCGCGCCAAGTCCTGGGGGCCGCAAAGGCCGGAAGGCCGCATGATCGCGCTCGCCGGCGACGCCGAACTCGACGAGGGCAATATCTACGAATGCCTGCAGGAGGGCTGGAAGCACGAGCTGCGCAACACCTGGTGGATCATTGACTACAACCGCCAGAGCCTGGACGGTATCGTGCGCGAGGGTCTGCATGATCGCATCATGGCCATCTTCCACTCCTTTGGTTGGGACGTGGTCAGCCTGAAATACGGAAAACTGCAGCAGGCGGCCTTTGCCGAGACAGGCGGAGAGCGTTTGCGAGACTGGATCGACCGCTGCCCAAATTCTTTGTATTCTATCTTGATCTTTCAGGGCGGTGCGGCCTGGCGCAAGCGGCTGTTGGACGATCTCGGCGATCAGGGCGCGGTGACCGCCATGATCGAGCGTCGGACCGACGAGGAGCTGCAACGCCTGATGGCCAATCTCGGTGGCCATTGCCTCGCCAGCCTCGCCGAAACCTTCGCAGCCGTCGATCACGACCGGCCTGTCGTGTTCATTGTCTATACCATCAAAGGTTGGGGCACGCCACTTGCGGGGCACAAGGACAATCACGCCGGCCTGATGACCGTCGAGCAGATGCGCAAGTTCCAGGCCAGTATGGGCGTTCCCGAGGGTACCGAGTGGGACAGGCACGCAGGTCTCAAGGTCGCCGCGGCCGAGTTCGACAGCTTTCTCGCAGCGACGCCGTTCTTTTCCGAGTGGCCGCGGCGCTTTTCGGATGTGCCGCTCGCCACCGACGGTCCAATCCGTCTCGACGACACGGCGCTATCGACTCAGGCCGGATTTGGCAAGATTCTTGATCAAATGGCGCAGTCAAACGGTTCGCTGGCGGAGCGTATCGTGACGACGTCGCCCGACGTCACGGTGTCCACCAATCTTGGACCCTGGGTCAACCGGCGCAACCTATTTGCACGCCGCGATGTTGCCGATACCTTTCGTGATGAGCGTATTCCGTCGTTTCAGAAATGGCGCTTCTCAACCGCGGGCCAGCATATCGAGCTTGGTATTGCCGAGATGAACCTGTTCCTGCTGCTCGGCGCGGCCGGTCTCAGCCATTCCCTGTTCGGCAAACGACTGCTGCCGATCGGCACCGTCTACGATCCCTTCATCGCGCGCGGTCTGGATGCCCTCAATTATGCCTGCTACATGGACGCGCGCTTCATGCTGATCGGCACGCCATCGGGGGTGACTCTGGCACCCGAGGGCGGCGCCCACCAATCGATCGGCTCACCGCTGATCGGCATGAGCCAGGACGGGTTGGCCGCTTTCGAGCCTGCCTTCCTCGATGAGCTGTCGATCATCATGGATTGGTCGTTCAACTACTTGCAGCGCGATGGTGACGGCAACCCTGATCCCGACGAGCGCACCTGGCTGCGCGACGAGACCGGCGGGTCGGTCTATCTGCGCCTGTCGACGCGAGCGATTGACCAACCACGAGACCGGCGGGCGCCCGCCTTTTCGCAAGGCGTGATCGACGGTGCCTATTGGCTGCGCGAGCCTGGTCCCAACGCCGAAGTAGTCATCGCCTATCAGGGGTGTGTTGCACCCGAAGCAATCGTGGCCGCCGGCCTGATCGGCGAGGACCGCAGGGATGTCGGCCTGCTCGCAATAACGTCAGCCGACCGGTTGAATGCCGGCTGGCACGCGGCGCAGCGCGCCAGGAAGCGCGGCAACCGATCGGCTCAGAGCCATGTCGAGCGCCTGTTTGCCGAAATTCCGCGCCACTGCACAGTTATTACGGTAATCGACGGCCATCCCGCGACGCTCGCGTGGCTCGGTGGCGTCATCGGGCACCGCACGGTTGCCCTTGGCGTCGAACACTTCGGCCAGACCGGCACTATTGCCGACCTCTACCGGCATTTCGGTATTGATACCCAGTCCATCGTGGCTGCCGCGTCCCACCTCGCGCCCGGCCGGCCGGTCCGTCATATCGATCCGGCGTGACTTCAGCGACCGTATTGTACCTACGCGTTTGGCCGAAGATGGCCTCTCTGAAATCTACCCGCGGCGCGGCAGCTTCGTTGCGCTGATCAACTTGAAGCAAGTTCGTGAGGGCCAGTTCGCGCGCGTCGCCCTCGCTGTTGGCTTGCTCGAGCGAGCCGCAATCAGCTGGTCGCGTAGAGCCTCGCGCAGCGCCCGCAAGGAGGATGCCATTCAGAAGCGGAATGCCAGGGTCCACGACACATGAGCGTTCAATCTCGACCATGAGCGATTTCATTTTGCCTTTGCCGAGCAGGCAAGTTTACCAGGAGTCTGGACGACGGTGCAAAGCGTCAAACCGTTGCTCGACCGCATCGGGCACCTTGCCAATCCAATCCCGGGTCACATGAACCGCATCGTCGTCGAGCATGTCTCCATACGCGACCCTGTCGACGCGGGGGTCGACCGTGACGACTGGCACACCGGCATCGTTGGCGCCCTTGATGGCGGGAGCTATGGCGTCGACTTCGTTCGGGCTGATGATGCTGTCCTTGACGACGATGACGAGCGCCGCCTCGACATCAGCGGTTTGCTTGGGCGAAGTTCCCTGGCCGTCACTCTCAATAGCCGCGATACTGCCCATCTTGCCGGCGGCATCCTGCACCGATTTCATCGTCGGGACAAAGACGGGAAACGCCATGTTCGAACGCGCAGAGTATGTCTTTTTTCATAGCAATTTCAATAATATACGAGTTCACACTTTCTTTTCGCCTAGCTCGCCTGTCGGCTTTGCCTAACCCGTTGTCAGTGTGCGCCGTACGGCATCGCGCCAGTTGGCGAGCCTTCGGGTCCGCTCATCGGCTTTCATCGCCGGGGTGAAGCGGCGGTTCAGAGCCCACTGCTTGGCAAACTCGGCCGGGGCCGGATAAACGCCCGCCGCGAGGCCTGCGAGATAGGCCGCGCCCAGCGCGGTGGTTTCCAGCACGTTCGGCCGGTCGACGGGGGCGCCGATCAAATCGGCCAAGCGCTGCATGGTCCAGTCCGAGGCGACCATGCCGCCGTCGACGCGCAGCACCGTATCGCCGGCCTTGCCCCAGTCGCCGCGCATGGCCTCGATGAGGTCGGCGGTCTGGTAGCAGACGCTTTCAAGCGCCGCGCGGGCGAGTTCATTTGGTCCGGTGGCGCGGGTGAGGCCGAACAGGGCGCCGCGCGCGTTGGCGTCCCAGTGCGGGGCGCCAAGGCCGACAAAGGCCGGCACCAGAATGACGTCCTGGTTGGGATCGGCGGCTGCAGCCATCGGACCGCTCTGGTCGGCAGATTTGAGCGTGCCCAGACCATCGCGCAGCCATTGCACGGCAGCGCCAGCAACGAAGATCGCTCCTTCCAGCGCGTAGGTGCGTTTGCCACTGATCTGGTAAGCGATGGTGGTCAGCAGGCGGTTCTTGGAGAGGACGGCATCGGTGCCGGTATTGAGCAGCGCGAAACAGCCCGTCCCGTAGGTGGATTTCATCATGCCGGGCTCGAAGCAGGCCTGGCCCACGGTGGCCGCCTGTTGGTCGCCGGCGACGCCGCGGATCGGGATGGCGGCTCCGAAGATTGAGACATCGGTGACGCCGAGATCGCCCGAGCTATCGCGCACCTCCGGCAGCATGGCGCGCGGCACGCCGATCAGCGATAGAAGGTCGTCGTCCCATTGGCCGGTGTGAATATCGAGCAGCATGGTGCGGGACGCGTTGGTCGCGTCGGTGACATGGGTCTTGCCGCCGGTCAGACGCCAGATGAGAAAGCTGTCGACAGTGCCAAAGGCGAGGTCGCCGCGCTCGGCGCGCGCGTGGGCGCCAGGGACGGCAGCGAGAATCCAGGCGACTTTGGTGCCGGAGAAATACGGGTCGAGCAGCAGTCCGGTCTTGGCATTGACGAGCGTCTCATAGCCCTCAGTTTTAAGACGCGCACAGATGTCCGACGTGCGGCGGTCCTGCCAGACGATGGCATTGTGGATGGCCTTGCCGGTCGCCCGGTCCCAGACGATGGTGGTCTCGCGCTGATTGGTGATGCCGATGCCGGCGAGGTCGCGGCCCGAGATGCCGGCGTTTTCCATGGCGATGTGGGCGGTTTCCAGCACCGTGCGCCAGAGGTCCTCAGGATCGTGTTCGACCCAGCCGGAACGCGGAAAATGCTGCGGGAATTCCTGCTGGCCGACGCCCATGATCTTGAAGTGCGCGTCGAACACGATGGCGCGCGACGAGGTTGTGCCCTGGTCGATAGCGAGGATGAAAGAGGACATGGAGAAGTATCCTTTCGCTGAAGGCATATCGGCCCCCTCTCCCTTCTCCCCGTTTTGACGGGGAGAAGGTGGCGCGGCAGCGCCGGATGGGCAGGAACTGGCTCCGTTGTGCTAGAACAGATCCAGAGCCAGTTCCGGCCCCTTACCGACCGCCCAGCTCTTGCCGTCAGGGGCGGCGGCGAGGAGCGGTCTCCTCTCCCCGTCAAAACGGGGAGAGGAGAAAAAAAGCCCTTAGCACAATAAGAACCGGGGCGGGCACCCTCGCCACCCCGATCCATCCGTTCTCAGACCATCCGCCTTACTTCTTGGGCGGCGAGGCCGGCCACGACTTGATCAGCGTGTCGTAGTCGATGGTCTCGCCCTTCGGTTTCTCGTTCGCCAGCTTGGCGGCCGGCGCAATCGTGCCGGCTGCCGTGGCGGCTGCCGTCGATTCGGCATAGGTCTTCTTGGCGTTCAGCTTGGGACCGCAATCGCCCTGCACGCCGGACTTCTCGAGACGTCCCAGAACGCTGTCCTGGGCTTCGGCGAGAGAATCCATGGCCTGCTGCGCGGTCTTGGCGCCCGAGGCGGCATCACCGATGTTCTGCCACCACAGCTGCGCCAGCTTGGGATAGTCTGGCACGTTGTTGCCGGTCGGGGTCCACTGCACGCGCGCGGGCGAGCGGTAGAACTCGATCAGGCCGCCGAGCTTGGGAGCGCGCTCGGTGAAGCTCTTGTCCCAGATGTCGCTCTCGCGAACGAACGTCAGGCCCACATGGCTCTTTTTCAGCGAGGTGGTCTTGGAGACCGTGAACTGAGCATAGAGCCACGCTGCCTTGCGGCGATCGACCGGCGTCGAGTTCAGCAGCGTCCAGGAACCCACGTCCTGGTAGCCAAGCTTCATGCCATTCTGCCAATAGGCGCCATGGGGCGAGGGAGCCATGCGCCACTTCGGCAGGCCGTCCTTGCCAACCACCGGCAGGCCGTCCTTGACCATGTCGGCGGTGAAGGCGGTGTACCAGAAGATCTGCTGGGCGATCTGGCCTTGGGCAGGCACCGGACCCGATTCACCGAAGGTCATGCCCGGCGCTGTCGGCGGGGCATAGGCTTTCAGCCAATCGAGATACTTCTGGATCGAATAGACGGCGGCAGCTCCGTTGGTGTCGCCACCACGGTCAGCCGAAGAACCGGTCGGGCGGCAGCCCTCCATGCGGATGCCCCACTCGTCGACCGGGATTCCGTTCGGCAGGCCCTTGTCGCCGTTCCCGGCCATCGAGAGCCAGGCGTCCGTGAAGCGCCAGCCCAGCGAGGGATCCTTCTTGCCGTAGTCCATGTGGCCATAGACTGGCTTGCCGTCGATCTCCTTGATGTCGTTGGTGAAGAAGGCGGCGATGTCTTCGTAGGCCGACCAGTTCACGGGAACGCCGAGATCGTAGCCATACTTGGCCTTGAACTTGGCCTTGTAATCCGGATTCTGGAACCAGTCGTAGCGGAACCAATAGAGGTTCGCGAACTGCTGGACCGGCAGCTGATAGAGCTTGCCGTCTG